>NZ_JBPCEO010000020.1:0-1081 GCF_050971765.1 Halobacillus sp. A1-3 | reverse complement strand
CGAAGCGTTGAACCGAAGCCCCAGTAAACGGCGGCCGTAACTATAACGGTCCTAAGGTAGCGAAATTCCTTGTCGGGTAAGTTCCGACCCGCACGAAAGGTGCAACGACTTGGGCACTGTCTCAACGAGAGACCCGGTGAAATTATACTATGTGTGAAGATGCACATTACCCGCGACAGGACGGAAAGACCCCGTGGAGCTTTACTGTAGCCTGATATTGAATGTTGGTACAGCTTGTACAGGATAGGTAGGAGCCTGAGAAGCCGGAGCGCTAGCTTCGGTGGAGGCGCTGGTGGGATACTACCCTGGCTGTACGGACATTCTAACCCAGGACCGTGATCCGGTCCGGAGACAGTGTCAGGTGGGCAGTTTGACTGGGGCGGTCGCCTCCCAAAAGGTAACGGAGGCGCCCAAAGGTTCCCTCAGAATGGTTGGAAATCATTCGCAGAGTGTAAAGGCACAAGGGAGCTTGACTGCGAGACCTACAAGTCGAGCAGGGACGAAAGTCGGGCTTAGTGATCCGGCGGTTCCGCATGGAAGGGCCGTCGCTCAACGGATAAAAGCTACCCCGGGGATAACAGGCTTATCTCCCCCAAGAGTCCACATCGACGGGGAGGTTTGGCACCTCGATGTCGGCTCATCGCATCCTGGGGCTGTAGTCGGTCCCAAGGGTTGGGCTGTTCGCCCATTAAAGCGGTACGCGAGCTGGGTTCAGAACGTCGTGAGACAGTTCGGTCCCTATCCGTCGTGGGCGTTGGAAATTTGAAAGGAGCTGTCCTTAGTACGAGAGGACCGGGATGGACACACCGCTGGTGTACCAGTTGTTCCGCCAGGAGCACAGCTGGGTAGCTACGTGTGGTCGGGATAAGTGCTGAAAGCATCTAAGCATGAAGCCCTCCTTGAGATGAGATTTCCCTTACCTATAAGGTAATAAGATCCCTCAGAGACGATGAGGTTGATAGGTCCGAGGTGGAAGCGTGGTGACACGTGCAGCTGACGGATACTAATTGATCGATGACTTATCTATCTAACGTGAAAGACCGTTTCCGATGTTTGTGATTCTTATCCAGTTTTGAGGGTT
>NZ_JBPCEO010000019.1:0-1108 GCF_050971765.1 Halobacillus sp. A1-3 | reverse complement strand
AAGAAGAAATAATTGACGTACTGGTTGGTTCGTTCAGTTTTCAAAGATCAAATTAGATAATGGTGGAGCCTAGCGGGATCGAACCGCTGACCTCCTGCGTGCAAAGCAGGCGCTCTCCCAGCTGAGCTAAGGCCCCGTTTATTTTGGGAATGGTCGGGAAGACAGGATTCGAACCTGCGACCCCTTGGTCCCAAACCAAGTGCTCTACCAAGCTGAGCTACTTCCCGTATAATGGCGCGCCCGAGAGGAGTCGAACCCCTAACCTTCTGATCCGTAGTCAGACGCTCTATCCAATTGAGCTACGGGCGCATATGAGATTATGGTGCCGAGGGCCGGACTCGAACCGGCACGGTGGAAACCCACCGCAGGATTTTAAGTCCTGTGCGTCTGCCAATTCCGCCACCCCGGCTTGGCAAGTTTATGTTAGATTCGTGTTAGTATTAATAAGTAGCTCTTTAAAATAAATGGAGCGGAAGACGGGATTCGAACCCGCGACCCCCACCTTGGCAAGGTGGTGTTCTACCACTGAACTACTTCCGCATAATGCGGGTGGAGGGACTTGAACCCCCACGCCGTGAAGCACTAGATCCTAAATCTAGCGTGTCTGCCAATTCCACCACACCCGCATGTTGAATGGTGAGCCATGAAGGATTCGAACCTTCGACCCTCTGATTAAAAGTCAGATGCTCTACCAGCTGAGCTAATGGCTCGTGCAAAAAACAGAATTTATATGGTGCCGGCCAGAGGACTTGAACCCCCAACCTACTGATTACAAATCAGTTGCTCTGCCAGTTGAGCTAGGCCGGCTTCCTCTAATGATGTTTTTTTATGGTGGAGGATGCAGGGTTCGAACCTGCGACCCCTTGCTTGTAAGGCAAGTGCTCTCCCAGCTGAGCTAATCCTCCGGATTTAAATTAAAGCTTGGCGGCGTCCTACTCTCACGGGGATCGACCCGACTACCATCGGCGCTGAAGAGCTTAACTGCTGTGTTCGGCATGGGAACAGGTGTGACCTCTTCGCCGTCGCCACCAAACCTTTTATTCTCTTTTTTCAAGGACAAGATATATTATATTGCCCTGGAGAGAAAATTTCAAGGGTAAATTTTAAC
>NZ_JBPCEO010000017.1:0-1719 GCF_050971765.1 Halobacillus sp. A1-3 | reverse complement strand
CATAGGTATAGGACGGCACACCCGGGGAACTGAAACATCTCAGTACCCGGAGGAAGAGAAAGCAAATGCGATTTCCCAAGTAGCGGCGAGCGAAACGGAAACAGCCCAAACCAGAGAGCTTGCTCTCTGGGGTTGTAGGACACTCCATTGGAGTTACCAAGAAGGAAGGTAGACGAATCGAGCTGGAAAGCTCAGCCATAGAGGGTAACAGCCCTGTAGTCAAAACCTTCCTTCCTCCGGAGTGGATCCTGAGTACGGCGGAACACGAGGAATTCCGTCGGAATCCGGGAGGACCATCTCCCAAGGCTAAATACTCCCTAGTAACCGATAGTGAACCAGTACCGTGAGGGAAAGGTGAAAAGCACCCCGGAAGGGGAGTGAAAGAGAACCTGAAACCGTGTGCCTACAAGTAGTCGGAGCCCGTTAATGGGTGACGGCGTGCCTTTTGTAGAATGAACCGGCGAGTTACGACCGTATGCGAGGTTAAGCCGCAGAAGCGGAGCCGCAGCGAAAGCGAGTCTGAATAGGGCGAGTGAGTATGCGGTCGTAGACCCGAAACCGTGTGATCTACCCATGTCCAGGATGAAGGTCAGGTAACACTGACTGGAGGTCCGAACCCACGTAAGTTGAAAATTACGGGGATGAGGTGTGGGTAGGGGTGAAATGCCAATCGAACACGGAGATAGCTGGTTCTCTCCGAAATAGCTTTAGGGCTAGCCTCAGGATAGAAAGTCATGGAGGTAGAGCACTGATTGGACGAGGGGCCCCTATCGGGTTACCGAATTCAGTCAAACTCCGAATGCCATCGACTTTGTCCTGGGAGTCAGACCGTGGGTGATAAGGTTCATGGTCGAAAGGGAAACAGCCCAGACCGCCAGCTAAGGTCCCCAAGTGTGTGTTAAGTGGAAAAGGATGTGGAGTTGCTTAGACAACCAGGATGTTGGCTTAGAAGCAGCCATCATTGAAAGAGTGCGTAATAGCTCACTGGTCGAGTGACTCTGCGCCGAAAATGTACCGGGGCTAAACACACCACCGAAGCTGCGGATTGATCTTACGATCAGTGGTAGGAGAGCGTTCTAAGGGCCGTGAAGTCAGACCGTAAGGACTGGTGGAGCGCTTAGAAGTGAGAATGCCGGTATGAGTAGCGAAAAAAGAGTGAGAATCTCTTTCACCGAAAGTCTAAGGTTTCCTGAGGAAGGCTCGTCCTCTCAGGGTTAGTCGGGACCTAAGCCGAGGCCGAAAGGCGTAGGCGATGGACAACAGGTTGATATTCCTGTACCACCTCCTTTCCGTTTGAACGACGGGGGGACGCAGGAGGATAAGGAGAGCGCGCCATTGGATGAGCGCGTCCAAGCAGTGAGACGGTCGGATAGGCAAATCCGTCCGGCAACGTCAAGCTGTGATGGGGAGGGAACTAAAGTACCGAAGCTCCTGAGTTCACACTGCCAAGAAAATCCTCTAGTGAGGAAAGAGGTGCCCGTACCGCAAACCAACACAGGTAGACGAGGAGAGGATCCTAAGGTGAGCGGGAGAACTCTCGTTAAGGAACTCGGCAAAATGACCCCGTAACTTCGGGAGAAGGGGTGCTCCTCTGCCGAGGAGCCGCAGTGAAAAGGCCCAAGCGACTGTTTACCAAAAACACAGGTCTCTGCGAAGCCGTAAGGCGAAGTATAGGGGCTGACACCTGCCCGGTGCTGGAAGGTTAAGGGGATGCGTTAG
>NZ_JBPCEO010000016.1:0-17500 GCF_050971765.1 Halobacillus sp. A1-3 | reverse complement strand
CTTTTTATTTAGTCTCTGTAGTCGTTCCACCGGAATGGAGTTCAACAGGCTTAGAGGAGCTTTATCGTGGAATGAAAGATTTAGCAGCCCAATACAGGATGGATGTTATCGGTGGAGATACTGTTTCTGGAAGTGAGCTATCCGTTTCCATTACAGTCATTGGATATGTGGACAGAGATAAAGCTCGTTACCGATCAGCTGCACGTGCAGGAGATGTCGTATTTGTAACAGGAACACTTGGAGATTCAAGAGCTGGTTTGGAATGTCTACTAAAAGGATCTACTGTCAATGATGAGGAAAAGACCTTCCTTATACATAGACACCGAATGCCAGAGCCAAGAGCCTCTTTTGCTCAAGCATTACATGATATTAAACGATTAGCATTGAACGATATCAGTGACGGAATGGCTAATGAATCAAATGAGATCGCCGAGGCTTCTGAGATGGATATACATTTAGAAAAGGAGCAGATTCCTTTTACCCCTTCAGTTAAAGAATTCTTCCCTGACCATTATGACGAATGGATGCTTACAGGAGGAGAGGATTTTGAACTGATGGGTACCGTTTCTGAAGAGGAATGGCCTGAGGTTATAAAAGCTGCTGATCGAGTAGGTGTAAAAGTAAGCAGGGTAGGTATTGTAAAAGAAAAACAGCAAGATAATCCGACGGTCTATCTGCATGACCAGAAAACAAAAAAAATAGTAACGAAAACAGGTTATACACATTTAACGAAAAAGGGTGAGTAAATGGCACGGTATGAATGGATCAGTTCTTCTCCAGAAGAGACGATGACTTTTGCTGAAGAGCTCGGTCATCGACTTCAATCCGGAGATGTATTAACATTAGAAGGAGACCTGGGTGCAGGGAAAACGACTTTTACCAAAGGCTTAGGCCGTGGGCTGGGTGTGAAAAGAACGATTAACAGTCCGACGTTTACGATCATTAAAGAATACGTGGGCCGTGTACCTTTTTATCATATGGATGTTTACAGACTTGAAGACAGTGATGAGGATTTAGGTTTTGAAGAATATTTTGAAGGAGACGGTGTCTGTGTGGTAGAGTGGGCGCATTTCATCGAAGAGTTTTTGCCAAAAGAGCGTCTGGACCTCACCATTAAATATTCGGATGAAATGAGGCGGACATTTATCCTTGAAGCGAATTCAGGTCATTTTGACGAGATTTGTAAGGAGATTATTAGATGAATATCTTAGCGATTGATACTTCCAACTACGTAATGGGTGTTGCTATTATGAAAAATGGTGTAGTTGCCGGGGAGTATGTAACGAATATCAAAAAAAATCATTCCATACGTTTAATGCCAGCCATCAATCAGTTGATGAAGGATACTGGAACGCAGCCAGAGGACTTGGACCGGATTGCTGTGGCTCACGGGCCGGGTTCTTATACAGGTGTAAGAATAGGTTTAACAACAGCGAAAACAATGGCGTGGTCGTTAAATATCCCTGTTGTTGGTGTATCGAGTCTTGAAGCTGTTGCGAGGCAGGGCAGATTCTTTCAAGGTTATGTGTCTCCCTTCTTCGATGCTCGTAGAGGACTCGTTTACACAGGGTTATATGATCAGGACATGAAGCTTGCGAAAGAAGAAACGAATGTACTGATGGCGGATTGGCTTCAAGGTTTGAAAGAGCTAGGTGCCCGGATTCTTTTTGTCAGTCAGGATATTTCAATTCATGAAGAGCTGATCCGGGATACGCTTGGTGAGCAGGCGGTCATCCCTGAAGAACCTTACCATTTTTCAAGACCGTCGATTGTGGCTCAAGTAGGAGCTATGAAAGAGCCTGGCCCAATTCATGAATTGGTGCCCAATTATTTACGTCTGCCAGAAGCAGAGGCGAAATGGTTGGAGCAGCAGGAGAAGAAGTAATATGGTCGATATAAGAGAAATGAAGACACAGGATATCGATGAGGTTCTAGAGGTCGAACAAGCCTCTTTTGCTACTCCTTGGCCAGCAGAAACTTTTGAGAATGAAGTGACTGAAAATCCATACGCCCATTATTTTGTAATTGAGAAGAATGGGAAAGTTTTCGGTTATAGCGGACTGTGGCTGATTATTGACGAAGCACATGTCACAAATATCGCGATTCACCCTGATTATCGTGGTCATAAGTACGGTGAGCAGTTGTTTCGTCATACGTGTGAAGAAGCTATAAGCCAGGGCGCCGTTCAGTTATCTTTGGAAGTTAGAGTATCCAATACAGCTGCCCAGCATATGTACCGTAAATTCGGACTTGTCCCTGGCGGTGTACGGAAACGATATTATACAGACAACGGTGAAGATGCGTTAGTCATGTGGGTGGGATTAAAATGAGTATAGATCAATATATTTTAGCCATTGAAACGAGTTGTGATGAAACAGCCGTCGCTATAGTGAAAAATGAAAGGGAGCTTGTCACCAATGTGGTGGCTTCACAGATCGAGAGTCATAAACGATTCGGCGGCGTTGTGCCTGAAATTGCTTCTAGACACCATATTGAGCAGATGACAGTGACCTTAGAGGAAGCGTTAGATGAATCAGGACTTACGATTGATGATATGGATGCGATCGCTGTAACGGAAGGTCCTGGCCTAGTAGGAGCTTTGCTGGTTGGAGTTAATGCAGCAAAGGCCATTGCTTTTGCCAAACAGAAACCACTTGTCGGAGTGCATCATATTGCTGGCCATATTTACGCCAACCGATTAGAAAAGGAATTTGAGTTTCCTTTACTAGCTTTAGTTGTGTCCGGCGGTCATACCGAATTGATTCTTATGCGAGAGCACGGGAAATTCGAAATCATCGGGGAAACACGTGATGATGCTGCGGGGGAGGCTTATGATAAAGTTGCAAGAACCTTAAAGCTGCCTTATCCAGGTGGTCCACAAATTGACCGCTTAGCTGCAGAAGGCGAGGAGACAATCGACTTTCCTCGTGCCTGGTTAGAGGATGGATCATATGACTTCAGTTTCAGCGGATTAAAATCTGCTGTAATCAATCGACTACACAATGCGAAGCAAAAAGGGGAAGTTTTGAAAGACGCAGATGTAGCCGCTAGTTTCCAAGCAAGTGTTGTGGACGTGTTATCCACAAAAGCATATCGTGCAGCTGAAGAATATGGGGTTAAACAGATGATTGTAGCCGGAGGAGTCGCAGCTAATCGCGGACTGCGCTCAGCTCTTGTGGAAAAGTTTGAACATTTAGACACAGAACTCCTCATTCCACCATTACACTTATGCACAGATAATGCGGCCATGATTGCAGCTGCAGGGGCTGTGGCATTTAACCAGGGACATCGCGCTGGCTGGGATTTGAATGCCAATCCAGGCCTGGATTTAGAGAAATATGGTCAAAGATCGTGATAAAGAAAGCTTTTCTCCTAATTATGGAGAAAAGCTTTTTTTATGAACAGTTGCCTAACTAAAGCGCCTATCTCATCGTAGTCATAATCGAGGTAATTTCGCATCGCTTAATAAAGTTATGCACAATTGTATATTTATTCAGTGGATAAATTTTATTAAGCCTATGAAAATTTGTAAAGAAATCGTTAACAAAAATGTGGATAACTCTGTTAGTAAATGTGGATAATGTGTATAAACCTGTTGAGAACTAAAATAAGCGTCTTTACACGTTGATAACATTGTGGATATTAATATCCTGTTCATACATTCCTATACAAAGGAAATTAGCAAAAAAATTCACCTCAGGTCATCCAGATTTTGGATGACCTGAGGTGTGTGTAATATTACTCTTCATGCAGAGCTTCCCATTCTTCCATGAGTGCTTCGATACGATGTTGGTATTGGGTGTTGGCTTCAGTGAGCTCTAGAGATTTCTCGTGATCTTGGTAGATTTCAGGGTCACATAATAACTCGTCATTCTCTTCAAGTTTGGCTTCTAACTGTTCAATTTCTTCTTCAATCTCAGCAATGCGGCGGTTTTTCTTACGTTCTTCGCGTTTTGCTGCTTTATCTTGCTGGAAACTGTTCTTCTGCTGAACTTCTTGTTTAGCAGGTTCATTTTTCAGACGTTCAGCTTCTTCAATTTGTTGAAGTTCGTATTCCTCTTGTTTCTTTTCAGCATAATAATCATAGTCCCCAAGATACAGTTTCGTTTCTCCCGGCAGCATTTCTACAATCTGCGTGGCGATTTTGTTTATAAAGTAGCGGTCGTGGGAGACAAAGATCAGTGTTCCTGGGTAATCTACAAGCGCTGCTTCCAACACTTCCTTACTATCTAAGTCCAGATGGTTGGTCGGTTCGTCCAAAATTAAGAAATTCGCTTCCTGCATCATCAGCTTCGCAAGTGACAAGCGAGCTTTTTCGCCTCCGCTCAAAGCAGATACTGGTTTCAAAACATCTTCACCAGAGAACAGGAAGTTGCCTAATATCGTACGAATATCTTTCTCATTTTTCATCGGATAGTCGTCCCAAAGTTCTTGAAGGACGGTTTTCTTAGAGTTCAGTTTCGTTTGTTCCTGATCATAATAACCAATTTGTACGTTGGTCCCGATCATTTTTTCTCCTTTGGAGGCTTCGAGTTCTCCAATAAGCGTCTTCAATAACGTGGTTTTACCGACTCCATTCGGTCCTACAAGCGCAATGGAATCCCCACGGGTAACATCGAGGGAGAGATTATCGAACAAGTAAGGTGAATCGGGTTCATAACGGAAGCCGTAATCACGCAATCTCAACACATCATTGCCGCTTCTTTTGGCTACTTGAAAACTGAATTTCGCAGACAAGTTGTCGTCTTTCGGTTTATCGACGCGCTCCATTTTTTCTAGCTGTTTCCTACGGCTTTGGGCCCGCTTACTAGTTGTGGCACGGACGATGTTTTTCTGGATAAAGTCTTCCATCCGTTTGATTTCTTCTTGTTGTTTCTCGAACCGTTTCATCTCGATTTCAAAATCGGCTTCTTTCTTCTTCAAATAATCACTGTAGTTGCCGTGGTATTTTTTCGAAGATTGAAAAGCGATTTCGTAAACGGTATTCACGATTTTGTCGAGGAAATAACGATCGTGGGAGACGATAACGACAGCCCCTGCGTATCCTTGCAAGTATCCTTCAAGCCAGGAGAGCGTGTCGATATCCAGGTGGTTAGTTGGCTCGTCCAAAATCAAGACGTCAGGTTTAGTCAAAAGCAGCTTACCTAGCGCAAGCCGTGTTTTTTGACCGCCACTGAGAGATGTGATTGGAGTATTCCAATCGAAATCCTTGAAATTAAGACCATTCAGGACAGCTTTGATGTCCGTTTCGTATTGATAACCGCCAGCTGTTTTAAAATATTCCTGCTTACGGTCGTACTCGGTGAGCAATTGCTGGTACCTGTCTCTATCTTCAAGCAAATTAGGGTCCGCCATCTTAGTTTCCATAGCCCGCAGTTCTTTTTCCAAGTTTTTTAGATGGGTAAACACGTTCTCCATCTCATTCCAAATCGTCTCTTCAGATTGAAGGCCTGTATTTTGTGCGAGATAACCGACCGTTGTTTCTTTTGGTTTAAAAATGTCACCGGAATCATGACTCATTTCCCCGGCCATCATTTTAAGTAACGTCGATTTCCCAGCGCCATTACGTCCGACAATGGCAATCCGATCATTCATTTGTACTTCTAATTTAATATTCGATAAAATCAACTCAGCACCAAAACGCTTCGTCAATTGATTCAGTTGCATGAGAATCATGTCGTTTCACCTCAATGAAATAAGTGTATCTTATATCGGATTCTTCTAGCAAGACAATGGCTTCAAAGTTTGTGAAATCTTTAACGACTAACGTTTGATTTTTTGGTAGAATAAGAGTAGTGTAGCAATCAGGAAGTTTGTGAAAACCGTAAAGAGGAGACGTTTCATGTCAGAGTTTACACATTTTAACGAACAAGGCCGTGCCCGAATGGTGGATATCTCTGAAAAAGGGGAAACGGTGCGTACAGCTGTGGCCCACACAAGTGTCCAAGTGAATGAAGAGATCTATTATAAAGTGACCAATAAAGAGATGGCTAAAGGTGATGTGCTTGCCGTTGCACAGGTAGCTGGTATTATGGCAGCCAAAAAGACATCTGACTGGATTCCTATGTGTCACCCGCTATCGCTAAAAGGTATTGACGTATCGTTTAGTTGGGAAGCAGATGAAGCTTATACGTTACACATCGAGGTAGAAGTGAAGACTAAGGGAAGCACAGGGGTGGAAATGGAAGCGCTAACGGCGGCTTCTGCTACGGCTCTCACCGTCTATGATATGTGTAAAGCGCTGGATAAAGGAATGGTCATCGGTCCGACTTACCTTTTAGAAAAAACGGGAGGTAAAAATGGGGATTACCAACGGGTCGATCGGTAAAGGAGGCAGAAATCCATGGATTTGGAACATACAAAAATACCTCAAGCAACAGCGAAGCGATTGCCATTGTACTATCGCTTTCTGAACAATTTGCACAGCCAGGGAAAACTGCGTGTATCATCAAAAGAATTGAGTGATGCGGTCAAAGTCGATTCTGCGACGATTCGCAGAGACTTTTCCTACTTTGGAGCCCTCGGAAAAAAAGGCTATGGCTACAATGTTGAATATTTGCTGTCCTTTTTCAGAAAGACGCTCGATCAAGATGAGACGACAAGTGTCGCATTAATCGGTGTCGGAAACCTGGGAACAGCGTTCTTAAACTATAATTTCACGAAAAACAATAATACAAAAATTGAAATTGCGTTTGATGCCAGCCGTGAGCGCGTCGGCACAGAAGTTGGCGGAGTACGTGTCGAGCACATCGATGATCTGGAAGAGAAGATGGGGGAGCTGACGGTAGCGATTCTTACGGTACCCGCATCAGAAGCACAGGGCATTGCCGATCGCCTGGTGGAAGCGGGGATTTCGGGGATTTTAAATTTTACACCGGCTCGTATTTCTGTCCCGTCGAACGTACGTGTACATCACATCGACCTGGCCATAGAGCTTCAGGCACTCGTCTATTTCTTGAAGCATTACCCATTAGATGAAATAGAAGAATAAAAGAAAGAGGATGCTGTTATGAAGCGGCATCCTCTTTCTTTTATTCTTACTTCGTATTCTCTTTCCAGCTTTTATCGATCAGCATTTTACCTGGCCATGTATAAGCCATGATGCCTCCGTCGACAGCAATGTCTTCCCCTGTAACATAGGAACTTTCATCAGAAGCTAAGAAAAGAGCAACATTAGCAACTTCCTCAGGACTTCCTAAGCGTCCCATTGGAGTCACCCACTTTTGCGCCTCGCGGAACTCCTGTCCTTCTTTTTGTTCCTTCGTCCCCGCCAGCTCATCAACAAGCGGCGTCTCAATAGTTCCTGGTGCAATAGAATTCACGCGTATGCCTTCACGTGCATAATCAATCGCCATGGCTTTTGTAAAATTGGTGATGCCGCCTTTGGCCGCATTGTAGCCGGAGCGATCCAAGTCAGCTGCGCGTCCAGACATTGAAGACGTATTAATGATCGAACCTCCTTGTTCCATCATTAATGGGAGAAGGAACTTACTTGTTAAAAAAGTGCCGCGCAAATCGACGGCAATGATCCGGTCAAAAAGGTCTACCGGGTACTCGTGCACTTTTCCCCCTTCTTCATCGATGCCTGCGTTGTTGAATAAGACATCAACCTTGCCGTATTTATCTTTGAGGTAATCCGCAAATTCGGAAACACTATCTTCATTGGAAACATCTAAAGAACAAAACTCTGCTTTTCCACCATCTTTTATCACTTCATCAACCGTCTGCTTTACGTCTTCTTCATTGACATCAGCGCAGACGACCGTTGCGCCTTCTTTTGCATATAGTTTCACTGTAGCTGCACCGATCCCTGTAGCGGATCCTGTGACGACAGCCACTTTATTATCTAATCGTCCCATTATAAAACGACCTCCTTGAGTGTTCGTATGTGGAGTACCCGCATTAGGAGTGCGTGTAAACATGTGGAAGGTAAGTTAAACGGTTACAATAGAGGTTTAAGCTTGAGGAAACCCTTTCCATTCCAATCATTTCAATGGTATGAAAATGGACGCGAAAAAAGTAAAAAAAGATCGAATAGAATGGGCAGGATGATGGTTAATCCAAAACAGTGGTGGTATAGTAAACAATAGTTCGTGTATCGAAGGAAAGTGAGGGATGATCCATGAGCAAATTACCGAATAAATGGCTGGTCGTCGTTTCCGTGCTTTTCGGAACGTTCACCGTCATTTTAAATAATAGTATGCTGAATCCAATCTTGCCGCGCTTCATTGAAATCTTTGATTCAAACGCAGTAGCTGTCGGCTGGATCTTGACGATCTTCATGGTGTCAATGGGAATGACGATGCCGCTCACCGGTTATTTTGGCGATCGGTTCGGCAAGAAAAAGGTTTATTTAGCTGGATTGACTATTTTCATCGTGGGATCCATTATGGGCTTCTTTTCAGGATCCTTAGGCATGGTCATCCTTTCTCGTGCCGTTCAAGGAATGGCCGGAGGGTTGATGATGCCGATTGCGATGGCTCTGATTTTCAATTCATTCCCGCGCTATGAACGTGGGTTAGCGGTTGGAGTGTACGGCGTTGCGGCAATGGTCGCTCCCGCTGTAGGACCGACGATCGGCGGGTTTTTGATACAGTATTTTGACTGGCCGTGGCTGTTTGCCTTTAATATTCCGTTCGGACTCACCGGTCTTATTTTATCTACGAAATTCCTGGAGCCTACTGAAACGGACCCGAATAAAAAATTCGATCTGATTGGTTTTATTATTGTAACTTCGGGTATTGGAGCGGTGCTGTTTGCTTTAGGACGAGGCCGAAATGTGGACAGCCTGTTTGATACGCTGAACCTGCTGCTGATTATTGGCGGTATATTGGCACTTATCCTTTTTGTAAGGTACGAAAACCGTCAGGACGATCCGTTATTGAACTTATCCGTATTTAAGGTACCAACATATTCAGTTTCTATCGTTGTAACTTCAGCGGCATCGATCGGTTTGTTTTCAGGAATTTTCCTGCTGCCA
The DNA here is from genome assembly GCF_050971765.1 of Halobacillus sp. A1-3. NCBI lineage: Bacteria > Bacillati > Bacillota > Bacilli > Caryophanales > Bacillaceae > Halobacillus > Halobacillus sp. A1-3. Next base: position 8,520 of record NZ_JBPCEO010000016.1, on the reverse strand, counting down.
TTACTGATTCAAAATGTGTATGGGCTAAATGAAGTAATGACAGGACTGCTATTCTTGCCTGCTGCCGCAGCGAGTGGGATCTTCATGTCAATTGGCGGAAGGATCCTTGATAAAAAAGGACCGAAGTACGTTGTGCCGCCTGGCCTTACAATTATGGCAGCGGCGACGCTAGGGTTAAGTTTCTTAAATTTATCAACGCCATATTGGCTGATTTTATTGTTAAACACCATTCGCGGGCTTGGTATGGGAATGGGGAACATGCCGGCGACAACGTCCGGAATGAATGCTATTCCAGAACACTTAGTTGCGCAGGGATCTGCGATGAATAACATCATCCGCCAGATTTCTTCATCACTCGGGATCGTCTTTTTCTCGATTTATTATGAAGTTAGACGGGCTCAAGTATCTGCTGCTCCTGACATCGATATGCAGGCGGCAACGCTGCAAACATTAAATGAAGCATTTCTCGTGTCAGCGATCGTCTTGGTGATTGCTTTGCCTTTCTCATTCATCTTAAAAGGTGTGCAGGATGATGAGGAAGAAGGAATTGAAAAAGAAGCATAAACAAAAACGCAGGAGGCAGCTCCTGCGTTTCTATAATTAAGCTCCATTGCCTCGAAAGACCAAGGCAATGGAGCTTTTATTTGTCTTTAGATTTCTGAATGCGGCGCTGAAGATTGACAAGACGGATCGCAACAGCAATGTTGAAGGTTGCAATGATTGACAACAGGATCGTAATAGCGTTCCATATCGTGTCTTCTACAGCCTGGGCGGCAATGTACGTAAATGCAATGCCCATCCCGAAGTAGAGAAACGCCATAAATAGGGGGGAAGTTCTCATATTACAAAATGCCTCCAATAAAAATGGTCTCCAATTGTTCCTGCATCCGTCGAATATCCTCTTCATCTAGAAAGTACTGCGTCACGACAACAAACGAGTTCATCGCCATGTGCGCCACGATTGGTGTAATAATTCGTTTAGTTTTGACATATAGGAAGGCGAATACCACTCCCATGGAGAAGTAAACTAACATGTGCTTAAAGTCAAAGTGGAACGCACCGAAGATAAGTGCGGAAAAAAGCACCGCGATCCAGAAGTTGGTTCGCTTATAAATCGAACCGAAAATGACCTTACGGAAAATAATTTCCTCTGTAATAGGAGCAAATACGACCGGTAGCAGAATGAAGAGCGGCGACTCACGCGCAATCTCCATTAACCCCATCGTATTTTCTGACCCCGGTGGGATTCCGAACACGTTCGATTCGATCGCAGCCGCAAGCCCCTGGGCGAATAAGGCAAGAAATACACCGGCAATGGACCAGAGGATAACACCGCCGGCTCCAGAAGCGTCACGGCTCATCGAGGCTTCCTTTATGTCAGGTTTAAGCAAAAGTAAAATGATAATGGTTGCAATGGTAAAACTGAGCACAGACCAGACAGCGATGGCATCGAAATTACTTAATCCGAATTCTTTCGCAATCGGGACACCGATGAGCGCGGAAAGCTGCGTGATTACATATGTCATGATGATATACCAGTAACGCTTAGGCAAAACACTCACGTCCTTCTATATAGGTAGATACAAAATCTGCGGAAGGAGACTGTCCCATTCCGCAGGATAAACTCATTTATTAAGGATACTTTATGTATTTTATCATAGTTTTAAAACCACTAGTAAGCGTAACGGTCTGATGCAAATTTTTTGTCGAAAAAATAGTACGGAAATTAACAGTTTTCTACTTGAAAAACGAAAGTGAATTGATTATGATAAGAATTGTGTTAGCACTCAGTAACAACGAGTGCTAATAAACGACAAAAAAATTGAAACTAACCTTATCAAGGAGGGTGTCCTAATTGTTAAAGCCACTTGGTGATCGTATTGTTATTGAACTAGTTGAAGAAGAGCAGACTACTGCGAGCGGAATTGTACTACCTGATTCTGCGAAAGAAAAGCCTCAGGAAGGTAAAGTTGTTGCAGTAGGTACTGGCCGCGTGACAGACAACGGTGAGAAAGTTGCTTTGGAAGTCGCACAAGGCGACCGCGTCATCTACTCTAAGTTCGCTGGTACAGAAGTTAAATATGAAGGCAACGAATACTTGATTCTTCGTGAATCAGATGTGTTGGCTGTCATTCAATAAGCCTCTACCAAAAAATACTTATAAATGAATCGATACGATATTAATAAGGAGGGCATTTTTAATGGCTAAAGAAATTAAGTTTAGTGAAGACGCACGCCGCGCGATGCTTCGTGGTGTCGATACATTAGCAAATGCAGTAAAAGTAACACTAGGACCAAAAGGACGTAACGTCGTTCTAGATAAAAAATTCGGTTCTCCACTAATTACAAATGATGGTGTAACCATCGCAAAAGAAATCGAGCTTGAAGATCACTTCGAAAACATGGGTGCTCAGCTTGTATCTGAAGTTGCGTCTAAAACAAACGACGTAGCAGGTGACGGTACAACAACAGCGACGGTTCTTGCACAAGCGATGATCCGTGAAGGGCTTAAAAACGTAACATCTGGTGCGAACCCAGTTGGCATTCGTCGCGGAATCGAAAAAGCGACTGAAGTAGCGACTGAAGAACTACGTAAAATCTCTAAACCAATCGAAGGCCGTGAGTCTATTTCACAGGTAGCTTCCATCTCTGCTTCTGATAATGAAGTTGGACAGCTTATCGCTGAAGCGATGGAGCGCGTTGGAAACGACGGCGTTATCACAATCGAAGAATCTAAAGGATTCAACACTGAACTAGAAGTGGTTGAAGGAATGCAGTTCGACCGCGGATATGCTTCACCTTACATGGTTACTGACCAGGATAAAATGGAAGCGGTTCTTGAAGATCCGTACATCCTAATCACTGACAAGAAGATCAACAACATCCAGGAAGTTCTTCCTGTCCTTGAACAAGTAGTACAACAATCTAAACCTCTACTTCTTATCTCTGAAGACGTAGAAGGCGAAGCACTTGCAACACTAGTTGTGAACAAACTACGCGGTACATTCAATGCTGTAGCGGTTAAAGCTCCAGGATTCGGTGACCGTCGTAAAGCAATGCTTGAAGACATTGCGACACTAACTGGTGGTCAAGTGATCACAGAAGACCTTGGTCTTGAATTGAAGAATGCTACAATCGATCAGCTTGGACGCGCGTCTAAAGCGGTTATTACAAAAGAAAACACTACAATTGTTGAAGGTGCCGGACAACCTGATCAAATCGCTTCCCGCGTAGCTCAGATTCGTGCACAAGCAGAAGAAACAACTTCTGAATTCGACAAAGAGAAATTACAAGAGCGCCTTGCAAAACTTTCAGGTGGCGTAGCTGTCATTAAAGTCGGCGCAGCAACAGAAACAGAATTGAAAGAGCGTAAACTACGCATCGAAGACGCCCTGAACTCTACTCGAGCAGCGGTAGAAGAAGGTATCGTCGCTGGTGGTGGTACAGCTCTAGTTAACATTCTGCATGCTGTTGAATCTCTTGGGCTTTCTGACGACGAAGCAACAGGTGCTTCCATCGTGCTTCGCGCACTAGAAGAGCCAGTTCGCCAAATCGTTCACAACGCTGGTCTTGAAGGATCCATCATCGTAGAGCGTCTGAAAGGCGAAGAAGTCGGTGTAGGATTTAACGCAGCAACTGGCGAGTGGGTAAACATGGTCGACAGCGGTATCGTTGACCCAACAAAAGTTACTCGTTCCGCACTTCAAAACGCAGCTTCCGTAGCAGCTATGTTCTTAACAACTGAAGCTGTAGTCGCTGATCTTCCTGAAGAAGAAGGTTCTGGCGGCGGCATGCCTGATATGGGCGGCATGGGCGGAATGGGCGGCATGATGTGATAGCCCCCAAAACCCTTTCAACATAGGGTTTAAGAACAATTTGACTGGATTATGACTGGTTTTTAAAATTGTTTACAAAATATTGAGGTCTCTCAAGAGTTCATAAACTTTTGGGAGGCTTTTCTTTTATTCATAAATTGAAAAAATGCATGTGGGAAAGGGTGATTTTTTGAAATTAATGGTGATTCAAGACAATTAATCTCAAAACTGAGTCTTCAAGTATAGGTCAGGATTGTGGAAGACTCAGTTTCGAGATATTGAGGGGTATCTTAAAAGTTGTAACCTTTACAAAATTATATAATAGAAATTCACTCCAGTTGAAACTACCGGAAGCTGCCTCCTTCAGGCACTCCTTTCCAGCTTTCGATACTTATCCCTATAAGTTTGACACGATTTATGAAGGATCCATAAATGAGTAGTTACCCTTGCACGTGTTTTGTTATGAAGGGAATAAATCCTTTCTGTCGAATTAGTTCGATAGGAGGGAGGTGATGGAATGCAGCACCCATCATCAAAGCTTGATTATCTTATTGTTTACTTGGAAACCCTTTCGAAAATTAAGAGCGGGGATGAAGAAACGTATCCTGCGTGGGTTAATGAAAAGATGCAACAAACATGTGAACAGATTGAAGCCCTAAGCAAACAACTTTACTAAATTATGGCATCCCATAACGGGGTGCTTTTTCATGCTAACAAAACTATTAAAGAAATTGATATAAGGGGAAAGTGTTATGAACAATTGACCTATTGACCTTAAAAGGGAAGTTAAAGAAAAGATAGTAATTCGAGGTGAACCAGCTTGGAAAAAATGGACCGGCCATTTCTTTATTGCAAATTCCGTGAGAGGGATACCTTCCTTGAAATAAAGGGACTTCGTTTAGTGAAGGACTATGCTCAAGTTGAAATTCCCGAAGTGCTATTGGAAAGTTTTAAATACTTGTTCGACAAAAATCAAGCCTGAATTGTTATTAGAGGAAAAAGAGTTCTTCCCATTTGGTTTATCTCGAAATTGAGTCTTCAGCAATAGGTGGCAATTGTTCAATAGAGCCTTAGCCCTTTATTACATAAGCTCAAGGAATATCAGGGCATTGAGCTATTAACTAACAAAGCAGATTACTTTAAGATGGTACGGTATATTTAAACTCCTGCCACTAAACACCAAATTGTTGTAAATGGTGGTCAAGATGCTTGTAGATTCCTTTTCCCCATTGTTCGGAAGTAAGTTTTCCGAAAAAAGGATGTGGATGATCTGTACATGACTCTGGTCCATTCTTTTGAAATATTATAATTTTTTGTTTCAGTTTTTCTCTTTCTATTTCAAAATTTCTTTCACTTGTAATTAATATGGTTGGAATAGTCGACATATTGGGGTCTAAAGGTTTGTCATTATAAAAGATGGGTTTTGCAAATCTACCTACTAATAACCCTAACCAACCTCTTTGGGGGAAAGTATATCCCATTGCGATATCTTGGAAAGATGAGCAATGAGCTAACATTTGAGAGACATTCATTTTTCCCCATTTTGGTTGTGAATCTATATTTAAGTTTTCGATACGATTTAATATTTCATCTGTGCACGTTATCTCAAAAATATTATTCATTAGAATACTCCTTTAGTTATTTTATTTTAAACAAAAAATGCTCTTGATTATTTAATATGTAATTCAACGTCAACGTTATTTAATCCTTTTAACGGGTGCTTTAGGTTAAAATCTGCTTCAAGATATCTCGGAATCAAGTCTTCCAGATTAGGGGTCTTATCCTTAATATAGCGCAAGCTAAATTTAGGTTCTGGTGTTGTTAATAAGAGCACTGATAGCCATTCAACTTCTGGTTGGGGGAGTGGAGAAGGAAAATCCATAATAGATAACATGTACATATGCTATAATGGGACAAAAAAGAGGAAGGGATATTATGGGAGGTCCTGCAGATTTACGGGAGCAAGTTTTAGAACAACTAAAATCAATTTTGAATGAACAGCTCGGCAAGGAAAAAGCGCGCGTTTACTTATTTGGTTCTTGGGCCCGAGAGGAAGAAAAACATAGTTCGGATATCGACCTCGCTATCGAATCCGCCTCCCCAATCTCTCCTTTTAACTGGAATAAACTAATCGAGCAAATTGAAGAGTCTACCATTCCTTACAATGTAGATGTGGTGGATCTAAATGATGCTAAAGACTCTCTAGTCCAACAAGTGAAAGAGGAGGGGATTTTATGGAGAGATTACGCCAACGATTAGAAGCAGCAGAAAAAGCGTTGGCTGCCTTTGAAAAGCTAGCTAACCTTAAAAAACCGAATGATGTGGAACGAGATGCAGCGATTCAACGATTTGAATTCTCTTTCGAGGCAAGTTGGAAAGCGGCGAAGCAATATTTATATGACATAGAAGGGGTGGATGCCGGCTCTCCGAAGAGCGTCATTCGCAGTTGCAGGGAGGTCCACTTGTTGGAGGATGAAGAGACTGTTCTGGCTTTGGAAATGGTAAATGATCGTAATTTGACCGTCCATACCTATAATGAAGAAGTGGCCATTAAAATTCATAAAAATTTGACCCGGTATAATAACCTTCTCCATCAATGGGTGGAACGGATGAATAGGAAAGTGATAGAATAGCCATTAAAAGGTAAAGCCCTAGACGTTAGCAACTACTTCACTTCTAGTTTGTGAACCCAATATTTTAAAATGCATTAGCTCCAACGGTTGAAGGTTCATTTCTTTTAATCTGAAATCTAGTTGTTTAGTGACTGGATTATGAATGGATACTGTTGATAAAGTATTAAAACATATTGTGGTTAATCAATTTATTTGCTAACGGAAACCTTGTGATAATAGGGTTCTGCGGATCTAATTATTGTCCTATTAATTAGCCGAGTGAATGGGCGGCATGATGTGATAACGCTCAAACCACTTATGTAATAGGGTTTTTCTGCATTACAAATAAGTTTTGACTGGATTTTTCTATAAAAAGTTTGAAACACACAAAAAAGTCTCTGGAAACTCTTCAAGTAATGTATAAATAGTTAGTAATTAAAGGACTACTTCCTAAATAAAGGAGGTAGTCCTTTTTTGCTTTTAAAATTTGCATTTCAAGTTTTTTAGAAGACCGTAAATTCTAGCCTTGTAAAAACATTTCTAAGAGAGTGGCAAAACTATGGTAATAATGCTGGAGCGATAAATACAAAATTACAACGAATCAGGGCATTTTTAAATTATTTGGTTGAAGAAGATGTCATTAAGGAAAATGTAGTTTCTCAATTGCTTGGTATAGATTTCAGAGGCATAAAGGCCCAAGCTAATATTTCGTGGGGATTTAAAAAAACTATCTAGAAAGGGACTAATGCACACATCTTTTCCTGATAGTTCTTTTATTAGTTTTTGTTCAAAGTAAAGAATGTATAACTTTTTACCATACTACAGCCCTTGATGATGTGGTATTGTACTTGTATGGAGACGAATATTTTACGACGAATTTTCTTTGATGAACATCAACATTGGGAAGCCTTTAAGAACAAATATGGAGCTAAGATCCCGCCAGTCGTGCAAAAGAAAGTGGAGAAGTTTCGAGATTGTGGAAATTTTAAAAAGGGTTTTTATATGAATAGATACACTAAACATACTGTAATATGAATTGAGGTGACCGAGTGGAGCGTACAGAGGACTTAATTGAGTTATGTTTATTAATGGGGAAGATAATGCAACAAAATGGAGCGGAAACCTATCGTGTGGAAGATACGATGACGCGGATTGCCCAATCTTTTGGACGGGATGAAGCACAAAGTTATGTAACACCTACTGGGATTGTGTTTACGATTAGCCCTGGTGCCCCTGCAAAGTTAGTAAGAGTTTCAGCACGAGAGACAAATCTCGAAAAAGTAAATCTCGCGAATAATGTCTCTAGAAACATTACAAGTGGAGACATGTCTACTCACGTAGCGTATAAAGAGCTTAGAAAAATTGAAACCAGTCCTACAGATTATTCCATGCTCATGCAAATCATCGCTGCCACGTTAGCGAGTGGTTTCTTTAGTCTCATGTTTCAGGGGAGTTGGTACGATTTCCTGCCAGCCTGCATAGCAGGAGGGCTAGGATTTATTGCATTAATTAACTTTATTCGATTATTTGAAATTAAATTTGTTGCTGAATTCATTGCTTCGTTGTTGATTGGTTTTACAGCCTTTTCCCTTTTTTCATTAGGTATCGGGAAGGAAGTTGATAAGGTAGTTGTTGGTTCTATCATGCCGTTGGTCCCTGGCCTGCTCATCACCAACGCTGTAAGGGATTTGATGGCAGGTCATCTTATCTCAGGACTCGCCAAGGGGGCGGAGGCCTTTTTAACGGCTTTTGCAATTGGTGCGGGTATTGCTGTTATGTTTGCACTATTTTAGAGATCGTGAGGAATGACTATGTTGATTGAATATGCCATAGCAAGCTTTTTTGCATCAGCTGCCTTTGGAATCATCTATCAGGCGCCAAGAAATACGATCATCAAATGTGGTCTCGTCGGCATGATTGGTTGGGTCATTTACATATCCTTAGTATGGGAAGAAGTCGACAGTGTCCCAGCTACACTCATCGCCTCCTTTGTTATTGCCATGGTCAGCCAGATGCTGGCAAGGATATACAAAACGCCTATGATTATATTTAGCGTACCAGGAATTATTCCTCTCGTACCAGGAAGTCTCGCG
>NZ_JBPCEO010000015.1:0-51566 GCF_050971765.1 Halobacillus sp. A1-3 | reverse complement strand
ATCAACGATGAAACCTTAGAAGATTTTCTTCTAAGGTTTTTTATTTTTTCTCGTATATTATTCATAGATTAGGAGATACTAGAAATAAATCTACTGTTTAACATCCTGGTTTAAGAGAATGCTTAAGCAAGCTGACGGGGAGGAATAAAAATGGCTAGGAAGCAATGCTGCAGTATTTGTTCCAAGGAAGCAGAAAATGGAATCTACTTGTTGAGGGTGTACATTTGCTATTCTTGTGAGAAAGAAATGATTAATACTTCTGCCGATGATCCCAAATATCAGTTTTTTGTAGAGCAAATGACAAAAGCGCATCGTTCTATGATTCCATCTTAAATGCATAGCAGCTATGATATCCATCTCAAAAAGAGATGGATATTTGTATGTTTGCGGCAAAGGGACGGTTTCTGTACGATAAATGAGAGAAAGAAAATAGAAAAAGGGTGAGAACCATGAGCAGTCAATGTGAAACTCCGTTATATGATGCATTAGTAGAAAACAAAAAGAAAAATCCTCTCTCTTTTCATGTACCAGGCCACAAATATGGCCAAGTGTTTTCCCGGCGAGGAAATGAAGATTATTCAGCAATCTTATCTTTAGACGCTACAGAAATTAACGGTCTGGATGATTTGCATGCCCCTGAAGGAGTCATAGAGCAAGCGCAAAAGCTAGCTGCAGAGTTCTTTCAATGTGAACATACATATTTCTTAGTAAATGGAACAACTTCAGGTAACTTAGCCATGCTTCTTTCTATATGCGGTCCTGGAGACGAAATCATTGTACAGCGGAACTGCCACAAGTCTGTTTTAAATGGCTTAGAACTAGCAGGTGCTAATCCTGTATTCATAGGACCTGAATATGAAGAGGATACTAATCGGTACAGCAAAATAACGCTCTCTGCTGTTCGTAAGGCTTTGAGAACTCATCCCAAATCACGAGGACTTTTTCTAACCTGCCCTGATTACTTTGGTCGAACTTATCCGCTTCAGCAAATTATTGAAGAGGCCCATGCCCAGGGGATCCCCGTGTGTGTAGATGAGGCACATGGCGTTCATTTTCAGTTGGGAGACCTATTCCCACTTTCAGCCTTACAAATAGGAGCCGATATGGTTGTTCAATCCGCTCATAAAATGGCTCCTGCTATGACAATGGCATCTTATTTACATGTACAGGGTAGACGCGTGAATCGAATGAAAATCGAACATTATCTCCAAATGTTTCAATCCAGCAGTCCATCCTATCCTTTAATGGCAAGTCTTGATTTAGCTCGTTACTTTCTGGCTCAGTGGAATGAAGAAGAAAAACAGGAGACTCTCCAGTTCATAGAGAAGGTCAGAAACGTATTTGAATCCTATGAAGACCATTGGTCGGTGCTTCCTGTCACCTCTTATGATGACCCTTTAAAAATGACTCTAAGGATTAAAGAGGGAACAGGGTTCGAAGTCATGAAGAAATTTGAAAAAGTAGATATCCATCCTGAAATGGCTACATTCGATCAAATCCTTTTTACTTTCGGACTTGCTCCAAGTCTTTCTGTTGACCAGTTGAAAGAGCGTCTTGATAAAGTCGATTCGCAATTAAAATACGAGAAAAACCGTGCTACAATAAACATTGATCAAATTTCGTTTCCGGAAATTCAAACTTTAGAAATGCAGTACTTCGAAATGAATGGAAGTACCGAAAAGAAAGTGAACTGGAATGAAGCAGTGGGGAAAGTATCAGCAGAAGCTATTATTCCTTACCCACCAGGAATTCCATTATTATTAAAAGGAGAACGTATTACAGATGAGCATAAAAACCGTGTGCTCTCTTTAGTCCAAAGAGGCGCACGCTTTCAGAATAAGAATATTGAGCAAGGGATACGAGTGTTTAAAGGAGAATGAATGTGAAGGGTTTATTTGTTACATTTGAAGGTGGTGAAGGGGCAGGGAAATCATCTATGCTCCAAGAAATCGGGAAAGATTTACGAGAACAAGGGTACCCTGTATTAGAGACAAGAGAACCTGGCGGGATTGAAATTGCAGAAAAGATACGCGAGGTTATTTTAGATCGCTCTCATACAGCAATGGACGGTCGTACAGAAGCGTTACTCTATGCAGCAGCCCGTAGACAGCATCTCGTTGAGAAAGTGGTACCTGCGCTCCAGGCAGGAAAAATCGTACTATGCGATCGTTTCATTGATTCAAGTCTTGCTTACCAAGGCTATGCAAGAGGATTAGGCATGGATGAAGTTTACAAAATTAATGACTTTGCTATTGAAAATTGCATGCCAACTCTGACTTTATTATTTGATATAGATCCCGAAGAGGGCCTGCGCCGAATCGCTGCTAATAAAAGACGGGAACAAAACAGGCTTGACTTGGAAAAGATTGATTTTCATCAAAAAGTTTATGACGCCTATCATCAGTTAGCTGAGCGTTATCAGGATCGTATAAAAATCGTCAATGCTGGTCAGGCTTTTGACAAAGTAAAAGAGGAAGCGGAAGAAGTGTTGAAGAATTATCTTCCATCAAAGCATGAATGAGTTTGTTATAATAGGGATAAACACCCAACCAGGAGGGTTTTCCGATGAAAATGATCATTGCTGTTGTTCAAGATAAGGACAGTAATCGGTTGACGGATGCATTAGCGGAAAATAAATTCAAAACTACCAAATTATCAACGACTGGCGGTTTCTTGAGAGAGGGAAATACGACGTTCATGATTGGCTGTGACGATAAAGATGTGGAAGATGCGCTTGATATCATCAAGAAAAATTGCAGCCAGCGTGAGCAAATGGTCGCTCCTATTTCTCCAATGGGAGGAAATGCCGACTCTTATATTCCGAAACCAGTTAAGGTTGAAGTAGGTGGAGCAACCGTATTTGTTCTTCCAATCGAATCATTTTTTCACTTCTAACCAAGGAGCTTTAGAATGAGGTTAGGCAACAAATGTGGACACAGTTGGACTCAGCTAAGAAATAATCTTCCAGCAAGAAAGGCGATCGATTGATTTGTTAGGGATGATCGGAGAAATCAAAGGTCTGCTGATTAATTTATATACGTAAGGACGGAATGGTTTTATGCAGACATGGAAAGAGATGAAAGAAATTCAGCCTCTAGCTGCCCAGATGCTTATGAACAGCTTTAAAAAAGACCGAATTTCTCACGCCTATCTTTTTCAGGGGAGCAGAGGAACCGGCAAAAAAGAATTGAGTGTATTATTTGCTAAAAGCATCTTTTGTAAAAACCGGAATGGAGCTGAACCTTGTCTAGAGTGTAGAGACTGCCATCGGATCGATACCGGCAATCATCCGGATCTTCATTGGGTGGAACCGGAAGGACAGTCCATTAAAAAAGAACAGATCCTTCACTTACAAAAAGAATTTACTTATACAGGGATGGAGTCTAACCGTAAAGTTTATATTATCGTAGACGCAGACAAGATGACGACAAACGCATCCAATCGTCTTCTTAAATTTTTGGAAGAGCCGAGCCAGCAAACAACTGCGATGCTACTAACGGAAAGTGGACAGACCATTTTGGATACGATTCGATCCAGGTGCCAGCTACTTGCTCTTCAGCCGCTGAATTCAAGAAGAGCGGAAGAAATGCTCATAGCAGAAGGCGTTTCTGAATCGAACGCAAAACTATTGGCTGCTCTTACAAATAATTTGACAGAAGCCCTGGAAATGAATGAAGATGAGTGGTTTGCTAATGTCCGAAAATTAGTGATACAATTAATTGAAGTGCTTCAAAATAAACCAAATGAAGGACTTTTATTTATCAACCACCAGTGGATGCCTCATTTTAAAGAACGTAAGCATTTACAGCGCGGTCTTGACGTGTTGATGCTTTGGTTCCAGGATATCATTAATCAATATTTGGACCGGGAAGATTCTATTGTGTTTATTACAGAGAGAGAAAAACTGGAACAGGCAGCGATGAGATGGTCACGTCAATCATCCGCTCAATGCTTAAGTTATATACTTGAGGCGAAACGAAAGATAAATCAAAATGTCCATCCTAACTTAGTGATGGAGCAACTTACCCTTCAACTACAGAGGTGATGATCGAGTGATCGAAGTTGTAGGTGTCCGATTTAAGCAAGCGGGGAAAATTTATTATTTTGATCCTGGCGAAATGAAAATGACGACAGAAGATTATGTTATTGTCGAGACAGTTCGCGGGATTGAGTTCGGGAAAGTTGTCATTGCTAATAAATCCGTAGACGAAGAAGATGTCGTCTTACCTCTTAAAAAAGTCATCCGTATTGCAGATGATAAAGATAAAGTAACCGTGGATGAAAACAAGGACAATGCTTCAGAAGCTTACCGCATTTGTGAAAAGAAAATTCGTGAACATAAATTGGACATGAATCTTGTTGATGTTGAATATACGTTTGACCGTAATAAAGTGATTTTCTACTTTACAGCTGATGGACGGGTCGATTTCCGTACATTGGTAAAAGATTTAGCTTCGGTATTTAAAACCCGAATTGAACTGCGTCAAATCGGGGTGCGGGACGAAGCGAAGATGTTAGGTGGAATTGGTCCGTGTGGACGCATGCTATGCTGTTCCACTTTCTTAGGTGACTTTGAACCTGTATCCATAAAAATGGCAAAAGACCAAAATCTGTCTTTAAATCCAGCAAAAATTTCCGGCCTGTGCGGTCGTTTGATGTGCTGCCTTAAATATGAGAATGATGATTATGAAATCGCTAAGAAAGAACTGCCTGATTTGGGTGAAAGCATTGCGACTTCTTTTGGAAAAGGAAAAGTGGTTGGCTTGAATATGCTTGAGCGTATGGTCCAAATCGAATTCCGTGATAAAGAACGTGTTCTTGAGTACTCCTTACAAGAGTTGATCGATGAAGGAGTCGTTCAAACAGAAGCCACAGAGTAAAAAGGGTGGAGTCAAGCGTGAAAAAGAAAGCCATATTTGAACATGTATCCCATTTAGAAAGCCAGATTGGCGAGCTGTATGAACAGCTTGGCGATTTAAAAAAGCAACTTGCCTATTTGCTGGAAGAAAACCAGCATTTATCGCTTGAAAATCATCATTTAAGGCAGCGGTTAGATAAGGAAACAGAACAGGAAAAACAAAAGTCATCCAACTCTAAACAAGACCGGGGACCGGTTGTTGGAGAAGGGTACGATAATTTAGCACGACTCTACGAAGAAGGTTTTCATATTTGTAATTTACATTTTGGCAGCCCTAGAGATGAAGATTGTTTATTCTGTTTATCGTTTCTAAACAAAAAGAAATAATCCCAGGTCCAAGCCTTTCCTTGCTCAACCGAGGAAGGGCTTCCTTTTTATAATTAACTTTATTAAATTTAGAGCAGAGGGTAGTGGGGAAGGAGTCACTTTCCGTGGGCGTACGGAGGACTTCCTGGGCCTTATGCCCTGTGGGATCTAATCTTATGCTATTATCCCAAGGGGTTTTCTCTTTTCCTACTCAAGATTGAAGGATCACCCGTTTGTAGCACGGGACTACAACATTAATAGTCTGAAAACCCTCTACTATACAATAATAGTTGAGCTCCTTTATTATCGTATGGTGAATGGGAAAACGCCGAGACTCCTGTGGGATGACCATGATAGGTGAGACCCCGGAAGACGAAGTCTGAGGAGGCTCAGCACATGCCCACGGAAAGGGATGCGTTTTCCCATTCACCATCATTTCCCCATTTTTTTAGTACAAGAAAGGAAAAGAAAATATGGTTCAATTGTATGGAGACGAACGAATCGATTATCTATTAGCTGAAGAAAATATGAGAATCATCCAAAGCCCCAGCGTTTTCGCTTTTTCTTTAGATGCCGTCTTGCTCGCAGACTTTACGTACGTACCGAAAACGCGCGGAAAAATTTTAGATTTATGTACAGGAAATGGAGTCATTCCTTTATTTTTGTCAAGACGGTCAAGTGTACCGATTACAGGGGTTGAACTACAGGAACGCCTCTACGATATGGCTCTCCGTAATGTAGAATTAAATGGACTAGGAAACCAGCTAAGCATGATTCACGGGGATCTAAAAGACATGCCTGCCTACTATGGGAATCGCAAGTTTGACCTTGTGACATGCAATCCCCCTTATTTTCCAACTCCAAAATCAGATGAACAGAATTTGAATGAGCATTTCGCCATCGCCAGACATGAGATTTATTGTTCGCTTGAAGATGTCATCGAATCTTGCAGCCGTCTTGCTAAATCTGGCGGTAAGGTATCGATGGTCCACAGACCTGATCGATTGGTCGAAATTATCGAGCTGTTTAAGAAGTATAAGCTTGAGCCGAAGCGCATGCGTCTCGTTTATCCTAAAGAGGGCAAAGAAGCAAATATTTTATTGATTGAAGGGACAAGAGACGGTAAACCAGGTCTTACGATCCTGCCCCCTTTATACGCACTTACGCATGAGGACGAATATACACCGGAATTAAAGGAAATCCTTTATGGAAAATGAACATGTTGTTTATGTACTCCGGTGTAAAGATCGAACCCTTTATACAGGTTACACGAATAACTTTGAGGCGCGTCTACAAAAGCATGAAGAAGGAAAAGGCGCGAAATACACTCGTGGGAGAGGTCCCTTCATTGTAGAAGCTGTAAAAACCTTCGAAACGAAGAAAGAAGCGATGCGGGAGGAATATAGGGTAAAGCGAATGTCTCGTTCCCAAAAAGAAGCGTGGATTATTCGAGAATCAGAAGGGAGCATGGTGGATGAAGATACAAAATAGCTTTAAGGATGAGGAGCAGGGAGCTCTTTATATCGTGCCGACCCCTATTGGGAATTTAAATGATATGACTTTTCGTGCAGTAGAAACGTTGAAGAACGCTGACGCTATTGCAGCGGAAGACACTCGGAATACTAAAAAACTGCTGAACCACTTTGATATCCATAGCTCTCTGATTAGCTATCATGAGCATAATAAACAAACGAGAGGGCCTCAATTAATTGATCAAATAAGGAATGGGGATCGGATTGCGGTCGTGAGTGATGCCGGGATGCCGGGAATCTCTGACCCAGGATCGGATTTGGTTCGGCAGGCAATTGACGAAGATCTTCCTGTTATCGTTTTACCTGGGGCAAATGCAGCTCTTCCGGCACTAGCTGGTTCGGGGCTTTCAACAGAGCAATTTCAATTTTGTGGCTTTTTGCCACGAAAAAAGAAAGAGCGTGAAGCCGAATTAACAGCACTTAAAAACATATCAGCGACTATTATTTTTTATGAGTCTCCCCATCGTCTAAAAGAGATGCTCCGTCATGTAAGGGAGATATTCGGAAATCGGCAGGCCTCATTAGCCCGCGAATTGACGAAGCGGTATGAAGAATATGTTCGAGGGAGCCTGGAAGAATTGGTTAATTGGGCTGAGCAGGAGGAAGTTCGAGGAGAGTTTTGCATCATCGTAGAGGGAGCAGAGGAACATGAAGGGGAAGATGATTTCTGGTGGACCCATTTATCCATTATTGATCATGTCAATCATTATATTGAAACGGGAAATATGAAAAGTAAAGAAGCCATCAAACAAACCTCCGTGGACCGTAAGATGTCAAAAAGAGATGTCTACCAAGCTTACCATGTCGAAAAAGACTAAAGACGTCATAAAAACCCCTTACTGTCAGGCCTGTGAACAGTAAGGGGTTTTGTTAGAACATATGTCATGTCGTCAATGAGTAACCTTTGTAGTCGTCTCTCTATGTTTCTCTTTCTATTTCTCTATTTTATTTAGTTAGGTTTGACTGAATTTCTTGCAACAGCATTTGTGCGCCTTCTTTAGACAATACAAGATTGCCGTTAGCAAGTTTCAGATTTTCGTCTGAAACTTCTCCAGTCACATGACAAGTCATGTTAGGCTTGTACTTTTTAAGGACGATGCGATCATCATCAACATAAATTTCCAAAGCGTCTTTTTCATTGATTCCTAGTGTGCGACGAAGCTCAATCGGGATAACCACGCGACCGAGTTCGTCAACTTTACGTACGATACCTGTAGATTTCATTTTTCTGTCTCCCCTCAATCAAAAGTATTTTCGTCATCTTTCGACATATGTCTCGACATAATAGTACCAACCATTCCCAGACGTGTCAATTCTTTATACTGTATTTTTATTTCCAGTACTATATACGGCGTAGGGTATAAAAGTAAAGGGAAGATGACAACAATCCGAGGCCATTTCCGGAATGGTTCGCTATAGTGTGTATTCCATAAATGGTTGAAAAATCCATCTATAGATTTACATATAATTTTACCAGAGTATTTACATATGTTAAATGTAAATATTCGTTGTTTTTGACAGTTTTACATAAAATTCGGTATATTTTAATGTTAGGAATGGAAATACAGAAAATAAATCGATAGAATGATACAATAATCATTATGAATAACAAAGTGCATTCATTGTATGGAATTTAAGAGGAGGGAAAACGATGCCTGAGGAGAAGAATACTTTTTACATTACAACCCCAATTTATTATCCAAGCGGGAATTTGCATATAGGGCATGCCTATACGACTGTAGCTGGTGATGCTATGGCTCGATATAAACGTTTAAGAGGGTACGACGTGATGTATCTGACAGGAACGGACGAGCACGGTCAGAAAATCCAACGTAAAGCGGAAGAGAAAGGGGTTGCCCCTCAAGAGTACGTGGATGATATTGTTAGTGGTATTAAGGATCTATGGGATAAATTAGATATCTCGTACGACGATTTTATCCGTACGACTCAAGAGCGTCATAAAAAAGTAGTCGCTAAGATTTTCGATTACTTGATGGAAAAAGGGGACATTTACTTAGACGAATACGAAGGATGGTATTGCACTTCGTGTGAATCTTTCTTTACGGAACGTCAGTTGGACGAAGGCCATTGTCCAGACTGCGGAGGACCTGTTGAAAAAGTTAAGGAAGAATCCTATTTCTTTAAAATGAGCAACTATGTAGATCAACTGCTGGAATTCTACGAAAAGAACCCAACGTTCATTCAGCCGGAGAGCCGAAAGAATGAAATGATTAACAACTTCATTAAGCCTGGCCTCGAGGACTTGGCTGTCTCCCGTACCACATTTGATTGGGGCGTAGGTGTTCCTGGAAACCAAAAGCATGTGATCTATGTGTGGATTGATGCTTTGAGTAATTATATTACAGCCCTGGGTTACGGTTCCGATGACGATACGCGTTACCAGAAATTCTGGCCGGCAGATGTTCAGCTTGTAGGAAAAGAAATCGTACGATTCCATACGATTTATTGGCCGATCATGCTGATGGCACTTGATCTACCACTACCTAAGCAAGTCTTTGCTCACGGATGGATCCTAATGAAGGACGGGAAGATGTCCAAGTCGAAAGGGAATGTCGTAGATCCCGTTCAATTGAGCGATCGTTATGGATTAGATGCACTGCGTTATTACTTGCTGCGTGAAGTTCCATTCGGTTCTGACGGTGTCTTTACACCTGAAGCATTCGTAGAACGGACGAACTATGATCTTGCTAATGATTTAGGTAATCTGTTAAACCGCACAGTGGCCATGGTCAGTAAGTATTTTGATGGGGAAATTCCTCAGCTTACACTTAGCGAAGATGAGTATGACAAAAACCTTGAGCAGCTTGCTGAAGAGACTCGCCAGTCTGTCGAACAGTCTCTTGAAAACATGGAATTCTCTGTAGCTCTCGCGGATCTATGGAGATTTGTCAGCCGGACAAACAAGTATATTGATGAAACACAGCCGTGGGTGCTTGCAAAAGATGAAAGTCAGAAAGACCGCCTCGGTAACGTTATGGCTCACCTAGTGGAATCACTTCGCCAAATCGCCGTTATGCTTCGCCCATTCTTAACTCAAACGCCAGAGCGTATTTTCAGCCAGCTGGGCGTAACTTCTGACGAACAGAAGTCTTGGGAAAGCTTGAATCAATTTGGAGCGATTCCGACAGGGACAAACGTTCAAAAAGATGACCCAATCTTCCCTCGCCTGGATGCTGAAGAAGAAACGCAAATCATCAAAGATATGATGAAAAAGCCAGCTCCTCAAAAGGAAGAAAAGAAAAAGGAAGAGAAGAAAGCAGAAGAAGTTACGATTGATGACTTTGCCAAGCTTGATTTCCGTGTAGCAGAAGTAGTCAAAGTGGATAAAATCAAAAAAGCGGACAAGCTTTTGAAAATCCAGCTTGATCTCGGAACTGATGAGCAGCGACAGGTTGTTTCAGGAATTGCTGAACACTATTCCCCTGAAGAACTCGTCGGTAAAAAAGTGATTTGTATCACGAATTTGAAGCCAGTGAAATTGCGTGGAGAGCTCTCTCAAGGAATGATTCTTGCTGGAGAAGATGAAAACGGCAAACTCGCTTTAGCTTCCATCGATCAATCTTTAAGCAACGGCACAAAAGTTAAATAAAACATAAAAAGGGGAAGCAGATGTGCTTTCCCTTTTTATAGGCTTTGACTCCGTTAAATAACATTTTGCCACACCATCTGTCATGAAGTTAACGTTCCATCCTCCACCTTTTCGTAAATGGGAACTCTCAAAAAACACGAAACTGTGGATTCAGGTTGTTTATTAATTACAACTACATCTAACAGAAACTCTATTACAAGAAAGGTGGTATTTTGATGCTTTTCGATACCCACGTCCATTTAAACGCAGATCAGTTTGAAGATGATTTAGAAGAAACGATCCAGCGAGCAAAAGAAGCTGGAGTTCACTATATGACAGTTGTGGGCTTTGACCGAAAAACAATCCCGAAAGCGATGGAGATCGCTGAAAACCATGATCACATTTATGCAGCGGTCGGTTGGCATCCCGTTGATGCCATCGATATGACACAAGAGGATTTAGATTGGATCGAAGAACTTTCCTCTCACCCGAAAGTAGTCGCCATTGGAGAAATGGGATTGGATTATCATTGGGATAAATCTCCTGCCGATGTTCAAAAAGATGTTTTCCGTAAGCAAATTCGTCTTGCTAAAAAAGTGAATATGCCGATTGTTATTCACAATCGGGAAGCCACAGATGACATTGTTGAAATTCTAAAAGAAGAGAATGCCGGGGAAGTTGGAGGAATCATGCATTGTTACAGTGGTCCGGTCGAAACAGCGCAGGAATGTATCGATATGAACTTTATGATTTCTTTAGGTGGCCCTGTAACATTTAAAAATGCAAAGCTTCCTAAAGAAGTAGCCAAAGCCGTAGATATGAAACATTTGCTTGTCGAGACGGACTGTCCATTTCTTGCACCCCACCCTAACCGGGGGAAGCGCAATGAACCTGCTTACGTTAAACTAGTTGCTGAACAAGTTGCTGAATTAAAGGGGCTTTCTTTCGAAGAAGTGAGTGAAGTTACAACAGCAAATGCGCTGAATTTCTTCGGGATTAAAGCCTAGATAAAGGACTTTTGATCTAATGTTACAAAGACTTATTAAAATTGTATGGGAATTGTAACATGATTGTTATGTTAATCTAATAGGCAAAAATGCATAATGGAGGAGTCAGCGAATCTGAGGCTGGCTCCTTTTTATTTAGGGAAGCCTGCTTAATTTTTACAATTGCATAACTGCAAGATTACGCTGAGTTTAGAAAGGAGGCAAAAATGAT
Source organism: Halobacillus sp. A1-3 (assembly GCF_050971765.1). NCBI lineage: Bacteria > Bacillati > Bacillota > Bacilli > Caryophanales > Bacillaceae > Halobacillus > Halobacillus sp. A1-3. The sequence goes on along the minus strand of NZ_JBPCEO010000015.1, from coordinate 40,003 downwards.
GGGGATTAAGAATGGTTTCAAATCAATTTCGAAACGTAAATTGATTTTTGCATTTACAATTGCAATCCTATGCATGGCCTTTTTGACAAAGGTAACATATGAAGCTACTAAAGCTTCGGTAGAAGTGACTATTGATGGTGAATCAGAAATTATTCGCACTCATTCTAATACTATTAGCGATTTACTATCAGAGGCAAATGTCACAGTGCAGCCACATGATGAACTTTCCCATAAACTATCCGCAGAAGTTAAAGATGGAATGGATGTTGAGTACATACCTTCTAAAACTATAAGTGTAACGATAGATGAACAAGAAAAGAAATACCACACCACTGCAGATACAGTCGGTGATTTTATCGAAGAAGAAGAGTTAAGCCTTAAGAAACAAGACGAGGTGTCACATCAAACAGATACTATGATTGAAGCAGGAATGGATCTTCAAATCGATAAAGCGGTTAAAGTCGTATTAGATGATGCTGGAGAAGAAGAGAAAGTTTGGACAACGGCTTCGACTGTAGGAGATTTCCTGGAAAATCAGGAAGTCACATTGAATGAACTGGATGAATTGAAACCAGCAAAAAGTGAATCATTAACAGAAGATACTAACGTTTCAATAACCAGAGTTGAAAAAGTGACAGATATAATTGAGGAAGACGTGGATTATTCAGTAGAAACCCGTAAAGATGACTCTTTGCCTAAAGGGGAAAGGAAAGTCGTTTCCGATGGAGAACAAGGGGTAGTGACCAAGAAGTATGAAGTCACTCTTACAAATGGGGAAGAAACAGATCGTGAACTGATAAAAGAGACGGTGGAGAAAGAAAGTAAGAAGAAGATCATAGCTATCGGCACTAAAGTAGAAAAAACTGTTCGTGCAGCATCAAATTCATCAAGTTCTCAGGAGTCAACCTCCTCAAGCTCCGAATCTTCTGATGAAGCGACTACTGTCTCTTCAAGTGGTGATAAGAGCGAATCAAAAACCCTATCCATGCATGCAACAGCTTATACAGCAAATTGTTCAGGGTGTTCAGGGATAACAGCAACTGGGATTAACCTAAAAGAGAATCCAGATAAAAAAGTTATCGCTGTCGATCCAAGTGTCATTCCGCTCGGAAGTCGAGTGTGGGTCGAGGGATATGGATATGCTGTCGCTGGTGATACAGGCGGTGCCATTAATGGAAACCGTATTGACTTGTTTATGTCTTCTAAAAGCGAAGCTTTAAGTTTTGGGAGCCGGAACGTGAAAGTAAAAATTTTAGACTGATGGTTGAAGCAGAGGAATGACTCCTCTGCTTTTTTCGCTTGTGCACACGTGGTATGCTATGGAAAGATAATGGCCGACATAAGCAGGAGGAAATAAGGTGAAGATAAAAGAAGTCATCGTAGTGGAAGGCAAGGATGATACAGCCCGTGTTAAAGAGGCAGTAGATGCTGACACAATAGAAACTGGCGGTTCAGCGATTGATGAAACCGTCCTTGAGCAGATACGTCATGCGAAAGACAAACGAGGAATAATCATTTTTACCGATCCTGATTATCCAGGAGAGCGAATCAGACACATCGTTACTGAGCAAGTACCAGGCTGTAAGCACGCTTTTCTTCCTAAGCATTTAGCGCGTGCCAAGCTAGATAAAGGCATAGGGATTGAACATGCCTCGGTTGAGGATATTCGTACCGCTCTTTCGTCTGTGTACGAGCTTGTTGAAGAGTATGAAGAACATATTACAAAAGATGATTTAATATCGTACGGCCTGCTTGGGGGGAGGTTATCCCGCCAGCGTAGACAGAAACTTGGGATCAAACTTCATATAGGTAAAACAAATGGTAAACAGCTGCTTCGTCGCTTAAACATGTTTCAAATTACGAAGGAACAGTTGAATGAAGCCATGATGGATATAATTCAGGAGGAAAGAAATGAAGAGTAAAGCAGTAGCAACACCAACACGTACGAAAGAAATTTTGGAGACACACGGGTTTTCATTTAAAAAAAGCCTGGGACAAAATTTCTTGATTGATGTAAACATTCTAAGGAATATCATTGACCACGCAGGGATAAATGCTTCTGCAGGGGCTATTGAAATTGGTCCAGGGATTGGAGCCCTTACCGAACAGCTTGCTCAGAATGCTGAAAAAGTTGTAGCATTTGAAATCGATCAGCGATTGCTGCCTATTTTAAATGACACTTTATCCGAATACGATAATGTGGAAATCATCAACCAGGATATCCTGAAGGCTGATGTGAGAGAAGTGATTAAAGAGCATTTCCAACCAGGGCAGCCAATCCGTGTAGTTGCGAACCTTCCTTATTACATCACAACTCCTATTCTAATGAAGCTGTTGATGGATCGCCTGCCGATTGACAGCATTACAGTTATGATTCAAAAAGAAGTGGCAGATCGAATGGCTGCTGAACCGAATACGAAGAGTTATGGCTCATTATCCATCGCTGTTCAATACTACACAGAGGCAAATGTTTCTATGAATGTGCCTAAGACCGTGTTTATGCCGCAGCCAAATGTCGATTCGTCTGTACTCCATTTAGAAATGAGATCTTCCCCTCCTGTTGAAGTAAAGGATGAGGAGTTCTTTTTTGACCTAGTTAAAGCGTCATTCGGGCAAAGGAGAAAAACGCTTATGAATAACTTAGCCCGTCATTTTAAAGGAAAGATGGATAAAGAAGAACTTCGAGAAAAATTAGATTCTGTCGATATCGATCCTAAGCGACGTGGGGAGTCGTTAACGATGCAAGAGTTCGCAAAGCTAGCGGATTGCTTGTATTCTGAATAAACCGGGACACATCATGCCCATTCTCACATAGACTACAGTAACGTTTGGTGTGAGGTGGGGAGTTCATGATAGTGAATGGAGATCTTGTTACAAGAAAGTCCTATCAACATGATATTATTTTTCGAGTGAAATCAGCCGATCGTCCAATAGTTAAGCTCATGGGAGAGCATATCCGCCTTGAAGCCGATGCTCCATATGATGATTTGGAGAAGGTTTCAGGCTCAGAGTACCATAGACGTAAACAGCAAGTAGATGAACAGGAAGCCTACTCCTATCGTCTTTTCCGGCAAGATTACCGGTTATTAAAAGAGAAAAGAGATGCGGAAGCAGGAAATGGATATCAGACTGGAACAGAAGCCAAGTACTTTCAAATCCCTCCCCGTATTCTTCATCTTGATGGAGATCCTCTGTTTTTGAAAAAATGTATTGCGCTGTATGAACAATTAGGCTTGCAGGTTCATGGGCAATATCTCCATGAAAAAGAAATGCCGCACCGGATCATGGATTTGGTTGAAAAAGTCCATCCACAAATTGTCGTTTTAACTGGTCACGATTCCTACTCGAAAGCTAAAGGAACAACCAGGGAACTGGAAGCCTACCGTCATTCTCGTTACTTTGTGGAAGCGGTCAGAAATATTAGGCGCAAGTATCCTAATTTTGATCAGCTCGTTATTTTTGCGGGCGCATGTCAGTCTCATTTTGAATCGATTATTAAAGCAGGAGCAAACTTTGCCAGTTCACCTGCGCGTGTGAATATTCATGCTATCGATCCCGTTTATGTAGCCGCTCGGGTAGCCTATACGTCGTTTATGGATCATATTAACATATGGGAAGTTATCCGAAATACAATTAGTGGCGAAAAAGGTCTCGGCGGAGTAGAGACAAAAGGACTTTTAAGAATAGGAATTCCATACTCAGAAGAAGCAGAAGAAATTGAAGGAACAGAGGAGACAGGGGAAAATCTATAACCGTTGCTGTAAGAATGTTCAGCAGCGGTTTTTTCCATCGATTTCATTCATATTTCAAAAAAGTTTTCATACCCTTACCTTATGTGGATCTTTTTTATGGACACAGAAAAGCCGCTATAAAACCTCATAATTTACAAGTTTTTCTTATTTGGTGCATAGATTTCCTTTTAATGGATAACCTATCCGAGAAGCTATTTAAAAATATTATGATTGACATGTTTTTATAGCTATTGGTATAATGTGATGTTTATTTGACTTTGTCCCAGTTCTATGGTAAGATAAAAAACAGTGAGGTGGAGTGTAGTGGCTAAAACGTTAGTGGAAATTAAGCAATCCCTGGAAGGGCAAATTGGTAAACGACTAACATTAAAAGCGAACGGCGGTCGTCGTAAAACGATTGAACGCTCAGGAATTCTTGCAGAAACATATCCTGCCGTTTTTATTGTAGAACTAGACCAAGAAGAAAATGCTTTTGAACGTGTTTCGTATAGCTATGCCGATGTTCTTACAGAAACAGTAGAACTGAACTTCGATGATTTGCAGACAATGGCTCTTGAGCAGTGAACGCTAAGTTTACTGCTTTTTATTTTGCACACTTTTAGAGATCTTACACTAGAAAAGCTTCCCATCCTTACATACATCTGCTGTGATGATAACAACAAAAAGAAGCATACTACTATTGTCGTATCAAGTTGAAGGCGAAAGGAGCTGAAGACGATGGGACGCAGAAGAGGAATAATGTCCGATTCGTTGAAAGAAGAGATCGCGAAAGAACTTGGTTTTTACGACAAGGTACAGCAGGATGGATGGGGCGGTATTACAACACGTGATGCCGGAAATATGGTAAAACGGGCAATTCAAATGGCAGAAGAAGAAATGATGAAAGATCAGCTATAAAGAAATGGCCTCCAGGTGCTCTTAAGCATCTGGGGGCTTTTTTGACGTGTAAAGCTTGCGACGTTAATCTCCGCGCCTCTTCAAGCGAAAATATGGTACAATGCATGAAGATAAACAGTGAAGTTGAGGTGCTTACGTACATGCAATTATTTGAAAAGGCTCCCGCTAAGATTAATTTATCTTTGGATGTCTTATATAAACGTGAGGACGGTTTTCATGAAGTGGAAATGGTTATGACTACCGTCGATTTAGCTGACCGAATCGAGCTCAATCTTCTTAAAGACGGCAATATCCGTGTTGAATCGGAAAGTCGGTTTGTTCCGAATGACGAAAGGAATTTGGCATATCGAGCTGCCAAGCTGATTAAAGACCGTTATGAAGTTGAACAAGGTGTAAGGATTTTTATAGAGAAGAATATCCCTGTTGCTGCCGGGCTTGCTGGAGGAAGCAGTGATGCGGCAGCCGTGCTGCGAGGAGTGAACAGGCTTTGGGGGCTGAACTTGAGTATAGACCAATTAGCCGAGCTGGGAGCTGAAATTGGATCTGATGTGTCCTTTTGTGTCTATGGAGGTACTGGGCATGCGACAGGACGCGGTGAAAAAATAAAAGCATTACCCGCCCCTCCTCCATGCTGGGTAGTCTTAGCCAAACCTCCCGTTGGGGTTTCTACTCAGACGGTCTATCAGAACCTTAATTTGGAAGGAGCTTTACATCCTGATACACAAGGAATGATTGCTGCTATTCAACGTTGCGATTTTGAAGGCATCTGTGCGCATGTAGGAAACACATTAGAAGGGGTAACGCTCCAGCTGCATGACGAAGTAGGACAGATTAAGGATCAAATGCATCACGCAGGGGCGGACGCTGTGTTAATGAGCGGCAGCGGCCCGACGGTTTTTTCACTTGTAGATCAAGATGCCCGTGCTCAGCGGATTTATAACAGTTTAAAAGGGTTTTGCCATGAAGTATATATGGTGCGTATGCTCGGATATCGGGAGAACACTTGATAAAATCCGTACAAATTTGGTATATTAGTAAATAATATTCGGATTTTGAGGTGTCTACTACATGAAAAGAAGTGAACGGTTGGTTGCAATGACTCATTTTATTTTAGAACGCCCGCGTGAATTGATTTCCCTCCCATTTTTCTCTGAGAATTATGAAGCAGCTAAATCCTCCATTAGTGAAGATCTCGGTATCATCAACAAGATGTTCCAGCATGAAGGAATCGGTTACTTGGAATCCGTCTCCGGAGCTGCAGGAGGAGTGAAATATATTCCCGCTTTTTCTAGGTCGTACAGTGATACTTTTGTTAATCAGCTTTGTGAACGTTTAGAAGATCCTGATCGTCTTCTTCCCGGAGGATACTTATTTATGAGCGATATCCTTGGCGATCCAGAAACGACGAGAAATATTGGACGCTTATTTGCTTCAGCCTTTAGAGATAAAGAGATCGATGCTATTATTACCGTTGCTACAAAAGGAATTCCACTAGCATATGCTGTGGCTTCTTACTTGAATGTACCCGTGGTCATTGCACGACGCGACCCGAAGGTGACAGAAGGTTCAACGGTTAGCATTAACTATGTTTCAGGATCAACAAGAAAGATCCAGACGATGGTCTTAACAAAAAGATCTTTGAAAGAAGGATCTAAGGTTTGTATCATCGATGATTTTATGAAAGCTGGCGGAACTATTAGTGGGATGCGGAACTTGTTGAAAGAATTTAATGCTGAAGTTGTCGGGATCGGCGTGCTTGCTGAAGCAGAAGATGAAGAAGAGGATCGGGTGGTCGACGATTATATTTCTGTTGTACAAATTATGAATGCTGATGATCGTCGTCAAACCATTGAAGTTCGCCCTGGCAACCTACTAAATTATATATAAGAGTTAGGCTCTATAAAGAAGGTCCACCCCGCAATGGAGGACCTTCTTTTTTATAGTCTGAGCTTGATTCGTAAATAAATCTTGAGTTATGTTGTTAAAAAATTGGCCACTCGCTTTCCTGCGGGGGAACTGGCAAGCCTCTTCAGTCGCTTTGTTCCTTGTAGGGTCTCGCCTAGTTCCTTCATAGTCTTCACGGGCATAGATCCTGTTATATAATCAATTTCAAAGTAGTTTGTAACGTGACCCCTTAGAGTACCTTATTTCTTAAGAGTGTTAGGAGGTACGGGAAGGTTGAGACTCTTATCGACATCCGGCATGATAAGTTAGACCCGGGAAGGCAAACTTGAGAAGAGCAGCGAACCCACGGATTCTACATCTAATTGGCAACGTGAACCTTCAAACCTAAGTTATTTAGAAATTAAGTCCAGATAAGATTATTCCTCATATATGGAATTAGAAAAAAGCTAGAAGAATCTATGTGAATTATTAGAATATCCTAATTATAAAAATTTTTTTGAAAATAGGCAGGAATTTCTACCGTTTTGTGGAATTCATGTACATAAGTTCTTTTTGGGAAAAAGGTGGTGAATGATAATGGAAGTAACTGACGTAAGACTGCGACGCGTTAATACCGATGGAAGAATGCGAGCAATTGCTTCTATTACCTTAGATCAGGAGTTTGTTGTTCATGACATACGGGTGATTGATGGCAACAATGGGTTGTTCGTAGCAATGCCAAGTAAACGTACCCCAGATGGGGAATTCAGAGACATTGCACACCCGATCAATTCCGGTACACGAGGTAAAATCCAAGATGCAGTTCTTGAGGAATACCACCGTGCTGGTGAAGCAGAAGAAGCAGAGGCAGAATTTGAAGAAGCCGGAGCTTCCTAATACTTATGAACAAAGAGAGTCTGACCTCAATTGCGAGGTTAGGCTCTTTTTTATTATTCCTTTTTTATCCACCCTTCTCAGTGAGTACATTTAGTCCAAATGTATTTGTGTTTGGCATACTTTCACATGACTGTTTACCTATAGGGAGAATTGTTGAAATCATGCTTGTTTTAAGATATTATTCATAGTGGATAATTAGGATGGAGGTACGTTCATGACTAATCGATATGCTGTAGTTTTAGCAGCTGGCCAAGGTACACGTATGAAGTCAAAGCTTTATAAGGTTCTGCATCCGGTATGCGGAAAGCCTATGGTTCAGCATGTTGTTGACCAGTTAAATACACTTAATTTACAAGAATTGATTACGGTTGTTGGTTTTGGTGCTGAGAAAGTCCAAGATCAATTAGGTGAAGATAGCCATTATGTCATTCAGGAAGAGCAGCTAGGCACAGGACATGCAGTTTTACAAGCAGAAGATATTTTGGCAGATAAAGAAGGAACAACTGTTGTAGTTTGTGGAGATACTCCTCTACTTACAGGTAAGACGTTGCAAAAGCTTCTAGATCAGCATGATGAACAGAAGGCAAAGGCTACAATTCTGACAGCTCATGCTGAAGATCCATCTGGCTACGGACGTGTGATTCGCGGAGGAAACGGCCAAGTGGAAAGAATTGTTGAACAGAAGGATGCTTCAGAAGAAGAGCAGGCAATCCAGGAAATCAACACAGGTACGTATTGCTTTGATAATGCTGCGCTTTTTGAAGCGTTAAAAAACGTATCCAACGACAATGTTCAAGGAGAATATTATCTTCCGGACGTGATCGAAATTCTTAAGGATCAAGCCGAAGTCATCAGTGCTTATCAAACGCCTGATTTCTCTGAATCACTTGGGGTTAATGATCGTGTTGCTTTATCTAAAGCTGAAAAACTCATGAAACAACGAATCAATGAGCAACATATGAGAAGCGGTGTAACAATCGTAGACCCTGAGCAGACTTATATTGGTCCTGATGTCAAGATCGGACAGGATGTAGTGATATATCCAGGCTGTGTCATTGAAGGAGATACCCAGATTTCCGATGACGCAGTCGTTGGCCCTCACTCTACGATTACAGATTGTCATATAGGAAAAGAGACTGTGGTGAAACAAAGTGTAGCGGCGAACAGCCGAATTGGAGAACGTGTACAGATCGGACCTTTCGCACATATCCGACCACAATCCTCTCTCGGAGACGATGTAAAGGTAGGAAATTTTGTGGAAGTTAAGAAAGCTTCATTTGGTGATGGAAGCAAAGCCTCTCATTTGAGTTATATCGGCGATGCTGAAGTCGGAAGCGGGGTAAATATCGGGTGTGGTACAATAACAGTGAATTATGATGGACAAAATAAGCACCTGACTACGATTGAGAATGATGCATTTATTGGCTGTAACTCAAACTTGATTGCTCCTGTCACAGTAGGTGAAGGGGCGTATGTAGCGGCTGGATCTACAATCAATGAAGATGTACCTGCAGAAGCTCTGTCCATTGCTCGTTCAAGACAGACGAATAAAGAAGGTTATGCAAATAAAATGAAGTCGATCAAAAAAGATTAACGGAGGGTTCGATCCATGGAAAATGGGTACAAGGATTCAAAATTAAAGGTGTTTTCACTGAACTCTAATCCTGAATTGGCCAAAGAGATTGCTGAAAATATCGGAGTGGAATTAGGGAAATGCACCGTAACATCATTCAGTGATGGCGAAATTCAAATCAACATCGAGGAAAGTATCCGTGGGTGCGACGTCTATGTTGTTCAGTCTACATGCGAACCAGTGAACCAGCACATCATGGAACTGTTGATTATGATTGATGCACTAAAACGAGCTTCTGCACGTACGATCAATATCGTTATGCCATATTATGGGTATGCTAGACAAGATCGTAAAGCAAGAGCTCGTGAGCCGATTACAGCTAAACTTGTGGCAGATCTTCTGGAAACGGCTGGAGCATCTCGCGTCCTTATGCTTGATCTCCACGCACCACAGATTCAAGGATTCTTTAATTTACCGATTGATCACCTCGTCGGTGTCCCAATCCTTTCTGACTACTTCGAAGAAAAGAATTTTGAAGATATTGTTATCGTATCTCCGGACCACGGTGGTGTAACGCGTGCTCGTAAGATGGCGGATCGCTTGAAAGCGCCAATTGCCATTATTGATAAACGCCGTCCGCGTCCAAATGTCTCCGAAGTAATGAACATTGTCGGTAACATTGAAGGAAAAACGGCGATTTTGATCGACGATATTATTGATACTGCAGGAACCATTACACTTGCGGCTAATGCTCTAGTTGAAAATGGAGCAAAAGAAGTGTACGCATGCTGTACGCACCCTGTGCTTTCTGGTCCAGCCATCGACCGTATCAACAACTCTAAGATTAAAGAGTTGGTTGTAACGAACACCATTCCGCTCGGTGAAGATAAAACCAGCGATAAAATTACAGAGCTTTCCGTAGCAGGGTTGATCAGTGAAGCGATCATCCGAGTTCATGAACGTCAGTCCATTAGTATCTTATTTGATTAAAAATTTAATAAAATGGGTTTAACTCTTGTCAATAACGGGAAACTGTTATAAATGATTGGTAAATTTATTGGAGGTTGATGAATTTGGCTAACGTATTAAAAGCAAAACAAAGACAAGATCTCAAACAATCTGTAACACGTGAACTACGACTTGAAGGAAGCGTACCCAGCGTTGTTTACGGGAAAGATAAAGAACCGATTACAGTTGCTGTTAACAGCATAGAGTTACTAAAAACTGTTCGTGATGAAGGTAAAAACGCCATCATCTCACTTGATATCGAAGGTAAAGACAGCGTTGATGTCATGCTGCACGAATACCAGATCGATCCTTTGAAGGACGAGCTTATTCACGCAGACTTCTACGTTGTTAATATGGGTCAGGAAATGGACGTTGAAGTTCCTATCCACTTGGAAGGAGAAGCAGCTGGATCGAAAGAAGGCGGCGTATTGCAGCAGCCTCTTTATGAAATTGCAGTTCGTGCAAAACCTGCTGATATTCCTGAAGAAATCCTTATCGATGTGTCTGAGTTGAATATCGGTGACAGTATCCTTGTAGGGGATCTGAAGGAAGCGCGGGGTTATGAAATCACCGAAGATGAAGATACGACAATTGTATCTGTCACTCCTCCAGAGGAAATGCCGGAAGAGCCTGAAACAGAAGATGCGGATGCTGAACCTGAAGTCATCAATGAGAAAAGTGATGATGAAGAAGGAGAAGAAGCAGACGAAGATAAAGATAAAGAATAAACGAAGTCATGATCAAGGGGTGAGGCCAGAAGGCCCGCCCCTTTTCTATGATGTAGTGCAGGGTATCGAACGGCTCTTACTCGTCGATAGAATTAGACAACTTTTTTGTAAGAGCTTTGATATAATTGAGAAATAGCATTATAAAGCAAAGGAAGTTTTTGATGAAGTGTATCGTCGGACTTGGAAATCCAGGTAAAAAATATGAACAGACACGCCATAATGTAGGATTCATGGTCATAGATGAGCTGGCACGCCAAAATCAATGGTCCCTGAGCCAGACGAAGTTTCGTAGTGTATATACAACTGAACATGTGAATGGGGAAAAGGTGCTTCTTTTGAAACCCCAGACCTACATGAATTTATCAGGGGAGTCCTTGAGGGCTTTCATGGATTATTTTGATATTGAGTTAGATGATGTTCTGGTTGTATATGATGATTTAGACTTACCTCCCGGAAAAAATCGTTTGCGTAAAAAAGGAGGTCATGGCGGCCATAATGGTATACGAAATATCATTGACCAATTGGGGACAAAGGAATTTAAACGATTGCGAATTGGAATCGGCAGACCGAGTGTTCCCATGTCTGTCATTGATTATGTTTTAGGAACTTTTGATAAAGATCAGCAAATGGCTGTAAAGGACAGCATCCAGGACGCTGTTAAAGCCTGTGAAGCATGGATTGAGCAGCCATTTAATGAAGTTATGAATGAATTTAATGTAAAGTAACTGGCAGTAATGGTTTACTGATTCTGTATAAGCCCTATGTAAGCCGGCAAAACTAAATACCATCAAGCCTTTAGGAGGATGGATATGAAAATTCGTTATTTTTGCCGGCATTGCAACAATCAAGTTGGTGAGCTGGATGCTGAACATGTAGACGTATCACAATTAGGTTTTGACCTTTTAAATAATGAAGATCAACAACAAATGGTTCATATGAACGGAAACGGGAATATGGATATTAAAACGATTTGTGATTCGTGCAAAGAAACACTTGATCAGAATCCACACTACCATGAGTTAGATCACTTTATTCAGTAAATCCTGAAAGCTTTTCCAGGCGAAGAGCTTGACAGGATGGTGGAGGAGTTCGTTATGCAAGGAATTAAGGATTATTTATATCCGCAGGATGATATCCAGTCAGTTGTTGAGGGTTTTGAATCAGGGATGAATGAACAGATGGTAGCGGGGTTGTCGGGAGCTTCCCGAAGTTTAATGATATCCCTAATCAAGGAATCGTTGAATCGTCCGGTATTGCTGGTCACCCACCAACTGGTTCAAGCCCAGCAGCTGTATGAGGACTTTCAAGAGCTGACTGAATCAAATCAAGTTCATCTTTACCCTGTGAATGAACTGATCGCTTCTGAGATTGCAATTGCAAGCCCAGAGCTCCGAAGTCAGCGTATCGATTCTCTCAGCCAATGGCTCAAACAAGATACCGGCATACTTATTGCCCCTGTGGCTGCATTAAAACGGATTATGCCACCGAAATCCTATTGGGAGCACAATCAGCTCCCTTTTCGTGTTGGAGAAGATATCGATTTAGATGAATATCTCGGACGTTTTGTCAGGATGGGATATGAACGGACAGAGATGGTGGCGACCCCCGGGGAGTTTTCGCTGCGCGGCGGCATCATGGACATCTATCCATTGACTGCTGAATATCCCTATCGTATAGAACTGTTCGACACAGAAGTGGATTCGATCCGTACATTTGATTCAGAAACTCAGCGTTCACATGAAAAGCTGAAAGAGGTTTTTATAGGCCCGGCTACTGAGCTTTTGCTGAGGGATGAAGACTATGCCAGGGCGTATCACCGCCTGGAGGAAGCGCTTAGCCATTCGTTGCAGAAGCTGACTAAAACCGAGGCAAAAGAAACGTTGAATCAATACATTGAAGAGGACCTGGATCGGCTTAAACAACAGGAACGTTTTCAGGAAATATATAAATATATTGGTTACTTTTATGACTCGCCTGTAAGTTTACTAGAATATCTTCCAAAAAATGGTCTGCTCGTTCTTGATGAAATGAGTCGGATTCAGGAAACGGCGAACCGGCTCGATCAGGAAGAGGCTGAATGGCACCAAAGTTTATTGGAAGCGAATCAAATGGTTCGTAATTTGAAGATTTCCTATGACTGGCATGATACATGGGCGAAGATGGAACATCCGCGCCTTTATATGTCTGTGTTCATGCGTCATATTCCAAACACGCACCCGCAAAATATCGTCAATATATCCAGCAGACAAATGCAGCAGTTTCACGGGCAGATGAATTTACTTAAAAGCGAGATGGACCGCTGGCAAAAGCAGAACTACTCTGTCATCATTCTAGCTCCTGATGAGAATCGCCGGGAAAAAATCCAGTCCGTACTCGATGATTATGATATGGAAGCAGTCATTGCCAAGGATGAAGTAAAATTACCGCTCACTAAGCCAACGATCATGATCGGGAACATAAGCAGCGGGTTTGAATGGCCGATGCACAACCTAGCGGTTCTAACTGAAAATGAACTGTTTAAGAAACGAACTGCTAAACCGAAGCGGAAACAGAAAATGTCCAATGCGGAGCGGATTAAGAATTATCAAGAGTTGAAAGTGGGCGACTATATCGTTCATGCCAACCACGGTATAGGTAAGTATCTCGGAATTGAAACTCTTGAAATGAATGGCAACCATAAAGACTTTTTGATGGTGAAATATTCCGGAAACGATAAGCTTTACGTACCTATCGACCAAATAGATTTGATCCAAAAATATGTGGGCTCAGAAGGAAAAGAGCCGAAAGTGTATAAGCTTGGCGGCAGTGAATGGAACAAGGTGAAGCGCCGTGTTCAATCCTCTGTTGAGGATATCGCTGATGATTTGATTCAACTATATGCAGAGCGTGAAGCATCGAAAGGATATGCTTTCAGTGAAGACGATGAAATGCAAAGAGAATTTGAGACAGCTTTCCCTTATGAAGAAACAGAAGACCAAATTCGCTGTATCGAAGAAATCAAAGAAGATATGGAACGAATCAGACCGATGGACCGTCTGCTTTGCGGCGATGTAGGGTACGGAAAGACAGAAGTCGCTATCCGTGCAGCCTTCAAAGCCATAGTAGATGGAAAGCAGGTCGCTATTTTAGTCCCTACGACGATTTTAGCTCAGCAGCACTATGAAACCCTTCAGGAACGTTTTCAAGGGTTTGGGATTAATATCGGGCTTATGAGCCGTTTCCGGACGAGAAAACAACAGAAAGAGACCACAGAACGAATAAGAAAAGGTCTTGATGATATTGTAGTGGGTACTCATAGAATTTTATCCAAAGACGTGCAGTTTAAGGATCTTGGTTTATTAATTGTAGACGAAGAGCAGCGTTTTGGAGTGAAGCACAAAGAGAAAATAAAACAGTTGAAGCATAACGTTGACGTTTTAACTTTAACCGCCACGCCGATACCGAGGACACTCCACATGTCCATGCTTGGTGTAAGAGATCTTTCAGTCATCGAAACACCGCCTGCAAACCGCTTCCCGATTCAAACTTATGTGCTTGAGTATAACCCGATTTTCCTGAGGGAAGCCGTTGAGCGGGAAATGGCGCGCGACGGGCAAGTCTTTTTCTTATTCAATAGAGTAGAGAATATTGAGCGGATGGCGCAGGAAATCGCTGAACTGGTCCCTGAAGCCCGTGTGACGTTTGCACATGGTCAAATGAATGAAACAGAGCTAGAAAATGTCATGTTTTCCTTCTTAGAAGGGGAATTCGATGTGCTCGTCAGCACGACAATTATTGAAACGGGAGTAGACATTCCGAATGTAAACACTTTAATCGTTTATGATGCCGATCGGATGGGGCTCAGTCAGCTTTATCAGCTTCGAGGACGTGTTGGACGTTCCAACCGAGTCGCCTATGCCTACTTTACTTATCAGAAGGACAAAGTTCTTACTGAAGTTGCTGAGAAACGATTGCAGGCGATTAAGGAGTTTACAGAGCTTGGGTCCGGATTTAAGATTGCGATGCGCGACTTATCCATCCGTGGAGCCGGTAACCTTTTAGGCGCACAGCAGCATGGGTTTATTGATTCAGTAGGTTTTGATATGTATTCTCAAATGCTCAAGGATGCTATTGAGGCTAAACGTCAGGGCAAAGAGCCAGAAGCCGTACAGCCTTTCCAACCTGAACTTGATATGTCCATGGATGCCTATATCCCTGAAGAATACATCCGTGATGAAAAGCAGAAAATCGACATGTATAAACAGTTCCAGGCGATAGAATCTGTGGAAGATATCCATGATCTTCGTGATGAACTTATTGACCGATTCGGGGATTATCCAGAAGAGGTAGAGAATCTATTCCGTGTTTCTTCCATTCGCCTATTTGCGAAGCAGGCGAGAATTGAGTCCATATCTGAGAAGAAGAAAAAACTTGAAATGGTTATGGAATCTGAACAAAGTCAGCAAATTGATGGGGCAAAACTGTTTGAGTTTGCTAATAAATACGGACGGATTGTCCAGCTGGGGACGGAAGATAACCAGTTAAAAGTAACCTTCAATTGGGATCGAAAATCCCAGCCTAAGCGTTATGACATTGTAGAGGAGTTCATCAGTAAACTTCCAGAAATGGAACGGGAAACGACAACGGCATAATCATCATTCTACCCCTCGCCTTCAAGGCGAGGGGTATCTTTTTAGAAACTCTTATCTGCAATTCTTAACAAAATTATCCAAATTACCCGGTATATTATAAAAAAATCCATACCAAGGATGTATAGGTTTATTCTGCTGTATCATACTATCCTTAATCACCCGCTTATTCTGCATGCGCTTCATAGGATAGTAATAGGAACATCACCAAAGAAAAGGAGGCAGCATAAGAATGAAAGCAACTGGTATAGTACGTCGTATAGATGATTTAGGTCGTGTTGTTATTCCCAAGGAAATCCGTCGCACTTTAAGGATTCGCGAGGGGGATCCACTGGAAATCTTCGTTGATCGAGAAGGTGAGGTCATTCTGAAGAAGTATTCCCCAATTAGTGAGCTGGGTGATTTCGCAAAGGAATATGCAGATGCTCTAAGTGAAACCCTTGAAATGCCTGTTTTGATTTGTGACCGAGATGAATTTATTGCGGTAGCTGGTGGAGCGAAGAAAGATTATATGAATCGTTCTATTGGTTCGAAAGTAGAGCAGGTGATGGACTCTAGAAGCATGGCTTCAGAGAAACATCCGACTCCAGTAGAATTCGTCCGTGGACAAGAAGAGGATGTCATATCATACATTATTCAACCTATTATCGCACAGGGTGATCCAATCGGTTGTGTTGTCGCTTTTAACAAGGAAGGATCTCCACTTGATGAAGGTTCAAACAAAGCGGTTCAGACAGCAGCCAGCTTTCTTGCTAAACAGATGGAATAGACAATGAGGTCAGGTCCTTAACGGTAAAGGGTCTGGCCTTTCGTATGATATAATGGGGAAGAATATACATCATACAGAGAAAGGGTCCACAATGACCAATCAAACATCGCAATCCGTCGTTAAAGGAGCATTAATCTTAACCTTTGCAGGATTAATCAGTAAGATATTGAGTGCAGGTTATCGGGTGCCACTGCAAAATATTACAGGAGATTTAGGGTTTTATGTTTACCAGCAAGTCTATCCTATTCTAGGCGTAGCCTTAATTCTTTCTTTGTATGGATTTCCAGCGGCCATTTCAAAGCTTGTCTCAGAATTAAGGGAAGAAAAATCATTCCTATCTCTCCCTTCTTTTTATTTGCCGGTATTCTCCTGGCTAATGGGAATTTGCGGCCTGATCTTTGTAATAGGGTTTACTCAGGCACCTGCTATAGCTGCTGTCATGGGGGATGAAAAACTCATTCCATCTTTACGGTCGGCTTTTTTTGTGTTTTTACTAGTGCCTATCATCTCTTTATTCAGGGGTGTATTCCAAGGTATGAATCAAATGAAACCAACAGCGGTGTCCCAAGTTGTAGATCAGCTCATTCGAGTGAGCACAATTATTGCTACTGCCGTTTTAGTCATAAAATTTGACCGCCTTTATGCCGTTGGGATCGGAGCATCAGCCGCCTCTTTTCTAGGCGCATGCGGAGGGCTGGGTGTGTTATTACTTTACGTAAAAAAACAGTCCATTTGGAAAAATGAGAGATGGAGCACATCTGTTTCCTACATACGAACTATTTTGTTTTACGGATTATTTATTTGTTTAAACTATACACTGTTACTATCTATGCAATTCGTTGACTCACTTTCA
Organism: Halobacillus sp. A1-3; assembly: GCF_050971765.1. NCBI lineage: Bacteria > Bacillati > Bacillota > Bacilli > Caryophanales > Bacillaceae > Halobacillus > Halobacillus sp. A1-3. The sequence goes on along the minus strand of NZ_JBPCEO010000015.1, from coordinate 23,014 downwards.
CTAGTGCCTGGACTTCTGGAGTTTGGAGTAGAGATGGAAAAGGCAAGAGTGCTGAAAGGAATTTTTGATCGAGGACAGCCTTTGATTCAACTAGGGACCGTCCTTGCTTCCTCAGTAGCTTTAGCTTTAATTCCCTCAGTGACGAGGAAACGTTATGAAAAGGATCCTGAACATGTCAAAACTTATATGTACAATTCAACGAAAATCAGTTTGATCATGGCTTTGGGTGCAACAGCCGGACTGATTGTTTTATTTCCAGAGATAAACCAGCTATTTTTTCAAAATACTGAAGGAACAAGTGCTCTAAGGGTCATGATGCTCGTCATTCTTTTTGCTTCTCTGTCTCTAACGACAGCATCTGTATTGCAGGGTCTGGGATATGTACATCATACCGCCACTTTGATTCTATTAGCCATTGGCCTAAAAGTCTTCGGCAATTACTTGCTTATCCCGGCTTTTGGTTTACATGGGGCAGCAGCAGCTTCCACAATAGCTACAGCTTTCGTTTTAGCGGGAAATATCGTACTCTTAGGAAAAGAAATACCGCTAAATCGATGGTTGAACATGCCCTGGTTGAAAATTGGTGCTGCCCTTACGGGAATGATCTTATTTTTGATCTTGTTCCATGATTTTGGAGAGAGGATCATGGCCGATGGGCGCGTTCTCTTACTTATTTATACACTTATAATGACGGCTCTTGGAGGCCTAGTATACTTTCTATTATTATTGATGCTTGGTACTTTCACAAAAAAAGAGCTCGAGCCTATGCCTTTTTATAATACGGTGCAACGACTACTTCCGAAAGGATTGAAATCATGAATACGATTACGGTAATAGGATTAGGTGCAGGAGACAAAGAACAGCTTCCATTAGGCATCTACCGCCAGTTAACGAGTAAAGACAAACCTATTTACGTACGGACGCTAGACCATCCCGTCTTGGTTGAGCTGCAAAATGACGGACTGAGCTTCCAGAGTTTTGATGATGTATATAAGAAGCAGACCCAATTTCAAGATGTTTATAAGACGATCGTTGAAAAGCTGGTTCAAGCAGCGCAGGAGGCAGACCTGGTTTATGTCGTCCCTGGGCACCCGATGCTTGCAGAGCGGACGGTCCAGCTTTTAATAGAAAAGCGTGACCACGGTCATGTTCATTTAAACATCCAGGGAGGCCAAAGTTTCTTAGATGCTACGTTTACCGCTTTAGAAATTGATCCGATTGAAGGCCTTCAATTTTTAGACGCTAATGATCTCCACAGAGAACAAATGCAATTGGTGAACCATACGATATTGTGCCAAGTCTATGATTCGATGATCGCATCTGAAGTAAAGATAACACTTCTGGAAGATTTGCCGCCTGCCTATCCTGTTACGATCGTAACAGCGGCGGGAAGCAGCCAGGAGCAGGTGACTACTGTGCCGTTAGAGGAGCTTGACCGTAATGTGGAGGTCAACAATCTGACGAGTGTCTATATCCCTCCCGTACCAAAGGACAAGCTGAATCATCAGTTTTTCCGTTTAAGAGAAGTCATTCGGATCTTAAGAGGACCAAATGGCTGTCCTTGGGATCGAAAGCAAACCCATGAATCCTTACGTAAATATTTGATAGAGGAAGCGTATGAATTCATTGATGCAGTTAATCGACAAGATGACGAGCATATGGTGGAAGAGCTTGGCGATGTGTTGCTTCAGGTGATGCTGCACAGCCAAATTGGGGAAGATGAAGGGTTTTTCTCTATTGATGACGTAATAGTATCGGTAACAGATAAAATGATTCGTCGTCATCCGCATGTGTTTGAGCATGTTACCGTTAACGATGCAGAGGAAGTTGTGACAAATTGGGAAGCCATTAAACAGGAAGAGAAAGGCGAAAAGCCGTCCTCAATCCTCGATGCTGTACCAGGGAGTTTTCCTGCATTATTACAAGCGGAAGAGCTTCAAAAGAAAGCTGCCAAAGTAGGCTTTGATTGGGATTCTGCTGATCTAGTCATTGAAAAAGTGAAGGAGGAGTGGCAAGAATTCCAAGAAGCACGTGATCAGGGAGATCAGGTAGAGATGGAGAAGGAATTCGGTGATTGGCTGTTTGCCATTGCGAATCTTGCCAGACATTACAATATAAATAGTGAAAGTGCTCTCCAAAGGACAAACCAAAAATTCAGAACAAGACTGTCTGCTATGGAAAAATCAGCTCAAGGTAAAGGGCGTTCCTTGAACGATTATGATTTAGATGCACTGGAAGAACTTTGGGTTGAAGCGAAGGAACAACATAAAGGAGTGGAATGAATTGCGTTTAGATAAATTCTTAAAAATCTCACGCCTGATTAAAAGGCGGACTTTGGCAAAAGAAGTGGCGGACCAAGGACGGATCAGCATTAATGGCAATCAAAGTAAAGCAGCGAGTAACGTAGCAATCGGAGATGAACTTACCATACAGTTCGGCCAGAAAGTTTTAACAATCGAAGTGAAATCATTAAAAGAGAATGTAAACAAAAATGAAGCAGCTTCCTTATACGAAATCAAAAAAGAAGAACCCGTGAAATAAGAGTGAACCACTGCGCTTAGCAGTGGTTCTTTCCTTTTATTCTTGGGTTCTCCTGTTTCAGTTATCTAGGGTCAGGAAAGCTGTTTAGTGCAATCGCCCACTTTCCGAGGGAGTAACTCCTTATTTTCCATCGTTCTAAAAGTCAGCTTTTTCTCATAGCTTGTACTAGAGAAGGGGGCTGTTAGAGATGGAAATGTATGATAAAAACCAAAACGTCCGCAGTCATCAACAAGCTGAGCATAATATTAAAATTTGGAATAGAAGAAACATGGAAATTTCAGGAGTCAAAGAGGTGGACAGCTTTGATAGTGAAGAATTCTTACTTCAAACTTCAATGGGATACTTGGTCATCAGAGGCCAGAACCTTCAAATGAAAAATCTAGATCTCGACTCAGGCATCGTGTCTATCAAGGGAAAAATGTATGAGATGTCTTACTTGGACGAGAACCAAGGGGAGAAAGCTAAAGGATTGTTTAGCAAGCTGTTCAAATGACCCTCACCACTCAGTTCGTAACGATCTTCACCATGCTTGCTGGGGGGATGTTTGTCGGAGCTTCTGTGGACACGTTTGAGCGATTTTTTCATAATCGAAATAAGAAGAGCTTGCTTGAAATCATTTATCAACTGTTATTCTGGTTGATTCAAGCTGCTTTTCTCTTTTATATTCTTTATTTAGCCAACTATGGTGAGCTCCGTGTTTATGTGTTTGTTGCTCTTGCTTGTGGTTACGCAACATACCGTGCACTCTTTCAGAATCTTTACTTAAAAGCACTTGAAGTGATGATAAGAGTGGGTTCAGCCATTCTGCGAATAATAAAAAAAATAATTTACCATCTTGTCATATGGCCGATAAAATCCATGATTTTCCTAATTTTTTCTTTACTTATTGTTGTTTATAAGATACTTTTAAAGGGTATATTCTTATTGTTTCTTGTCGTATTTTATCCAATTAAGCTTATTTTTCGTTTGATTTGGCGATTGGTGCCGAAAAACATGAAAAATTACTTAAGGCATTTAGCAGGGTTTCTGGATAAAATCAAGAATACAATGAGCAAATGGAAAAAAAGATTCAATAAGTAAAGGAGGTCAAACTGCATGGCAAAAAAACAGCCGGAATCGGTTGCGCGCTTAGATTCTACATACATGAAACACTACGATGCTTATCTGGAGAGACACCAGAAAAAGAAAAAGCGTTTAGTTCGCCGACTGGTATTGTTTGCCCTGTTAGTAACGATCGTAGCGAGTTCCATGGTGATCTACCACGTGCAACAACAAAGGCTGTACGCAGAAAAGTTTGAGCAGTACGAACAGTTAAAACAGGAGAAGACCGCTTTGGAAAAAGAGGAGAAAGAGTTGAAACAGGAAATTGAGCTCTTAAATAATGAAGAGTACGTTTTGCAGATTGCCAGGACGAATTATTTCTTTTCAAAAGAAGGCGAAATCATCTTTAAAATTCCAAATGAAGACCCTTCATATTGACACTCTTTTCAAAGCTTATATATAATATATAAGAAGGATAATTTTTTTATCGAAAATTTAAGGAGGAGCATTTTTTTTATGTCAATTGAAGTAGGCAGCAAGCTGCAGGGTAAGGTAACAGGTATCACTAATTTCGGAGCGTTCGTAGAGCTTCCTGATGGGAAGACCGGTCTCGTTCACATTAGTGAAGTTGCCGACAACTATGTAAAAGACATTAATGAACACTTAAGCCAGGGAGACCAGGTGGAAGTGAAGGTTATTAATGTTGGAGATGATGGTAAGATTGGTTTATCCATCAAAAAAGCAAAAGAAAACCACAATCGTCGCCCGCAAAAACCTCGTAAACCGGCTGAATCATTCGAGCAGAAAATGAGCCGTTTTATGAAAGATAGCGACGAGCGCTTAGCATCACTGAAGAAGCACACCGAATCCAAACGTGGAGGTCGAGGTGCTAAAAGAGGATAGCTTGCTGTCTGTGACAATGAGTAAAAGATGCACGTTTTCATACAAAGAGCAGGTCCATACCATATGGACCTGCTCTTTTTTATTTACAGTCAATCTTTCACATGTAGTGCTTAAAAGGACTTGTTCACTTATATAGCAGTATTCTGAAAGATTTGATTCCGAGGTATCATGGGCTTTTATTTGTAAAAGTGTTCGGGATGGCTGGAAAATAACTCCCTTTCCTGTGGGGGAACGACCGAGCCTCCTCGCTCACTTCACATAGCGATCGAGGAGGCTTGCCGTCATCCCCTCGGAAAGCGAACTATTTCCCCTCTCGCCTTTCCTGGTGCTAGAAAACGGAAACAATCTCCCCACAGTGAATAGTCATCTTGAAACTGAGTCTTCAGGGATGGGAGACTTATCTGACGGTAGATTAATGCTAATAATAGTTATCTATTTATGAAATATTTATTTCATGTTATATTATTTTTGAAATAAATATTGATAATCATGGAGGTTCTATTCTTGAAGCCTACAGAGTTACATCCACTAGACGAAAAGATGAAGAAATCAGCAGAACTATTTGATAAAGCGAAAGAGGTTATTCCAGGCGGGGTCACAGCGAATATTAAATATATCGACCCCCATCCAATTGTTATGGAGAAGGCAGAAGGAAGTAAGTTATATGATGTCGATCAGAACGAGTACATTGATTATCTTCTATCCTATGGGGCCTTGATTCATGGGCATGGACATAAAGCCGTATATGAAGCCGTAATGAAGCAAATGCAAGAAGCTGGTACGACGATTTTCGGTACACCTCACAAATTAGAGACTACAATGGCTGAAAAATTAATATCACTTTATCCAGGAATGGAAATGGTCAGATATACGAACTCAGGCTTAGAGGCTACTTTACTTGCCCTTAGAGTTGCAAAGGCTTATACAGGTAAATCAAAAATTGCTAAATTTGAAGGTCATTATCACGGTGGATATGACCAGGTTTTACTCAGTGTGAATCCAGATCATGAAAAAGCAGGAGAGACTGTAAAGCCGAACCCTGTTCCAGAATCACTGGGGTTACCGGAATATTATCAAGAAAATACGATCATTCTTCCGTTTAATGATTTCCCATCAACGGAAAAAATTTTACGTGCAAACTCAGAACAAATATCTGCCATCATCATGGAACCTGTCCAGGGTGGTTTCATCCCTGCAGAAGAAGAGTTTATGAAGAGTCTACGGTCTTTAACAGAGGAACTTGGTATTCTGCTCATCTTAGATGAAGTGAAAACAGGATTCCGCTTATCTTTAGGAGGAGCCCAAGCGGTTTATGGAGTTGAACCAGACCTTACAGCGCTAGGAAAAGTGCTTGGAGGAGGTTTCCCTGTAGGGGCGATTGGCGGTTCAAAAAAAATTATGGGAATTCTTGCGCCAGATGGCGGTAAGGATATTTTGACAGCTGGAGCTGAAAACCAATATAAACATCACGCTTTGTTTCATAGTGGGACGTACAATGGCCATCCAACTGTGTTAGCAGCTGGGCTTGCTACAATTGAACTACTTGAAAGTGAAGATACAATGGATGATCTTATTGCTATGACGAAATCGCTTAGAAACCAACTTGAAGACTTATACAGACGGTATGGTATATCGATGCAGACGGTTGGTCAGGGAAGCATTTTCAATATCATTTTGGCACAAGGAGAAATTAAGAATTATCGAGATATGGCTAAAGCTGATTCATCACTAAGAAAAGAGATCGATTATGAATTGTTGAAGCTTGGTGTCTACACGAAGCCACTTAATCGTTATTCCTTGTCTACGGCACATACAGAGAAAGACATTGCTCGAACTGTAGAAGCACATGAACAGGCGATAAGAACAGTACTAAACCGCCTGAAATAGATGGTAAACCTTCTAAATAAGAAACATGTTAAGCTTAAGGGTAGATTGAGGAAAGAAAGAGGTTTGACATGGATATAAATGTGTACAAGATTATTTACGAAAAAATGCCGGAGATGAGTAAGTCGCACAAAAAAATTGCTCAATATATTCTCAAGAAACCGAACGAAGTGCCATTTTTAAATGTGAGTAAGTTAGCGAAGCTTGTGAATGTCAGTGATGCGACGGTTGTGCGATTCGCTGTATTTTTAGGTTTTTCAGGATATCCTGAGTTTCAGGAACACATTCAATCATCTGTTCAGCAGCAATTAACCACAGCGGAAAGGCTGCAAATGTCTAATGAGGTGTATGGGGAAGGAGATCAAGACATTCCTCATGTGCTAAGTGGGGATATTGAAAACATCCAGCAGACGATGAAGAATTTAAATGTAGAAGATTTCCGTAGAGCGATCCAGTATTTATTGCAGGCAAAAAGGGTGTACATCGTTGTCAATCGCAGTGCAGCAGCCTTAGGTCTTTTCATGCACTATTACTTGGAAAAAATACTGGACCACGTTGTAATGCTTGATTCGATCGAGAAAGATTCAGACTTGCTTTATGATTTACGTGAAGAGGATCTTGTCATAGGAATCAGTTTTACACGCTACACAAGAAGTACAGTCGACATCTTTTCCTACGCAAAAGAGAAAGGTACGATGACGCTTGCTTTGACTGATGGTCTGTTATCCCCGCTCATTCAATATGCGGATGTTACCCTGACAGCAGAAAGTCAAATGCCTGCTTTCATTGATTCATTTGTGGCTCCCTTGAGTTTGATCAATGCCCTCGTGATTTATACAGCGAAGGAAAGGAAAAACGAATTTGATGAAAAGTTAGGTAGACTCGAAACCGTTTGGGATCAATTTGATGTTTTCTATTAATCAGGGTGATAAATAATAAAAAACTCCGCATTCTCGAATTCGAGAATGCGGAGTTTTTTTGGACAAGAATGTTTTCGATGACCCGTACGGGATTCGAACCCGTGTTACCGCCGTGAAAGGGCGGTGTCTTAACCACTTGACCAACGGGCCTAGTATGTATGTGATGAAAATGGTAGCGGCGGAGGGGATCGAACCCCCGACCTCACGGGTATGAACCGTACGCTCTAGCCAGCTGAGCTACACCGCCATGTGAAAGAATGTTTTTTTCAAAGTCACAAGGAATATAGTAAACCATTATAAAAAAAGTGTCAATACAAAATAAAAATATCAGAATTGTATGTATATTTCGCTAGGGAAAGAAGGAGGTTTTTGGATACTCTCGAAGGTTGGGGAGGGATAATTTGTAGAAACGGATGCAGTTGTTGAAAAAAGCATCGAAGTTTTTGTTTCTGCTCTCCTGTTGTTTTGACAAAATGCTTGTCTACCATGTGATTTAATAGAATCCATAACAAAGGAGTGTGATTAATAAATGTTAGGTACGATGACGAAACGAGAAGATCGCCAGAACACGTTAAAGCAGTCTAACGTCAGCAGAGGATTGAAAAAGGCATCATTAGGATTATTTACTTTCATGTCAAACAAAGGGGTCTTCCATATGGTCCTGGCCCTATTATTGGGAAGAGCTATTATTCTATCATCTATGGCTCCATTCGGTGTGGCTTTCCTGGCCGTGATCTGGTGGCTAAAGCGTCCTCTTGTCATACCAGTAACTATTATGATGGCCGCAGGGGCGTCTACATACAGTTACGGCCATGCGGGTTTTATTGCAGGAGCGTCGGCGACTTTTTTGCTCTTAACTCTGGGGCTGTACAAAATAAGTCACCTCCAGAGATGGCTGCCGATGCTCGCGCTGATGGCCAGTGTCGTTCCACGTATGATCAGTCTGGCACTGCTCGACCGTTGGCAGCTCTACGAACTTACCCTGATGGTCGCGGAAGGGGTACTTAGTTTTATCCTTGTACTTATCTTTATGCAGAGTCTTCCTTTATTAACACCCCAAAGATATCAACCAACGTTGAAAAATGAGGAGATCGTCTGCTTAATCATATTACTCGCCTCAGTGTTAACCGGCTTGATCGGCTGGGAAATTCAAGGTGTGGCTGTTGTTGATGTTTTTTCGCGTTACCTTGTTATCCTGCTTGCTTTTACTGCAGGAGCAGCTATTGGTTCAACCGTGGGAGTCGTGACAGGACTAGTGCTGAGCCTTTCGAATATGGATCACGTCTATCAAATGAGCCTGCTCGCATTTTCAGGCTTATTAGGCGGTTTATTAAAAGAAGGAAAGAAGGCAGGAGTGAGCGCCGGGCTCGTAGTGGGGACATTATTGATCGGGTTTTATGTCAGTAATGGGGCCAATTTACCCTCATCCCTTTGGGCAACGGCATGGGCAGTCCTCTTCTTTGTGTTTACTCCAAATTCGTGGATTAGCCAACTATCACGGTTTGTCCCAGGGACCGATGAACATCATTCTGAACAACAAAAATATTTACAAAAGGTCCGCGATGTTACTGCTGTCAGAGTGGGGAAGTTTTCCGATGTGTTTCAAGCTTTATCCAAAAGTTTCAATTATTTAGAGCGTCCGCCTGCAGATGTAGAAGAAAAGGAAGAGGTAGACTACTTCCTCAGTCATGTTACGGAGAAAACGTGCCAATCCTGTTTTAAGAAGGAGAAGTGCTGGGTCAACATGTTCGATCAGACCCATGACATGATGACGGAACTGATGCACGAGCTGGATGAGAAGGGGGAACCGAATCGGGTTGTACGTAAAGCTGTAGATCAACACTGTGTAAAATCGCAAAAATTAATTGACACGATGAAATATGAGTTGTCCTTCTACCATGCGAATAAACAATTGAAAAAACAAGTGTTGGAGAGTCGCAGGTTCGTAGCGGAACAACTTCAAGGAGTTTCTGAGGTCATGAGCAATTTTGCACAGGAAATCGTTAAAGAACGGGAGCACCATGAGAAAAAAGAGCAAGTTATCTATAATGCGTTAGAAAGAATGGGGATGATTATTCAGAAACTAGAAATCTATTCTTTAGATGCCGGGAACATTGATATGGAACTCATTGTGGAAATCGAAAATTACCGCGGAGAAGGAGCAAAAATAATTGCTCCTGTGCTTTCTGATATCTTAGGAGAAACAATTGTTGTAACAATGGAAGAAATTTCTCCTTATCCGAGCGGGCGGTGTTATTTAAATTTCGGATCAGCAAAGCATTATTCCATCGAAACGGGAGTAGCTCATGCGGCTAAAGGGGGAGGGATTGTATCCGGAGATAGCTTTACAATGATGGAATTGGGAAGAGGTAAGTATGCCCTTGCAATCAGTGATGGAATGGGGAATGGGGAAAGAGCTCACGAGGAGAGTATGGAAACTCTAAGACTGCTAAAACAAATTTTACAGTCAGGAATACAGGAGTCCGTCGCCATCCAGTCCATCAATTCGATTCTTTCCTTACGTACGAACGATGAAATTTTTTCAACGCTCGATTTGGCTGTTATTGATTTACATCAAGCAACATCTAAATTCATTAAAGTTGGCAGCACGCCAAGCTTTATAAAGAGAGGAGATCAAATTTTTACCGTAGAGTCAGGGAACCTGCCTATGGGCATCATTCCGGAAGTAGATGTCGATATGACTAGTGAACAACTCGAGGAAGGCGACCTTCTAATCATGATGAGCGATGGAATTTTGGAAGGGCCAAAATACGTGGAGAACGTGGAAATGTGGATCAAGAGGAAAATAAGGGAGGTTACGACTGATGATCCGCAGGTGATTGCTGACCTTCTTTTAGAAGAGGTCATACGCACCCAGGCTGGTTCAATTCACGATGATATGACGATCCTCGTCGCAAGAATCGACCGCTACATGCCGGAGTGGAAATCCATTCCCACACAGAAAAAACAGGCCTGAAGGTGAGTATAAAATTCCTCCTTTTCGGCGATGATGGTGACAATGAAACAGGAGGGATCACCATTATGAAACCAGGCCGACTAAAGCAAATTCTTTTGTTAACTGATGGGTGCTCGAATCATGGAGAGGACCCTATCGCTGTAGCAGCTCTCGCAAGAAATCAGGGGATTACGGTGAATGTGATTGGCGTCCTTGATGATCGGCAGCAAGGCAAGCCACAGGGGCTTGATGAAGTCGAATCGATTGCCGAGGCAGGGGGAGGCGTCAGTCAAATCGTCTACCAAAAAAGCTTGTCTCAAACTGTGCAAATGGTGACAAGACAGGCGATGACTCAAACGATTCAAGGAGTCGTCAATAAAGAATTACAAGAAATCTTAGGGAAAGATCAGACCATTGAGGAGCTTCCACCTGAGAAACGAGGGGAAGTGGTCGAGGTTGTCGATGATTTAGGGGAACGTTGTGATCTTGAAGTACTTGTACTCGTGGATACAAGTGCAAGCATGCATCACAAACTTCCGACGGTCAAAGAAGCCTTATATGATCTCTCTCTAAGTTTAAATGCGAGAACGGGTTCCAATCAATTTAGTGTGTATACATTCCCAGATCAGAAGAAAACGATCAGAAAAATGGTGGATTGGACGCCTGAATTAGGTGAAATCAACGGGATCTTTTCGAAACTATTGAGTGGAGGGTACACTCCGACTGGGCCTGCTTTGAAAGAAGCGCTGTATGCATTTACAGAAAAACCGATGTTTCAAAGTATGCAAGATGGAGTAGATCCTTATGAAGAAACCGGATTTTAATTTGCGTCCAGGCACTAGTTTGCGTGGAAAATGGAATGGGAACGCCTACACCATCATTCGGGTACTCGGTTCAGGGGCTTGCGGCACGGTTTTTTTGTGCCGTTCAGAGCAGGGGGATACGTATGCCCTCAAGCTGGGTACGGATAGTTCACGCCTTATGCTTGAAGTAAATATGCTCAAAAAATTCGGTAAGGTCCAAGGGGTCAAACTTGGGCCTTCTTTCGTTGATGTCGATGACTGGGCAGGGAATTCAATGAAAACGTACCCTTTTTACGTGATGGAATATGTTGAAGGTGAATCTCTTAGCACTTTTCTAAATGGAAAATCAAAGGAATGGATAGGGATCTGTGCTATTCAATTGTTGAGTCAATTGGAGCACCTTCATAAGGCTGGCTACGTTTTCGGTGATTTAAAAACGGATAACTTGCTTATGTCCGATTCGCTTGTTCGCTGGATTGATGTCGGAGGTGTTACGCAAATCGGCAGGGCGATCAAGGAGTATACCGAGTTTTATGACAGAGGTTATTGGGGAATGGGAACTCGGAAAGCAGAACCGACTTATGATTTGTTCGCTGTTACGATGATTATGCTTGAAATGGCTTATCCAAAGCGCTTTGAAAAAGCGGGCAATCCAAAGAAAACTCTGGAGTCAAAACTAGCTTCTTCTTCTGCTCTTCGTCCTTACCAGCGTTTGATCTTGCAATGCTGGAAGGGAAAGTATCATACTGCTTCGGATATGAAACTCGCGTTGTCTGAAATTCTGATGAAAAAACAGAAATCCATCTCAAATTCACGCAGGCAAAGAAGACGGGAACATGGGTCGGAGAATAAGGAACTGCTGGTTTTCTCGATAAGTACCACATTATTTTTAGGGATTTCTATTTTAAGTTTCTGGATGTAAGTGTATTCTTTTGCAGAACCGATGAAGAGTGATACGATAAGAGATAGTAACAGCAGGTAGATTTAGCCAAAACAGGAGTGACCATTGATGGATCAGACTGTCCATTCGTTCATTAGAAGACATCAGCTTATTCACCCTCACCAAACCATTCTCGTTGCGGTGTCAGGAGGGCCGGACTCTATTGCTCTTCTTCATTTTTTGAGTTCGCTGAGAGACTCATGGCATTTACGGATCGTGGCGGTTTCGGTCGATCACAGGCTTCGAGGGGAGGAATCAGCTGAAGACTTTTCTTATGTAAAACAAATGTGCGAAGAGTGGCAGGTGGAATTTGTCGGTACTTCTGTAGATGTCCAATCGTATAAGAAGCAGACGGGAATGGGCACACAAGAGGCTGCTCGTCATTTGAGGTATCAATTTTTTAAGAAAGTCATGAACGAGGAAAAAGCAGATGGATTGGCTACTGGGCATCATGGAGATGATCAGGCGGAAACGATGATCATGCAATTGACTCGCGGTGCTCGACCTGAAGCACTTCAGGGGATTCCTGTTCAAAGACCTTTTGGAAAAGGAAAAATCATCCGTCCATTTTTGTGTCTGTCTAAAGATCAGATCGGCCAGTATATTACTAAACATCACATCGAACCAAGAATCGACGCATCCAATGAAGATACAGACTATACTCGAAATGCTTTCAGAAAACATGTTTTGCCCTTCTTAAAAGAACAAAATCCGAAGTTAAATATCCACATGCAGTCAATGAGTGAGAGGATGAGGGAAGACCATTCATACATAAAGGAACAGGCGGAAAAAGTTTTGGAAAAGGTACAATTTTCTTCAAATATGGATAAATTCGTACAATTTTCTATTGAAGATTTCAAAACATTCCCGCTTGCTTTACAAAGAAGTGCCTTTCATCTAATATTGAACTATCTGTACGTAAATCAAACAGAAGATATTTCCTATTTGCATGAGGAAATGTTTTTGAGCCTTTTATATGATCATAAACCGAATGCGGAGATAGATTTGCCCCGGGGGTTAAAAGCGGTCCGGGCTTATGAGGATGTCACGATTTCTTTCAAAGGGAAAGACGAAAAAGAAGCTTTCCATTTGCTCCTTCCTTTAGGAGAGAAAGTAGAGCTTGCTGACGGTTCCCAATTGATTGCAGAACGGATTGATAAGCATAGTGAAGAGGGAAGGTACGTGTTTATTTGTGATTCCCATCACGTAACATTACCTCTCATCGTACGTTCGAGACGAAATGGAGACCGAATGCGACTGCGGGGAATGAACGGGTCGAAAAAGGTAAAAGATATTTTTATTGACCAAAAGATCCCTGCAGAACTTCGTGACACATGGCCACTAGTTACAGATCGTAACGGTGAAATCCTCTGGCTTGTAGGTTTAAAAAAAGGTGGAGAATGTACGAGGAATTCCTCAGGTACATGGCTTCGGATAAAATATGAAAATAATGCAGAGACGTAGGAGGAGCAAACATGCATAACGAAATTGAAAAGGTCTTGATTTCTGAGGAAGAAATCCAGGAAAAGTGTAAGGAGATCGGTGCTCAGTTGACGGAAGAGTATCAAGGGCGCTTTCCGTTAGCGATTGGAGTGCTGAAAGGGGCCACTCCTTTTATGGCAGATCTTCTGAAAAGGGTAGAAACGCATTTGGAAATGGATTTTATGGACGTTTCAAGCTATCACGGAGGTATGAAATCCTCTGGAGAAGTTAAAATTGTTAAAGACCTTGATACAAAAGTCGAAGGTCGTGACATTTTAATAATTGAAGACATCATTGATAGCGGACTGACACTTAGTTATTTAGTTGACTTGTTCAAATATCGTAAAGCAAAGTCCATCAAAATCGTAACCCTTTTGGATAAACCTGCGGGCCGTAGTGCAAATATCAAAGCAGATACCATCGGCTTTGAAGTTCCGGACGAATTTGTTGTAGGATATGGATTGGATTACGAAGAAAAGTATCGTAACCTGCCATACATTGGGGTTCTGAAACCAGAAGTTTACGGTGGATAATGAAACGCTCTCATACCTTAGCTTTCAATGTTCATTTTTTAAGGTTAATTAGTTGTCTCGTCAGTTTTTGTTATGGTACGATTTACTATAGTTTTCTCGCTTGGGAGGAGGTAGGCAATGAACCGGATATTTCGTAATACTATTTTTTATTTACTTATCTTCCTCGTAGTTATCGGCGTCGTCGGTCTATTTAGAGGTCAAGGTGAGCCACAAACAGAACTAAATGTTAACGAGTTTTACAATAAACTAAACAACGGTCAAATCGAAGAAATGACGATACAGCCTGTCAATGGGGTGATCCGTGTCACCGGACAGCTTGCTGATAGTCAGGAGGGTGAAGGGACGTTTACTGCTAAGCTTCCATCCAATGATGAAGTCATTGCGAACGTCACCGAGACTGGTCAGGAACAGAGTATCTTAAACGTTGAAGAAGAAGAACAGCCGAGCGCATGGGTGACATTTCTTACATCCATTATTCCGTTCGTAATTATATTCATCTTATTCTTCTTCTTGCTTAACCAGGCTCAAGGCGGCGGAAGCCGTGTCATGAACTTTGGTAAGAGTAAGGCGAAGATGTACACGGAAGAGAAGAAAAAGGTTCGTTTCAAAGACGTAGCCGGAGCAGATGAAGAGAAACAAGAACTTGTTGAGGTTGTCGATTTCTTGAAAGACCCTCGCAAATTCTCTGCTGTAGGGGCGCGTATACCAAAAGGTGTCCTGTTAGTGGGACCTCCAGGTACAGGTAAAACATTACTTGCTCGTGCCGTAGCCGGTGAAGCTGGCGTACCATTCTTCTCAATCAGTGGTTCTGACTTCGTTGAAATGTTTGTCGGTGTCGGTGCTTCCCGTGTGCGTGACTTGTTTGAAAACGCGAAAAAGAACGCCCCAGGCATCATTTTCATTGATGAGATTGATGCGGTAGGTCGTCAGCGTGGAGCTGGACTCGGCGGAGGACACGATGAACGTGAACAAACGTTGAACCAATTGCTAGTTGAAATGGACGGGTTTGGTGTCAATGAAGGAATCATTATTATTGCAGCAACCAACCGCCCGGATATTCTAGACCCAGCCCTTCTTCGTCCTGGACGTTTTGACCGTCAAATCACGGTTGATCGCCCAGATGTGAAAGGCCGTGAAGCAGTTCTTGCTGTACACGCTAAAAACAAACCGTTAGCTGAAAATGTTGATTTGAAAACAATCGCACTCCGTACACCTGGCTTCTCAGGTGCAGACTTGGAAAACTTGCTGAACGAAGCAGCGCTTGTTGCTGCCCGTGCAGACGCGACCAAAGTAGCAATGGAGCACGTCGATGAAGCGATCGATCGTGTCATCGCTGGTCCAGCTAAGAAGAGTCGTGTCATTTCCAAGAAAGAACGTAATATCGTTGCCCATCACGAAAGTGGCCACACCGTTATTGGTATGGTACTGGATGATGCCGATATGGTTCACAAAGTAACGATTGTTCCTCGTGGACAAGCAGGTGGTTATGCGGTCATGCTTCCAAAAGAAGATCGCTACTTCATGACGAAGCCTGAACTGTTTGATAAAATCACAGGTCTACTTGGCGGTCGTGTCGCTGAAGAAATTATGTTTGGTGAAGTGAGCACTGGTGCTCATAACGACTTCCAGCGTGCAACAAGCATCGCTCGTAAGATGGTTACAGAGTATGGAATGAGTGAAAAACTCGGACCACTTCAATTCGGTTCTAATTCTGGCGGACAAGTATTCCTTGGACGCGATATCCAGAATGAACAAAATTACAGTGATCAAATCGCTTACGAAATCGATCAAGAAGTTCAAAACTTCATCAACTACTGTTACGATCGTGCGAAAACGATCCTTACAGATAACAAAGATAAGTTAGAACTCATTGCGAAAACCTTGCTTGATGTTGAAACTCTCGATGCGACTCAAATTCGCTCCCTGTTTGACAAAGGTCGTCTTCCGACAGATGAGGAATTAGAAGAGCTTGCTCGTGAGCACAATGCAAAAATCAAGAATAATACATCTTCAACGGATGAGGATGTAAGGGTGAACGTAAAATCAAAAGAAGAACAAGCGGATGAATCTGAACAGAAGGATGCACAAACTTCTGTAGATACCGAAGAGAGCAATGAAACGTCAAAAGACGATGATGATTCTGAGGATCGCCGTTCTTAATAATAAGTATAAAAGCCACACCGTCAATAGGCGGTGTGGCTTTTCTTCCGTTATTTACGAAAGGATTGAAATCACTCTAAAGCGTTTATTGGGCAGAATATGGTATGATGGTAGCCGAAGGAAATGACGCGGGAGGCAAGAAATATGAATTTTGTTCTTGACGTGGGAAATACCAACACTGTACTAGGTGTTTTTGATAAAGACTCTTTACAATACCAGTGGAGAATAAAAACAGACCGACATAAAACAGAAGATGAATTTGGTATGCTGATCAAATCTTTATTTGATCATGAAGGTTTAAGGTTTGAAGATATGGATGGAGTCATCATATCATCGGTGGTTCCTCCCATTATGTTTGCGCTCGAGCGAATGTCTCGTTATTATTTTAAAAAGCAGCCGATGATTATTGGAGCTAGAGAGGTAGATCACGGCCTGGCAATGAAATACCCAAATCCCGATGAAATTGGTGCAGACCGGATTGTAAATGCAGTAGGAGCGATTGATGAATACAAGCTGCCGCTGGTAATCATTGATTTTGGTACAGCCACAACGTATTGTTATATCAACGAAAACGGAGAGTATGTAGGAGGGGCTATTGCTCCTGGTATCAACATCTCTATGGAAGCCCTATATGCAAAGGCAGCTAAGCTTCCGAAAATTGAAATCAAGGGCCCGGAGAATGTCGTTGGACAAAGTACGGTCGAAGCCATGCAATCGGGTGTCTTTTACGGGTACGTTGGTCAAGTTGATGAAGTGGTTCGCCGAATGAAGGCCACAGCAGATCAAACCCCTACGGTTATTGCTACAGGAGGGCTGGCGTCATTGATTGCGGGTGAGTCCAATACAATTGAGCATGTTGATCCTTACCTCACACTTAAAGGGCTTCATAAAATATATCAACGCAACAAAGAGAAAAAAGCTTATAAAGGAGAATGATTTAGAATGGCAGATTATTTAGTACGTGCGATGGCTTTTGACGGACAAGTACGTGCATATGCTGTCCAATCGACAGATACGGTAGAAGAAGCACGCCGCAGACAAGATACATGGGCTACAACTTCTGCAGCTCTTGGTCGTACCCTTACAATTAGTGCCATGATGGGAGCAATGTTAAAGGGTGACGATAAAATCACTCTAAAAGTTGAAGGAGATGGACCGGCCGGGGCTATTATCGCTGATGCAAACTCTAGAGGTGAAGTTCGCGGTTATGTTAAGAACCCTCATGTTGATTTCGATTTAAATGATCAAGGCAAGCTCGATGTTGCTCGTGCCGTAGGGACCAGTGGTACACTAAGTGTCGTCAAAGACCTTGGTATGAAAGATCACTTCACAGGCCAAGTGCCGCTTATTTCCGGGGAAATTAGTGAAGACTTCACATATTATTTTGCTAACTCTGAACAAGTTCCTTCGGCTGTAGGAGCGGGGGTACTTGTTGATACGGATTATTCTATTCTTGCTTCTGGTGGATTTATCGTTCAGATGATGCCTGGAGCGGATGAGGAGACTACAAGCCAAATTGAGAAGAGATTAACAGAAATGCCAGCCATCTCAAGCTTGGTTCGTGATGGTAAAACCCCAGAAGAAATCCTGCACACTGTATTAGGAAAAGAAAATGTTCAAATTCTGGATTCCATGCCTGTTCAATTCAAGTGTCACTGTTCACGCGAACGAGTAGAAGTCGCCATCTCAAGTCTTGGTGACGATGAGATACAGCGTATGATTGATGAGGATCAAGGGGCAGAAGCGAAATGTCATTTCTGTAACGAAGATTATCAGTTTGATGTTGAACAATTAAAAGAACTGCAATCAAATGCTGCAGAATAGCATATGGGTATAGGTTCGATGATATAATAAAAGGCGAAACAAATCTTTCAATTTAAAAGAGGGTTTGTTTCGCCTTTTCTATATTCACTTAGATGATGGTCAATTTACTGAAATGTTTGACAACAGAAGGCAAGTCAAGTACATTAGATGAAAATCCTATTAAAATACTTGGTTTTAGGAGTGAGAAAATGAGAATAGCAAATAATGTTAGTGAATTAGTTGGTCAAACCCCTATGGTTAAGCTTGTAGGGAGTGCTGATGAAGACAGCGCAGACATTTACTTAAAACTTGAATACATGAATCCAGGGAGCTCCGTAAAAGACCGTATTGCTTTATCAATGATTGAAGAAGCTGAAAAAGCGGGTAATTTGAAAGAAGGCGACACAATCATTGAGCCGACAAGTGGTAACACAGGAATCGGGCTGGCGATGATCGCAGCAGCTAAAGGATACAAATCGGTACTCGTTATGCCGGATACGATGAGTCAAGAACGTCGGAATCTATTGCGCGCTTATGGCGCAGAGCTAGTTCTAACACCGGGTAGTGAAGGAATGAAGGGTGCAATTAAGAAAGCCGCCGAGCTTTCTGATAAGCATGGATACTACTTGCCGCAGCAATTTAACAATGAAGCGAACCCTCTCATTCATGAAAAAACCACTGGTCCTGAAATTGTTGAACAAATGGGTGATCAATTAGATGCGTTCGTTGCTGGAATTGGAACCGGCGGTACGATTAGTGGTGCAGGTAAAGTATTGAAAGAACGTTATCCAGATGTCAAAATTTATGCCATTGAACCTGAAGGCTCACCAGTACTATCTGGAGGAGATCCGGGACCGCATAAAATTCAAGGGATCGGGGCCGGTTTTGTTCCAGGCATCTTGAATACAAAAGTGTATGATGAAGTGGTTCAGGTTTCTACAGAAGATTCTTTCGCTGCAGCACGTGAGGCTGCTAGAAAAGACGGTATCCTTGGAGGTATCTCCTCAGGAGCAGCGATCCATGTTGCTAAACAAGTTGCGAAAAAATTAGGAAAAGGTAAAAAAGTCGTTGCGATTATACCGAGTAATGGAGAGCGTTACCTTTCCACTCCTCTATATCAATTTGATGAAGAATAAACCATAAACTACGTCCTTTAGTCAGGGCGTAGTTTTTTTGTTGGGTGAAAAATTATAACATTATTACTTTTTTGTCCTGGGCAGTGAGCTCGGGCTCAAGCGCCCAGCGTCTAGCAGTATAAGTAACCCGTTCTGCGTAAGGGGGAATCACTTTCCGCCTGCCGTTTTGCTGGCTAACAGTGAGGTTGCCCCTTTGTTCTGTGGAGTGATAGAATTTTTAAAATGATGTAAGATAGGGGAAGAAGATTTGACGGAAAGAGGGAACGCTTCATGGGATTTACTCTAACGACAGATAAAAAAACATACAACTTGTCCACCCAGTCTTTAGTTATGGGAATATTAAATATTACTCCAGATTCTTTTTCAGACGGAGGTAAGTACAACGAGATAGATGCCGCTGTCACTCAGGCGTTAGCCATGCAGCGCGATGGTGCTCATATTATCGACATCGGAGGAGAGTCGACCCGTCCCGGGCACGAGCCTGTAACGGAAGAAGAAGAACTCAACCGAGTAGTTCCTGTCATACGTGCATTGAAAGAACAATTGGACATTCCGATCTCTATAGACACGTACAAAGCTGAAGTAGCAAAACAGGCTATAGAAGCTGGAGCATCTATTATCAATGATGTATGGGGTGCGAAAGAGGAGCCCGCAATAGCTAAGGTTGCTGCAAAATTCGAGGTACCGATTATCCTGATGCACAATAGAAAAGAGAAGAATTACGAATCACTAGTAGATGATATGAAACAAGAATTAAAAGATAGCATAAGGATTGCCAAAGGTGCTGGAGTTAGGGATGATCACATCATTTTAGACCCTGGCGTAGGTTTTGCTAAAACTCCTCAAGATAATTTAGTCGTTATGCGGAATCTCCACCAGTTTCATGAGCTGGGTTATCCTTTGCTTTTAGGAACTTCACGGAAATCATTCATCGGCCTTACACTAGACCTTCCAAAGGAAGAAAGGATGGAAGGTACTGGTGCCACTGTATGTTATGGAATCTCCCAGGGGGTGCATATTGTGAGAGTACATGATGTCAAACCAATTGTACGAATGACAAAAATGATGGATGCCATGATCGGAAAGGGTGAATCGAATGGATAAAATTTATGTAAATCAAATGGAATTCTGGGGATATCATGGGCTTTTTCCGGAAGAAAACAAGCTTGGTCAACGCTTTTATGTTGATTTACAATTGGAGCTTGATCTGAAACCTGCAGCAGAGTCTGATGATATGACAAAATCAGTTGACTATGGTGCGCTTTATGAAACTTCGAAAAAAGTGGTGGAAGGAGAAGCGTATGACTTAGTAGAGACTGTGGCTGAGAAATTAGCTCGAGAACTGCTTGGACAGTTTACTCTTATTGATGCGTGTCTCGTTAAAGTGTACAAGCCGGACCCTCCTATCCCTGGTCACTATAAATCAGTTGCTATTGAAATATACAGGAGCAGAGACGAATGAACACGGCCTACATCGCACTCGGGTCCAATATTGCAGAGAGAGAAGATTTTTTAAAAAGTGCAATCGAGATGTTAGAAGAACACAGTGAAATTCAAGTAACTGAAAAATCATCGGTCTATGAAACAGCTCCTGTCGGTTACACAGATCAAAGTGATTTTTTAAATATGGTAGTGAAAGTGACTACATCTTTACAGCCCTTGCAGATGCTCGACCATTGTCAGAGTATAGAAGCAGAATTAGGTCGTGAGCGGATCGTAAAATGGGGACCAAGAACCATAGACCTTGACATTTTACTCTATAATCACGAAAATATGAAAGCAGAGCGTCTAATGATCCCTCACCCACATATGCATGAGCGCGCCTTTGTAATGGTTCCTTTAGCTGAACTCGCTCCAGAAGTAATCCTTCCTCACATGAATCGTAGTGCAGAAGAAATCTTGCGAGGGCTTCCTGCAGAGGAAGTGGAAAGCATGCGTATATGGGGAGAGGTTTAATTTTAAACCGTAGTTTGATATAGATTGTTGCACGAAACGATGCTGAATATTTTAATGAATCTGCTAATGAGCTGGAAGAGAGTATGAAAGTGTCCTAAATCCCTACTTAGATTGACACGATCGAGGGACTTTTCTATACTAAATCATAGTTAGAATACTGCCAGTACAGAGCTGGCAGTTTTTATTTATTGAAACGGATTGTTTACGATCTAAAAATAGATGAAGAATGGAGTGATTACAGTGTCAGAAGAACTCAACGAACATATGCGGGTGCGTCGGGAGAAGATGAATTCCTACCGCGAACAAGGATTGGATCCTTTCGGCAGCAAATATGAACGAACAGATTATGCTAAAGATCTTCAAGAGAAATATGACCAGTACAGCAAAGAGGAGCTTGAAGAGAAGCAAATCCCTGCGACTATTGCTGGACGAATTATGACGAAGCGCGGAAAAGGAAAAGCTGGCTTCACTCACATTCAGGATTTGACGGGACAAATTCAATTATATATTAGAAAAGACGCTATTGGCGAAGAGGCTTATGAGATTTTTCAAACCGCCGACCTTGGAGATATTGTTGGGGTAACAGGTGTTATGTTTAAAACAAAAGTAGGGGAATTATCTGTGAAAGCTGGTGAATTCCACTTGCTTACAAAATCCTTGCGCCCTCTTCCTGAGAAATTCCATGGCTTACAAGACGTAGAGCAGCGATACCGCCAGCGTTACTTAGATTTGATTACAAACCCAGGAAGCCGCGATACGTTCGTCACACGTAGTAAAATTATTCAGTCCATGCGAAGATACCTGGATGACTTGGGCTTCTTAGAGGTTGAAACGCCATTAATGCACGGCATTCCAGGTGGAGCCTCAGCACGACCGTTCATTACTCACCACAACGCATTGGATATGCAGCTGTACATGCGTATTGCTATTGAGCTGCACCTAAAACGTTTAATCGTGGGTGGAATGGAAAAAGTATATGAAATCGGACGGGTATTCCGTAATGAAGGAATCTCTACGCGCCATAACCCAGAATTCACGATGCTTGAGCTTTATGAGGCTTACGCAGATTATCATGATGTGATGAGTTTGACTGAAAATATGGTTGCTCACATTGCGAAAGATGTTCTTGGAAGCACGAAAATCATTTATAATGAACAGGAAATTGATTTAGAGCCAGAATGGACACGCCTGCACATGGTTGATGCTATTAAGGAATACACTGGCGTGGATTTCTGGGAACAGATGAGTGATGAAAAAGCTAAGGAACTTGCTCATGAACATGGGATTGAAATTAAAGATACGATGACATTTGGTCATATCGTAAATGAGTTCTTTGAGCAGCGTGTAGAAGACAAGCTTATTCAGCCTACATTTATTTATGGACATCCGATCGAGATTTCTCCGCTTGCGAAGAAAAATCCAGAGGATGAGCGTTTTACGGATCGCTTTGAACTATTCATCGTAGGACGCGAACATGCCAACGCGTTTTCTGAGCTTAATGATCCAATTGATCAGCGTGAACGATTTGAAGCGCAATTGAAAGAACGGGAAGAAGGAAACGACGAAGCGCATATGATGGATGAAGACTTCATCGAGGCTCTAGAATATGGAATGCCTCCAACTGGTGGACTAGGTATAGGGATCGACCGTCTAGTCATGCTGCTGACAGACTCTCCTTCCATTAGAGATGTGTTGCTTTTCCCGCAAATGCGTAATCGTGACTAATACTCAATATAGAAACTCGGCCTTAAACGCGGCCGAGTTTTTTTATTTCTATTGTAGAAAAGGGATTTAATTTTTTATGAAAAAATCCTTGATTCAATCACGGAACCATGGTAAATTATTATTTGTCGCTTTAAGAGCGGCAAGCAATCAAGCTGACAAAAATCATTGAAAAAGTTATTGACATATAGCGAATTCACATGATATATTAGTAAGCGTCGCTTTAAGAGAAAG
>NZ_JBPCEO010000014.1:0-59116 GCF_050971765.1 Halobacillus sp. A1-3 | reverse complement strand
TTCTCTTTTAAAGCGACGCTTACTAATTTATCATGGTTTGTTATTGCTGTCAATAACTTTTTCATGATTTTTATCTCGGTACTTTTTGACTTGCTGATTCGCATTCGTCTTTCCCGACAACGATTAATAATATAGCATAGAACAAAAGCGAATTGCAATACTTTATATCAATTTTTCTTATCTTTTATCAAAAAGTCTTCCATTTCTTTATGACACCAAGCAAAAGCCCCGGAAGACAACCGGGGCTTTTGTTCATCTAGTTTCGTTTTGTTTTTTCTTACGCGGCAGATATTGTAGTATTTCATCACGATTGGCAAACCTACGGAAAATCTGGAATAGAACTTCATATCGGTCTTCCATTGCATTCTTTAAGTTTTGGTCAATTCTATGATCACCTAAATCAAACATAATCTCTTCCATTTCTCTTTTTAGCAAATACTCGACTTCGCGTCTCTCTTGTTCATTAATCATTATTCCGTACATCACCAGAACCTCCCTGATTAGCAACTCTTTATATTTTTACCCTATTTTCAGTATTTTTAGCATAGGTTGTCCGTTTTTTCATATGTATAGAACATATTGGTAAGAAGGGAAGTGAAGGGATTGACTTTTTACACATGGAAAGCTAATCGTTTAAAAAGGTATGGAATCGTTGTAATACTGGCTTTGTTCTGTGCTGTTATGCTCTGGATCGGTCAGTGGAGTCAACTTCCTGTTTTTTCGAATAATGGTGAACCCAGGGCCCTGAGTCAAGGGAGTAAGGATCAATCCCTTGTGGCGCTAACCTTTAACATTAGCTGGGGAAACGATAAGGTCCACGAAATCCTGAAACAACTGGAAACTCATAAGACACAAGCTACTTTCTTTGTCAGTGGAGAGTGGGCGGAACGACATCCTGATATTATGGATGAGATCCAAGAAGGTAAACATGAGATTGGCATGATGGGTTACGGATATGAAAGTTACCTTGAACTGAAACCCGAGCAAGTGGCTGCCGATTTAAGACAAGCAAAAGAAGCATTTGATAAATTGGGATACGAGGATATAAAGTGGATACGTCCGCCGCACGGCCACATGGATAAAGAGGTCTTGAAGCTGATTGAAAAGGAAGGAATGCAAGCTGTGCAATGGAGTGTAAATCCTCGTGACTGGGAAAACCCTGGCACAAACGAGATTATAGACCAAGTATTAAATAAGGGATCGAAAGGTGATATCATTCTTCTTCACGCTTCAGATTCTGTGAAACAGACCCCTAAAGCACTTGAAGTCATACTTCCAGGTTTAAAACAAAAAGGGTTGAAGTTGGTAAGCATTACGGAATTAGTCAGCGGAAGTGAATCAGAAACAACTCAAATTAACTAATGAAAGCCACTGCGAAGATTATCGCAGTGGCTTCTGTTATTTTATGCAGTTGCTTTCTGTTCATTCGTCAATCGATGCAAGAGCAATAATTGATAGGCGTTACAGGCAAACAAAGAAATGATCATCAGCCAAATGTAATCATTCCCACCCGCTCTCAGAGCTGGCACCCATTCAACTGTTGTTACAACAACCATAAAAAATAAAGCAGGAATAAACGCGGTTTTATTCGTTTCGTTTGCTTTGACCCACGCCACAATCAAGGATAAAGCAAATAAACCCAGCGCTGTGATTAAAAACGGCCATAAGGATGCACCTTCAGCAGCTTGATACCTAAAGTAAACCAGATCAAATAATGTAAAAGCAATTAAGAACAACTGAACAGGTGTCCATAACGAACGGAAAACACCTTTTCCAAATTGATTAACTGTCAAATATGCAAAAAAGCCCATTTGACTTATGATACTGAATATAAAACCAAATCCCGTAAAAAATAACAACAATCCGATTAGTTCAATGAACTGAAAAGGTTGAAGCACATCTACATATGCTTCTTGTTTAAATATAAAACTGGTCACGAGTGTTAATACTCCGCCAAGCAACAGCGTCGTTAAAAACAGCCTCACCCATTTGCGACTATTCACGAATGTTCCCCCTATTACAAAGACTTCACCATCGTATTTTATCATGAAGCGCTTCAATTTTCCTCATGTCGTATAAAATTTGTCGAATAGCAGATAGTAAACATAAGGAGAATTAAAGAAAGGGGACATGCAAAATGTCCATACTCCGATTGTTGTGTCCTGTCTTCCTTCTTGTTTTCCTAGCTGCCTGTGGCGGCAACGCGGGAGCAAGTGAACAGGCGGACTACGATACCACAAAGAAAATGATTGTCGATATTTTAAAAACCGATGACGGGAAGAAGGCTATTACGGAAGTTCTGTCTGATGAAAAGATGCAGCAATCAATGGCCCTCGAATCGGAAGTTGTATCTCAAGCCGTCAGCGACACATTAGTTTCAGAAAAAGGAAAAGAATTCTGGACCAAACTTTTTTCTGATCCTAAGTTTGTCCAAGATTTCAGCAAGGTCCTTAAAGATCAACAGAAAGATTTAACAAAGGGCCTTATGAAAGATGCTGAATATCAGAAGCTGATGATTGATTTATACAAAAACCCAGAAATGATGGAACAAATGGTTACTGTAATGGAAGGCCAGAAGTTCCGTGCTCACCTCGAAAAAACGATCGAAGAAACAGTAAACAGTCCTGTATTCCAAGCTAAGATGAGTGAAACCTTGTTAAAAGCAGCTGAAAAAATGAAAAGCGGCGAAGGTCAACAAGGTGGTCAAGGCGGACAGGGCGGCCAAGGCGGAGGTCAACAATCCGACGAATCTGGCGGCGGACAAGGCGAAGGCCAAGGCGGACAATCCTCATAAAAAAATCACGCGATCCCGTTATGGGAAAGCGTGATTTTTTATTTAATATTTGGAAATGATTTTTGCAGCCATATTCCTATAGATGACTCCTGTCGGATGATCAGCCTGGTATACGGATGGAGCAAATACATCCTCTTCTTCATAAGGCTGCTGCAAAGGAATGTGCCCTAATACATCTGTCTGCAGCTGTTCTGCCAATTTCACACCGCCTCCACGACCGAAGACGAATTCTTTATTCCCTGTTTCTTTACTTTCAAAGTAAGCCATGTTTTCAACGACCCCAAGAATTTCGTGGTCTGTTTTCAGAGCCATTTGACCAGCACGGGCAGCTACAAATGCTGCTGTCGGGTGTGGAGTCGTAACGATAATTTCCTTCGATGACGGAAGCATAGAATGGACATCAAGCGCGACATCTCCGGTTCCGGGCGGCAGATCAAGAAGTAAATAATCAAGATCTCCCCATTCAACTTCCTTGAAAAAGCTTGTCAGCATTTTCCCTAACATAGGGCCACGCCAAATAATCGGAGAATTATCCTCAACGAAGAAGCCCATGGACACTAACTTCACACCAAAGCGTTCAACTGGGATGATTTTTTCACCACGAACGACAGGACGTTCCTCGACTCCCATCATATCCGGTACACTGAATCCGTAGATATCCGCATCGATAATTCCAACTTTTTTCCCTAAACGAGTCAGAGCAACCGCTAAGTTAACTGTAACCGTTGATTTTCCTACGCCACCTTTACCACTGGCAATAGAGATGAACTTTGTATCTGCACCGCCATCCAGCAATGAAGCTTCTTGTTGCTTCTCTGCTTCCGGCTGGAATTTGTTGAGAACCTCATCTGGTAATTGATCGAAACGAAGACCGACTGTAGCGGCACCGCCGTTTTTCAATGCATTAACAATCGTTTGCTGAAGCTCCATTTGTTCAGCCGTGTTGGTCTTCGCGATTAATATCTTCACACTTACGTGGTTTTTCTCTTCTTTAATCTTTATCTCTTCAACCCCACCGGTTTCTTCCAACGTTTTATGTAAAAACGGATCTTCGATTGAGTTTAGGATTTCAAGTACTTTCTCTTGTGTTAGCAAACCGTTTCACCATCCTTAGAAATGTTTCAGTAGTGCTAGTATAACATACATGAAACGCTTTCTAAGTGATTTGCTTCAATCAATTACCCGATGGATATTCACGTTCAGTTACATAACGTAAGACACCCTGATAAATAGAGGCAGCCATCTTACGCTGATAATCATCCGACTTCAACAATTCACGTTCTTCAGGATTGGACAAAAAACCCGCCTCAACTAGAGCGCCTGGGGCTTTCACGTTTCGTAGTAGATAAATATTTGATAATCCCAGAGATTCTCTTGTCGTATTCTCAAGGTTAGTTTTTATTTCAGATTGAATAAACTTAGCCAAATATTCACTTTCATCCATATTCGGGTTATAAAATGTTTGAGCACCTCTCCACTTCGAAGATGGAATAGCATTTAAATGGATACTCAAGTAGAAGTCGGCTTCCTTTTCTTCAATATATTGTACACGATTCCTAATATCTTCAGATTTCCTTCTAGACAAACTGCCTGCACCCTCAGAAGACAAATCTGTATCCTCATACCTCGTTAAATATACAAGGGCTCCTGCTTCTTGAAGATAGTCTCTTAGGTATTCACTCATCTGCAAAGTGATTTCTTTCTCCTGTGTTCCGTCTGACCCTTCCGCTCCGCCATCCGGTCCTCCATGCCCCGGATCAATAACGATTACCTTTCCTGATAGCGGTGATGACCAAACCGTCCAGGCGTCTTTGGCCTCCTGGATGGGATATGATACAAGCCAAACGAGAGCTACTATTCCCGCTAACCAAACGAAAGTTTTCATACGACGAATCATCCATCCCCACACTCCCTTGTTCTCTCTACCTCACTATATGGGACAAGGGCCAGAAATATGATTCGAATGCATTCCCTCCTCAGGTCATCCAGAATCTGGATGACCTGAGGTAACATTATTTGGAAATAACAGAATGTAAAAAAAGACCCCCAACCAATTTGGTTGAGAGCCTTTGAAACGTTGATATCTTAACGTTTGGAGAATTGTGGTGCACGACGAGCACCTTTAAGACCGTATTTCTTACGCTCTTTCATACGTGCGTCACGAGTTAGAAGACCTGCACGCTTAAGTGTTGTGCGGTATTCAGGATCTGCTTCTAATAGTGCACGAGCGATTCCGTGACGGATCGCACCCGCTTGTCCAGTGAAACCTCCACCATGAACGTTTACGTGAACGTCATAGCTTCCTTCGGTTTCTGTAACAGCTAGAGGCTGTTTCAAAATCATGCGAAGAGTTTCATATGGGAAGAAATCTTCAGCATCACGTTTATTAACTACTACACGACCAGTTCCAGGGACTAGGCGTACACGAGCTGTTGAGCTCTTACGACGTCCAGTACCAGTGTATTGTACTTGTGCCACTCTTGATTACCTCCTTTTATTATCCGCGAAGTTCGTAAACTTCTGGTTGTTGTGCTTCATGTTTGTGATCAGAGCCAGCGTAAACATGAAGTTTTTTGCCCATTTTACGTCCAAGGCTTCCTTTTGGAAGCATACCTTTTACAGCAAGTTCTAGCATTTGCTCAGGGTATTTATTACGCATTTCGTTTGCCGTACGTGATTTCAAACCACCAGGGTGGTTAGAGTGACGATAATAGACCTTATCGTTGATCTTGTTTCCTGTTAGTTGAATCTCACCAGCGTTAATGATGATAACGTGATCACCAGTATCTACGTGTGGAGTGTATGTCGGTTTGTTCTTACCGCGAAGGATCGCAGCAACTTCGCTTGCTAAACGGCCAAGTGTCTGTCCTGCAGCGTCGACAACATACCATTTACGTTCCACGTTGTTTTCATTTGCCATGAAAGTTGTGCGCATGTCGGTTTCCCTCCTGAATTGTTAGTTTCACAAATCTTTAGTTACGAATATTTATCTCAAATACGATTAGTTTCCGGGGCTAATCGTGGTATAGAAATAAAATGCCATAGAATATAATATAACACTCTAATCACCGATGTCAAGAGGTGTACACCAGGAATCGTTGTTTTTTTATAATTTGCGTGTTGAATCGCCTTGGTCAACCCCGAAAAGCTTAATACAAGCGACGTACGGTATCCTTATTATCAGCGAATGCTGATATATATCGGCGTTCGCCGATAAAGGGCCCTCTATCGCTGATATATATCGACGTTCGCTGATATCCACTGCTCCTTCACCGATATGCCTGCTCCTTCTCTGGGCATTCAATCCCCATCATAGAAAACTTCCCATAAAAACAGACCTTGAGGAGGCGCCGTCTTTCCTGCAGCCTCACGTTCCTTAGCTTCAATGATCATAGGAATCTCACCAGGGTCTCTATCATGTCGTCCCACTTCTACAAGCGTCCCTACCAAAATACGAACCATATTATATAAAAATCCTGATCCTCTGAATACAAAGACAAGCTCTTCTCCCTCTTTATGCACAGAAGCTTCATGGATTAGACGGATTTTGTCTCCTTTTATATCGGTCCGTGGTGAACAGAAGGAGGTGAAATCATGCTCTCCCTCAATATACTTACACGCTTGCTGCATTGACGCTACATCTAAATCAGCTTTTATATGGTAACGATAGTGCCGTTTGAAAATATTCGGCTCTTGATCGTTCCAAATAAAGTAACGGTATTCTTTCCCTTTTGCATCATATCGTGCGTGAAAATCTCGGCCCACCTGCTCCACAGATGAAACGTAAATATCCTGAGGCAGCATTGAAGAAAGGGCCCGTTTCCAATTTCCGACGGGGATATTCAAGTCGGTATCAAAGTGAATTACTTGTCCGAGCGCATGAACACCAGAATCGGTTCTGCCAGATGCCGTTACTTTAACTTTTCGTCCTTTATGCATTTTGGAGAGTGCCTTTTCCATCTCTGCCTGCACCGTATTCCCGTTTGGCTGGATTTGATAGCCTGCATAATGGGTGCCATCGTACTGGATAATCGCTTTTAAACGTTCCATGGTTTTTTCCTCCTGTTAGCTTCGAGTCAAAAACAGACCGATGACTAAAAGAATAAAGAGGATATAGAGATAAATATCCAATTTACCTATTCTAAGCTCTCTTAGCTTACTTCGGCCTTCTCCACCTTGATAGCCTCGTGCCTCCATAGCCATAGCAAGCTCCTCAGCGCGTTTAAAGGCGCTGACGAACAAAGGGACCAAGAGTGGGATAACGGCTCTTATACGGTCTTTAAAGGACCCTGTGCGGAAGTCTACACCTCTAGAAGCCTGAGCCTTAGAGATTTTTTCTGTTTCCTGCATAAGTGTCGGGATAAAACGCAAGGATATAGACATCATCAGGGCAAGCTCATGGACAGGGAAGCGCACCTTTTTCAAAGGACCTAACAGTTCTTCAATAGCATCAGTAATCTCTATCGGTGTAGTAGTCAGTGTAAGCATTGATGTCACCAGTATTAATAAAAAGAAGCGAAGAGATATCGCAGCGCCCTGAATCAGCCCTTCTTCATAGACTTCCCACCCAAACACACTGAACGCTACATCACCTTGTCTTGTGACGAGCAAATGCAGAATGAAAGTAAAAATGATTAAAAACCAGACAGGCTTTAATCCTTTCATAATATATGGAAAAGGAATTCTGGATAACAAGGCACTGCCGATAGCAAATAACGCGAGCAGCCCATAGCTCATAACAGAATTAGCAAAAAATACGATCACGACAAAGAAAAAGATAATGGCGATTTTAGACCTGGGATCCATGCGGTGTACAACTGAATCGCCAGGGATGAACTGGCCGATAATCAATGAACTACTCATGATCGCGGCCCCCTTCCATCATTTGAGCCAATTCCTTTGCTAACTCTGCTATCGTCTGGCCCTTATATTCTATAGCCGTGTTAAATTCCTCGTTCACTTTCGATATAAACTCTATGACTTCTGGCACATCAAGCTGAACAGCTTTAAGCGCTTCTTGTTGTTTAAAGATCTCAAGCGGTGTACCTTCCCGATATACTTCACCGTGATTAAGAATAATAATGTGGTCCGCATAGGCGAGAGCATCCTCCATACTGTGCGTCACAAGTATCGTTGTAAGCTGCTTCGTTTTATGAAGGTGATGGAACATATCCATGATTTCTCTTTGACCGTTTGGATCAAGCCCAGCTGTCGGTTCATCCAATACGAGCACTTCAGGGTTCATTGCCAGTACACCCGATATAGCGACCCTTCTCATTTGCCCTCCACTTAGATCAAAAGGAGAACGCTCGAGCAGTTCTTCCGGCAAATGGGTGGCTTGAATCGCTTCTTTGGTCCTTCTTGAAATCTCTTCCTCTTCGACTCCAAAGTTTTGTGGACCGAAAGCGATGTCTTTGGCAACTGTTTCTTCAAACAACTGATGCTCAGGATATTGAAAAACGACACCAACTTTTTCCCGGAGTTTTTTCAAATCTTTATTTTTTTCTCCAGCCTTCATCTGATACTCACCGATTGATACTTTTCCATCTGTCGGCTGTAAAAGCCCATTGAGATGTTGGATCAACGTCGACTTCCCAGAACCCGTATGGCCGATGATCGCCACGAATGACCCCGATTGGATAGAAAAAGAAAGGTCATTCAATGCGCGGTGCTCAAACGGACTATTGGGTTGGTACACATAACTTACATTCTCGAACGTAATGTCCATAGTTCCTCCAACAACTCCTGGTGATTGAGTGGCTCACGTGAAAGCTGCATACTCGCAGTCCGTAATTGATCTGCAAGTTTGCTAACGAAAGGAGTATCTAAGCCAATTTTGATTAACTGATCCTTTTTGGAAAATACATCCCTTGGAGTGCCTTCCATCCAGACCTCTCCCTGGTTCATCACAAGTACCCGGCTTGCCTGGGTCACTTCCTTCAAGTCGTGTGTAATTGTGATTAAAGAGAGGTTCCGTTGTTCTTGTACTTCCCGGATCGTCCTCATAATTTCTTTTCGCCCTTTAGGGTCTAGCATGGCTGTCGCTTCATCTAAAATAATGTATTTCGGTGATACGGCAAGAACGCTGGCGATAGCCACTCGCTGTTTTTGGCCGCCTGATAAGCGGTGGGGTTCATGACGCAGGTATTCTGACATCTTAACGGCTTCTAAGCTTTGATGAATTCGTTCGATCATCAACTCTCGCGGCATGCCGTGATTCTCCATACCAAAGGCGACATCATCGCGTACCGTTGTGCCAACAAACTGGTTATCAGGGTTTTGGAAAACCATCCCTACTTGTTTTCTAACATCCCAAACCGTTTCTGGTTCTACCTTTTTGCCATTAACATGGATTTCCCCTTCTTCCGGAAACAACAAACCGTTCATCAGCTTGGCAATAGTAGATTTTCCAGAACCATTATGCCCAATGATGGCTACCCACTCATTCGCGTCAATTGTGAAGCTTACATTCTTCAAAACCCAAGGCATATTCTCCTGGTAACGAAAAGAAACGTTTCTAAACTCGATCTGGCTCTGTTCCATTCTCCTTCCCCCTCTGCTCACCTGACTATTTCCCAGGAAATACGACAAGATTTCCTATCTTCATTTCTCATTATTCTACATAGCTTTAAAGATTTCTAAACGGAGCATCTTTCATATCTATAAACGATACAAGTTACGTTTTAAACCATAAAAAAAGGGCTGGATTCAACCTCACGATGAGATCAGTCCTGCCCTTTTACACTAATGGTATTCATTAAACTAGTTCAATGATCGCCATTTTAGCTCCGTCACCTTGACGTTCGCCTAGCTTAAGCACGCGAGTGTATCCACCTTGACGGTCCTCATAGCGTGGGCCGATGTCAGAGAATAGCTTTTGAAGTGCTGTTTGCTCTCCTTCACCGTCAGCTTTAGCGTTGTAAAGGAATGACTCAGCTTGACGACGGGCATGTAAATCGCCGCGTTTACCTAGTGTAATCATCTTCTCTACAACAGAACGAAGCTCTTTCGCTTTAGCTTCTGTTGTTTCTAAACGTTCATGGATGATCAAGTCTGTCGCTAAGTTACGAAGCAGCGCCATGCGTTGATCAGTAGTACGTCCTAGTTTTCTAGCCATTCGTTATCCCTCCCTTTCAGAAACTCTTAGATGTGATCTATTTATTAATCGTCTTTTCGTAAACCTAATCCCAGTTCATCCAATTTGTGCTTCACTTCTTCAAGTGACTTGCGACCAAGGTTACGAACCTTCATCATATCTTCTTCAGATTTGTTCGCAAGTTCCTGCACTGTATTAATCCCAGCGCGTTTCAAGCAATTGTAAGAACGAACAGAGAGGTCAAGCTCTTCGATCGTCATCTCAAGAACCTTCTCTTTTTGGTCCTCTTCTTTCTCAACCATGATTTCAGCTTTTTGAGCTTCATCAGTCAAGCCGACAAAGATATTGAGGTGTTCCATATAGATTTTGGCTCCAAGAGAGATCGCCTCTTCCGGACGAATACTTCCGTCAGTCCAAACGTCTAACGTCAGTTTATCGAAGTTGGATGTTTGACCAATTCTTGTATTCTCTACTTGGTACGTCACACGGGATACAGGCGTAAAAATAGAGTCAACTGGAATTACGCCGATTGGTAAATCTTCATGGTTATTTCCTTCAGCCGGACGATATCCTCGGCCTCGTTCAGCTGTAATACGCATACGAAGGCTAGCCGTGCTGTCTAGTGTAGCGATATGAAGATCTGGATTTAGAACTTCCACATCACTATCGTGCGTAATGTCAGCTGCAGTTACTTTTCCTTCACCCTGTACATCAATCTCTAAAGTCTTCTCTTCTTCAGAATAAATCTTCAAAGCTAGTTTCTTTAGGTTCAAAATGACTGTGGTTACGTCCTCCACGACTCCATCAATAGTTGAGAATTCGTGAAGTACCCCGTCGATTTGAACAGATGTTACAGCAGCGCCAGGAAGTGAGGATAATAGGATACGACGCAAGGAGTTCCCTAGAGTTGTACCATACCCACGTTCAAGCGGTTCTACGACGAACTTACCAAAAGTGGACTCATCGGTGATCTCAACCGTCTCAATTTTTGGCTTTTCAATTTCGATCATTTACAAAAAACCCTCCTTCAAAACGTCGAAACCCCGGTTAGACAATGGTCTAACCGAAATTCCTCAGGTAGGCAGTCCAAAATAAGACAACTGCATATGATTCTGTCTACTGCGGTGCTGTGATAAAAGCTATCATAACCCATTATAGACAGGGTGACAAATTCTATTCAGAACTATTATACGCGACGACGTTTTGGTGGACGGCAACCATTGTGTGGTACTGGAGTTACGTCACGGATTGCCGTGATTTCAAGACCTGCTGCTTGTAGTGAACGGATCGCTGCTTCACGACCAGCACCAGGGCCTTTTACTGTAACTTCTAGTGATTTCATACCGTTATCCATTGCATCTTTTGCTGCAGCTTCAGAAGCCATTTGCGCAGCGAAAGGAGTGGATTTACGGGATCCTTTAAATCCTAAAGCACCAGCGCTGCTCCAGCTGATTACGTTACCTTGAACATCAGTAATGGTTACGATGGTGTTGTTGAATGTAGAGCGAATGTGAGCCATTCCTGTCTCTATATTCTTTTTCACGCGACGCTTACGACTGCGAGTGTTTCCTTTACGTGCCATATAGTTAGCTTACCTCCTTTACGTTTCTATTATTTACGTTTATTAGCCACTGTACGACGTGGGCCTTTACGTGTACGAGAATTGTTTTTCGTTTTCTGTCCGCGAGCTGGAAGTCCGCGACGGTGGCGGATTCCGCGGTAAGAACCGATCTCAATCAAACGTTTGATGTTTAGAGAGTTCTCACGGCGAAGGTCACCTTCAACGTTGTGATTTTCTACAGCTTGACGGATTTTAGTCAATTCGTCTTCTGTTAGGTCACGAACGCGAGTATCTTCAGAAACACCAGCTTCTGCTAGGATTTCTTTAGCTAGGGATTTACCGATTCCAAATACATACGTTAGTGAAATTGCCACGCGCTTATCGCGAGGAATATCTACACCTGCTATACGTGCCATGTGGTACGTGCACCTCCTTCAGATTAACCTTGTTTTTGTTTATGCTTAGGGTTTTCACAGATAACCATGACTTTACCTTTACGTTTGATGACTTTGCATTTTTCGCAAATTGGTTTTACAGAAGGTCTTACCTTCATCGTCCATACCTCCTTTAATATCGGAGTTTTATTTGTAACGGTACGTTATACGACCTTTTGTCAAATCATAAGGGGAAAGTTCTACCGTTACTTTGTCTCCAGGCAAGATTCGGATGAAGTGCATACGAATTTTACCAGAAACATGAGCTAAAACGGTATGACCGTTCTCGAGTTCTACCTTGAACTGTGCGTTCGGTAAGGTTTCAACGATCGTCCCTTCTACTTCAATAACATCGTCTTTCGCCATCGAGTTGATCTCCCTTCTTCAAATCAGTCACTAGTTCATTGACATATTTAGACACGGCAAAGCGGAGTTTGCCATTTGTGACGCGACCAGTTTCTAGAAGGCTGTTCTGGACTTCCGGAGAGATGAAATCCATAAGCTCAATATGCTGCAAGTTCTTTTTCTTTGGTCGATCATACTTACGTTTCTCTCCGTCGGCAAGCAGCACAAAGCGGCCATCCAGCACATCGATTACAACCGCGTACTGTCCTGCCTCACGCCCCTGCACGATACGAACAATTTGACCTATTCGTGGACTCGACTCAGATTCGTTCAAAAACGATCACCTTCATTTAGGATTTAGTTAAGATTTCGTAACCCTCTTCCGTAATCGCGACGGTGTGTTCGAAATGCGCACACATTTTACCATCTTTCGTAACTACCGTCCAACGGTCAGCCAGTGTCTTCACATAGCGAGACCCTGCGTTAACCATTGGTTCGACTGCCAACACCATCCCAGGCTTCAGACGCGGACCTTTGTTAGGAGGACCATAATGAGGAATTTGAGGATCCTCATGCAGTTCCTGACCTACTCCATGGCCCACATACTCACGCACAATCGAAAAGCCTTCCGATTCTACGTAGCTTTGAATGGCGTGGGATATATTTGAAAGGCGTTCACCTGGTTTTGCTTCATCAAGTCCTTGGAAAAGCGACTTTTCCGTAACTCTCAACAATTCCATGGCTTCCTCATTCACAGTGCCGACCGGATACGTCCAGGCCGAGTCACCATGATAACCCTTGTATTTGGCACCGATATCGATGCTGATGATATCTCCGTCATTCAAAACCCGGTCTCCCGGGATTCCATGGACGAGCTCTTCATTAACCGATGTGCAAATACTACCACGGAATCCATTATAACCTTTAAAAGATGGGATTGCATCCATACTGCGTATGAATCTATCAGCAATCTTATCCAATTCTCCAGTAGTTATACCTGGTTGGATGTTACGTTCCAACTCTTGGTGCGTTAAAGCCACAATTTTTCCGGCTTCCCGCATAATATCTAATTCCCGTGGAGTCTTACAAATAATCATGAATTAAGGTCTCCAAGCTTTTTGTCAATATCCTTGAATACTTCATTGATATCTTTATCACCTTCAAAGGATACTAGATATCCTTTGTCCTGGTAGAAATGAAGCAATGGCTGTGTTTGCTCTACATTCACCTCAAGACGCTTTTTAACGGTTTCCGGCTGATCGTCTTCCCTTTGAATCAATTCAGAACCATCATGATCACATTTGCCTTCCTCTTTCGGAGGATTGAATACAACGTGATATGTGGCACCGCATGTCGGGCAGATGCGTCGTCCAGTCAGACGCTCGACGAGTTGGTCTTGTGGAACGTCGATATGAAGAACATAATCTAATGATTCGTCCATATCATTCAACAGGTTCTCAAGAGCTTCCGCCTGAGCGATCGTCCTAGGGAACCCATCAAGCAGAAATCCTTTTTCACAATCTGGCTTGCTTAGACGCTCGCGAACGATTCCGATTGTTACTTCATCTGGAACCAGTTCACCTTTGTCCATGTAAGATTTAGCTTCTTTACCAAGTTCTGTTCCTTCTTTGATAGCTAAACGGAACATATCTCCAGTTGAGATATGAGGGATGTTATATTTTTCTACTATCTTCTCCGCCTGAGTGCCCTTGCCGGCACCTGGGAGACCCATCAGAATTAAATTCAACGTGTTCCCCTCGCTCTCATTATTCATTAGTTACTCACTAATTATTTAATAAAACCTTCATAGTGGCGTTTCACTAGCTGACTCTCAAGCTGCTTCATCATCTCAAGTGCAACACCGACAACGATGAGTAAGCTTGTTCCGCCGATTTGAACAGTCGGTGGCAGTTGTGCCACTGAACCTAGAATAATCGGAAGAATAGATACAGCTGCTAGGAAGATGGAACCTACGAACGTTAAACGGTACATAACACGAGTCAAATACGTTTCAGTATTTGCACCAGGACGAATTCCCGGAATATAACCGCCTTGCTTCTTCAAGTTTTCTGCCATTTGTTCCGGGTTTACCTGAACAAATGTATAGAAATATGTGAAGGCAATGATTAACGCTACATAGATAATCATTCCAGGCCAGTTCTGATAATCAAAAATATATTGAATCACAGAGGCTACTTCGCTATTTTCAAAGAATCCAGCAATCGTTCTTGGTGCGATAATAAAGGAAATCGCAAAGATGACTGGGATTACCCCTGCGGCATTGACTTTCAATGGTAGGTGAGTTGAATGTCCACCTACTGGAGAACGGTTTACTAAGCGCTTCGCATACTGAATTGGAATCTTACGAAGGGCTTGCTGGATGAAAATAACACCCACCACAACCGCAACGATGACTAAAGCGATCAACGCGATGATAACGAGATTGATGAACAGTTCCTCTCCTGCACCGGAAATATACTGGTCATACAACTGATTAACACCTGTTGGGATCGCAGCAACGATTCCTGCGAAAATTAAAATGGAAATACCATTTCCAACTCCATGTGCAGTGATTTGCTCACCAAGCCACATGAGGAAAGCTGTCCCGCCTGTCAGCACAAGAGCAATGACTAGGAATTTGGTTACGCCTGGATTTACGATCAACTGACCTCCTGCCAGAGCGTTAAAACCAATGGACATCCCAATTGCCTGGATGAAAGCAAGAACAATCGTTCCATAGCGGGTAAACTGAGCTAATTTTCGACGACCAACTTCACCCTGCTTTTTCCATTCTGCAAACTTGGGCACAACATCCATTTGCAATAACTGCATGATAATGGAGGCTGTAATGTAGGGCATGATTCCCATCGCGAAGATGGAGAAGTTTTGCAATGCCCCGCCTCCGAATGTGTTCAGAAATCCGAACGCATTCTGTTCATCCATAAAATTAATAGCATCTCTGTTCGTGAAAGGAACAGGGATAAATGTTCCCAAGCGAAAAACAACGAGCATCAATAAAGTGAAGATAATTTTCCGTCGAATATCACTCACGCGCATAAAATTGGAGATTGTCCGGAACATTAAATCACCTCAGTTTGACCGCCCGCTGCTTCAATCGCTTCTTTTGCGGAAGCAGAGAACTTATGAGCTTTCACTGTAAGTTTTTTCTCGATTGAACCTTTACCTAGAACTTTGATTCCAGATTTCTGATTGCTTACTACACCAGACTCTAGCAATAGTTCAGGTGTAACCTCAGTACCTTCTTCAAAGCGGTTTAGGGCTTCTAGGTTGATAATCGCGAATTCCTTACGGTGAACGTTGGTGAAACCACGCTTAGGCAGGCGTTGGAATAGTGGCATTTGACCACCTTCAAAACCTGGGCGAGTTTTACTACCAGAACGCTGACCTTGACCTTTATGACCACGGCCGGATGTTTTACCATTACCAGAAGCCATTCCACGACCAACGCGGTTACGTTCTTTACGAGAGCCTTTAGCTGCTTTTAGTTCATGCAGTTTCATACGAGCACCTCCTTAATTCTTATCTATGATTATACTTCTTTGATCGATACAAGGTGAGACACCTTATTAGCCATACCTCGGATCGCTGGGTTATCTTCAAGAACGACAGTTTGACGGATCTTATTAAGACCTAGCGCCTTGACAGTAGAGCGTTGATCTTGCGGTCTACCAATAACACTGCGCGTGAGGGTAATTTCTAACTTTTTAGCCATTGTATTTCCCTCCTTATCCTACAGTTCTTCTACGGATTTCCCACGAAGTCGTGCAACGTCTTCTGCGCGCTTAAGCTCGCTAAGTCCAGTGATTGTAGCACGCACCATGTTAATAGGTGTGTTAGAACCAAGAGACTTAGATAGGATGTCATGAACACCCGCAAGCTCAAGGACAGCACGTACAGGACCACCAGCGATAACTCCAGTACCTTCTGAAGCTGGCTTCATAAGAATGCTGCCTGCACCAAAACGTCCTGTGATTTCGTGTGGAATCGTCGTATCTTTAATTGGTACTGTAATTAGATTTTTCTTCGCATCATCAATAGCCTTTTTGATCGCTTCAGGTACCTCTTGAGCTTTACCAGTACCGAAACCGACATGACCATTTTTATCTCCTACAACAACCAATGCAGCAAAACGGAAGCGGCGACCACCTTTAACAACTTTTGCTACACGATTAATCGTTACTACGCGTTCTTCAAGATCCAGTTTATTAGGGTCGATGTTTGTAACCATATATGTCCCTCCTTTAACTATTAAAATTCTAGGCCGGCTTCGCGAGCGGCTTCTGCTAGTGCTTTCACACGTCCATGGTACAAGTAACCTCCGCGGTCAAAAACAACGCTTTTAATTCCGTTGTCAATGGCACGTTTAGCAACCATTTCACCGACTTTTTGTGCAGCTTCTACGTTACCAGTAACATCTAGATCGAAACCATTGTCCATAGTAGACGCACTTGCTACAGTGACTTGGCTTTCATCGTTGATTAGTTGAGCATAGATGTGTTTGTTAGAGCGATATACGTTCAAACGCGGGCGTTCAGCTGTTCCGAAAACATTTTTACGAACGCGGGCATGACGTTTTTTACGCACGACATTTTTGTCTGCCTTCGTGATCATCTGGGTCACTCCTTTCTATACATTACCTAAGAACCTTATTTAGCTGTCTTACCTTCTTTTCTGCGTACATATTCGCCTTCGTAACGAATTCCTTTACCTTTATAAGGCTCTGGAGGACGGATTGCACGAATCTTCGCTGCAACAGCTCCGACTAGTTCTTTATCGATACCTTTAACAGTAACTTTTGTGTTAGATGGAACTTCGATTTCGATTCCTTCACGGTTTTCAACTTCTACTGGGTGAGAGTATCCAGCGTTAATGACAACCGTTTGACCTTGTTTCTGCGCACGGTAACCTACACCGATGATTTCAAGGTTCTTTTCATAACCTTTAGATACACCTTCAACCATGTTACCGATCAGGCTGCGTGTAGTTCCGTGAAGAGCACGGTGTTCTTTGTGATCGCTAGGACGTTCAACAGTAAGAACGTTGTCTTCAATTTTTACTGTAATGTCCTGGTGGAACGTACGAGTAAGTTCACCTTTTGGACCTTTGACCGTGATTGTATTGTTATCTTGTTTGATTTCTACACCCTCAGGGATTTCAAGTGATTTTAAACCTACGCGAGACATAGTTTTTGCACCTCCTGTCTGTTCAGAATTTTTACCAGATGTAAGCTAGAACTTCGCCGCCGATGGCTTGTTCGCGAGCTTCTTTATCTGTTAGTACACCTTTTGAAGTAGATACAACGGCTACACCTAGACCGTTAAGAACTTTCGGAAGCTCTTCGGCTTTAGCGTAAACACGTAGACCTGGCTTACTGATACGTTTAACACCAGTAATTACGCGCTCATTGTTTTGACCGTATTTAAGGAAGATGCGAAGAACACCTTGTTTGTTGTCTTCAACAAATTCATAATCACGTACAAAACCTTCACGTTTAAGGATATCAGCGATTTCTTTTTTAACGTTGGAAGCTGGAAGCTCAAGCTTCTCGTGACGCACCATGTTAGCGTTACGAATACGCGTCAGCATATCTGCAATTGGATCTGTCATTGTCATAACTCATTTACCTCCTTCCCTGTTTCGGGTTTACCAGCTGGCTTTTTTGACACCAGGGATTTGTCCTTTATATGCAAGTTCACGGAAACAAATACGGCACAGTTTGAATTTACGAAGTACGGAGTGTGGACGTCCGCAGCGTTCGCAGCGCGTGTATTCACGTACTTGGTACTTCTGCTTGCGCTTTTGCTTCGCTACCATTGATTTTTTAGCCACAATTTTCCCTCCTTATGGTTAGCTCGTTATTTTTGGAACGGCATACCGAATTGAGCTAATAGTTCACGGGCTTCTTCATCAGAGTCAGCAGTAGTGACAATTACGATGTCCATACCACGAACTTTGTTAACTTTATCGTAATCAATTTCTGGGAAAATCAATTGTTCTTTAACACCTAGAGTGTAGTTTCCACGGCCGTCAAAAGCTTTCTTAGAAATTCCACGGAAGTCACGCACACGTGGAAGAGATACTGAGATAAGCTTTTGGAAGAATTCGTACATGCGCTCGCCACGAAGAGTTACCTTCG
Source organism: Halobacillus sp. A1-3 (assembly GCF_050971765.1). NCBI lineage: Bacteria > Bacillati > Bacillota > Bacilli > Caryophanales > Bacillaceae > Halobacillus > Halobacillus sp. A1-3. Next base: position 40,729 of record NZ_JBPCEO010000014.1, on the reverse strand, counting down.
CACCGATTGGCATGCCTTCACGCAGACGGAAACCTGCAATTGATTTCTTCGCTTTAGTGATCATTGGTTTTTGACCTGTGATTAGAGTCAGTTCCTCTACTGCAGTGTCAAGTGCTTTCGCATTTTGAACAGCATCACCAACACCCATGTTAATGACGATCTTTTCGATCTTAGGTGTTTGCATTACAGAATCATATTCAAATTTGTTCATCAGAGATGGAACAATTTCATCAGTGTATTTTTTCTTTAGTTCGTTCATCGTGTGGCCCTCCTTTCATCTACGGGTTATTTATCTAGCGCTTCACCAGATTTTTTCGCGATACGAACTTTCTTTCCGTTATCAACTTTATAACCAACGCGTGTTGGTTCACCAGTTTTCGGGTCAATTGGTAATACGTTGGATACGTGGATCGCTGCTTCTTGTGTCAAGATTCCACCTTGTGGGTTCTCTTGAGAAGGTTTAGCGTGTTTCTTCACTTCGTTCACACCTTCAACAAGAACACGATCTTTCTTTGGATAAGCTTCAAGGACAGTTCCTTGTTTGCCTTTATCCTTACCAGTAATAACCATTACTTTGTCACCTTTTTTCACGTGCATGCTTCGCGCACCTCCTTAACAAGGCATTTCATTCAGTCTTTATAGTACTTCTGGAGCAAGAGATACGATCTTCATGAACTTAGCATCACGAAGTTCACGAGCTACCGGTCCAAAGATACGAGTACCGCGTGGTCCTTTGTCATCACGTACAATTACTGCTGCGTTTTCATCAAAACGAATGTAGGAACCATCTTTACGGCGAACTCCGCTCTTAGAACGTACGATAACCGCTTGAACGACATCACCTTTTTTAACAACGCCTCCTGGTGTTGCTTGTTTCACCGTTGCGGTGATGATGTCACCAATGTTTGCGGTCTTACGGCCAGATCCACCCAAAACTTTGATTGTTTGGATTTCACGCGCACCTGAGTTATCTGCAACTTTCAGACGAGATTCTTGTTGAATCATACCATGTAACCTCCCTTCGGAATAAATCCGAGCGATCTAAATTAGATAATAACAGACTCTTCAACAACATCTAGCAGACGGAAACGCTTGGATGCTGATAGTGGACGAGTTTCCATAATGCGAACGATGTCTCCATTTTTCGCCTGGTTGTTTTCGTCATGAGCTTTGAATTTCTTGGAATACTTTACGCGTTTGCCGTAAAGCTTGTGGAACTTATAAGTTTCTACTAAAACCGTGATTGTTTTATCCATTTTGTCAGATACGACACGACCAGTATAAACTTTACGATTGTTACGTTCAGTCATGTGAGGGTGACCTCCTCTCATCTATTAGTTATTTACACCTAGCTCACGTTCACGAGCAACAGTTTTCATGCGTGCGATAGACTTGCGAACTTCACGAATACGTGCAGTGTTCTCAAGTTGACCTGTTGCCAGTTGGAAACGTAGGTTGAAAAGTTCTTCTTTAAGAGACTTAACTTTTTGTTCAATTTCGGCAGTGGTTAATTCACGGATCTCATTAGCCTTCATTGATTTCACCACCAATTTCTTCACGTTTTACGAATTTCGTACGGATCGGAAGTTTGTGGGAAGCAAGACGAAGTGCTTCGCGAGCCACCTCTTCAGAAACTCCTGCGATCTCGAACATAATTTTCCCTGGTTTCACAACAGCTACGAAACCTTCTGGAGCACCTTTACCGGAACCCATTCGAACTTCTAGGGGTTTAGCAGTATAAGGTTTGTCAGGGAAGATTTTAATCCATACTTTACCGCCACGTTTCATATAACGAGTCATCGCAATACGCGCTGCCTCGATTTGACGGGCTGTGATCCACGCTGGATCAATTGCTTGTAAACCATACTCACCGAACGATACCTCAGTGCCACCTTTAGCGCGGCCTTTAAGGCTAGTGCGGTGTTGACGACGATACTTAACACGTTTTGGCATTAACATAATGCTTTTCCCCCTTCCTTATTTGTCTGTTTTCGTTGGAAGGACTTCGCCACGATAGATCCACACTTTAACACCAAGTTTACCGTATGTGGTGTCAGCTTCTGCAGTTCCGTAATCGATGTCTGCACGAAGTGTGTGTAGTGGTACTGTTCCTTCACTGTAATATTCAGCACGAGCGATATCCGCGCCACCTAGACGACCAGATACTTGGGTACGAATACCTTTAGCTCCTGCACGCATAGCGCGTTGGATTGTTTGTTTCTGAGCACGACGGAAAGATACACGGTTTTCCAATTGACGTGCAATATTGTCAGCTACAAGAGTAGCGTCAAGATCTGGCTTCTTCACTTCAACGATGTTGATGTGTACACGTTTGCCAGTTAGTTGGTTAAGAGCTTTACGAAGTGCTTCAACTTCAGAACCGCCTTTACCGATAACCATTCCTGGTTTAGCCGTGTGGACAGTGATGTTTACACGGTTAGCTGCACGTTCGATCTCAACAGTAGATAGAGCAGCATCTTTCAGACGATTTTCAACAAATTCACGAATCTTAATGTCTTCATGCAACAAGTCAGCGTAGTCTTTACCAGCGTACCATTTAGACTCCCAGTCACGGATAACGCCGATACGAAGACCTACCGGATTAATTTTTTGACCCACTGATTATCCCTCCTTTTTTTCTGATACGACCACTGTGATGTGGCTTGTGCGTTTGTTGATTTGGCTTGCGCGGCCCATAGCACGAGGGCGGAAACGTTTAAGAGTTACCCCTTCGTTTACAAACGCTTCGGAAACGTATAGGTTTTCCGGGTCCAATTCATAGTTGTGTTCTGCGTTAGCGATCGCAGAGTTAAGAACTTTTTCAATTACTGGTGATGCACCGCGTTGTTTCAGACGTAATGTCGCTAGCGCTTCACCTACATCTTTTCCTCGAATCAAATCAATAACTAGACGAGCTTTACGAGGAGCGATACGAACGGTTTTAGCAACTGCTTTAGCTTGCATTAGAGTGCCTCCTCTCTATTTAGCGTTTTGTTTTCTTATCGTCGCCAGAGTGTCCCTTGAACGTACGGGTTGGCGCGAATTCACCTAGTTTATGACCTACCATGTCTTCTGTTACATAAACTGGTACGTGTTTACGACCGTCATAAACGGCAAGTGTGTGTCCGACAAAGTTTGGGAAGATAGTAGAACGACGAGACCATGTCTTCACCACTTGGTGTTTATTGTCTTCGTTCAACTTCTCAACTTTTTTCATTAAATGATCATCTACAAAAGGTCCCTTTTTCAGGCTGCGGCCCATGAATAAACCTCCCTTCGTGATTGCAAGACGGGTGTTATCTCCCGTCCAACAACCCCGTTATTTTTTACCACGTCGACGTACGATATATTTATCAGACGGCTTGTTGCGTTTTCTTGTCTTGTAACCAAGAGTTGGTTTACCCCATGGAGTTACTGGAGAAGGCATACCGATTGGTGCACGTCCTTCACCACCACCGTGTGGGTGATCACTAGGGTTCATTACAGAACCACGTACTGTAGGGCGTTTACCTTTCCAACGAGAACGTCCAGCTTTACCAACGCTGATCAATTCGTGCTCTAGGTTACCGACTTGACCGATTGTCGCACGGCAAGTGCTTAGTACCAGACGTACTTCTCCGGATGTAAGACGTACTAGTGTGTACTTTTCCTCACGTCCAAGAATTTGTGCAGATGCACCAGCAGAGCGTACAAGCTGTCCACCACGTCCTGGTTTAAGTTCTACGTTGTGAATGATTGTACCAACAGGAATGTCTTTCAATTGAAGAGCATTACCTGGTTTGATATCTGCACCTTCACCAGAAATGATTTCTGTACCAACCTTAACTCCTTTTGGAGCTAGGATGTAACGTTTTTCACCATCAACATAGTTGATAAGTGCGATGTTAGCGGAACGGTTCGGATCGTATTCGATCGTAGCAACGCGTCCTGGTATTCCATCTTTATCACGCTTAAAGTCGATGATACGGTATTGACGCTTGTGACCTCCGCCTTGATGACGAACTGTCAGCTTACCTTGGTTGTTACGTCCACCTTTTTTATGAAGTGGTGTGACAAGGGAGCGTTCAGGTTTGTCAGTAGTGATTTCAGCGAAATCAGATACTGTCATGTGTCTGCGACCGTTAGTAATTGGTCGGAACTTTTTAATCGCCATCTTTTTTCCCTCCTTCTCGAATAAGATTTATAGTTTATACTTCAAAGAATTCTAGTTCTTCACTGTCTTGAGTCAACTTGACAACTGCTTTCTTACGATCAGAACGATAACCGCCGTAACGGCCCATACGCTTGAATTTACCTTTTAGGTTCATAGTGTTAACAGATTCAACACTTACACCAAAGATTTCTTCAACTGCTTTTTTAATTTCAGTTTTGTTAGCTTTCGGGCTAACTTCAAACGTATATTTCTTTTCTCCCATAAGATCAGCAGAATGTTCAGTAATGACGGGGCGCTTAATGATATCGCGTGGTTCTTTCATTATGAGAGCACCTCCCCTGCTTTTTCAGCTGCTTCCTTAGTAAGGATCAGCTTGTCATGCGTTAGAAGATCCAACACACTTACTTCTTCTACAGATAGAGTTTTAACTGTAGGGATGTTGTTAGAAGAAAGAACGACATTTTCGTCTTTCTCTGCAGTTACAATCAATGCTTTTTCGTTGACATCTAGCGCATTTAGAATGCTTACAACTTCTTTCGTTTTTGGAGCGTCTAGAGATAGACTTTCAAGAACGATGATGTTGTCTTCCTTAACTTTTGAAGAATAAGCAGACTGAAGAGCTAAACGACGTACTTTCTTAGGCATTGTGTAGCTGTAGCTACGTGGTGTAGGACCAAATACAGTTCCACCGCCTACCCATTGTGGTGCACGGATGGACCCTTGACGCGCACGTCCAGTCCCTTTTTGGCGCCATGGTTTGCGGCCTCCGCCACTAACTTCAGAGCGTCCTTTTACTTTGTGTGTGCCTTGGCGAAGATTCGCGCGTTGCATCAACACAGTTTCGTGTAATACGTGAGTATTAGGTTCAATACCAAAAACAGCGTCATTTAGTTCGATTTCTCCAACGTTAGAGCCGCCTTGGTTTAATAGTGCTACTTTAGGCATGACATATCCTCCCTTCCGTTATTTATTTGCTAGCCTTAGCTGCACTTGAAATCTTAACGTACGATTTTTTCGCACCAGGTACGTTACCTTTGACTAGTAGCAAGTTACGCTCGGCGTCTACTTTAACTACCTCAAGGTTTTGAAGCGTTACTGTTTCTCCACCCATTTGACCTGCAAGACCTTTACCTTTGAATACTTTGGATGGGTCAGCACCTTGTCCCATGGATCCGGAGCGACGGTGGAAACGGGAACCGTGAGTTTTAGGTCCAGTAGATTGGTTGTGGCGCTTGATTGCACCCTGGAAACCTTTACCTTTAGAAGTTCCTGTTACATCAATTGCTTCTCCTGCTTCAAAAATATCAACTTTAACCTCTTGACCTAGTTCGTAGTCATCAAGGTTTGTAGTACGGAATTCACGAACGTAGCGCTTAGGTGTTGTGTTTGCTTTTTCAGCATGGCCTTTAGCAGCTTTTTTCAAACGATTAGACTTTTCATCAGCAAAACCTAGTTGAATAGCTTCATAACCATCGTTTTCTGCAGTCTTCTTCTGAAGAACTACGTTTGGCTCAGCTTGTACAACCGTTACAGGGATCAATTCTCCGTCTTCAGAGAAGATTTGAGTCATGCCGACTTTGCGTCCTAAGATTCCTTTCGTCATCCGTTACACCTCCTATTAATATAAAAATTAAATTTATAGTTTGATTTCGATATCCACACCAGATGGTAGATCCAAACGCATTAGAGAATCAACCGTTTGTGGCGTTGGATTGACAATGTCGATTAGACGTTTGTGCGTACGCATTTCGAACTGCTCACGAGCATCTTTATACTTATGAGTCGCACGAAGTACTGTGTAAACAGAACGTTCAGTTGGAAGCGGGATCGGACCAGATACGTTAGCTCCGGAGCGCTTCGCTGTGTCTACGATTTTCTCAGCGGACTGATCAAGTACTCTGTGATCATACGCTTTTAAACGAATACGAATTTTTTCTTTTGCCATTATTTTCCCTCCTTCTTCGCCCATTTTTAAAATAGACATTCTCCGCGAAAAAACTTGACTCACTAGCCATGGCAAAGGGGCCGGGTGTGTCAACAACCTTTCGCTTCATCGCCTTTTATGACCAACATTATTCATTATATAGAAGAAATGCGGTCATTGCAAGGATAAATCCATAATTTTTTTGTTACGAACACCTCAAAACATTATACTAACCTTTCAGCACATTTTCAAGGATAATCGACACGGATTATTGAATTTCACGTATTAAAAAAGCCAGCACCCCAGGCCGACTCCACTAATTACCTACGACTCATTTAATCCATTATCCATTAAAACAAATCAACGACTCTTCTTCAACAGTTAATGGGTTAAATTTTATTTTCATATCTTTACATATATAAGTTAGCCATATGAGGTTCTAATAATCTTGTTTGTTCAATTTGCCCATTGATCGAAGAAGACATATCTGTAGTTCGGAAGGATCAACATCAGCAATCGTATATACTTCCACTTTAAGAAAACTTTTCAAGATTCTGTTCCTAACGTATGGTGGATGGGAAAACGGCGAGACTCCTGTGGGATGAACATGCTAGATGAGACCCCGGAAGACGAAGTCTGAGGAGGCTCAGCACATGCCCACGGAAAGCGAGCCGTTTTCCCATCCACCATTTTCACACAACAATCTCGAGAGTTTTCAAAATAAAGAACCTTATTAGGACAAAGTTTCTTCTTACGTAATCAAATAGAATGTATGAACAATGAAAAAACAAAAAAGGCAGCAGGTGAAAACCTGCTGCCTTTTATATAGTGGAAACTGAAATTATTTAGTGATTTCAGTTACAACACCAGAACCTACTGTACGTCCACCTTCACGGATGGAGAAACGAGTTCCGTCCTCGATCGCGATTGGAGAGATAAGTTCTACTGTCATTTCAACGTTATCGCCAGGCATAACCATTTCTACGCCTTCTGGAAGTTGAATTACACCAGTTACGTCCGTAGTACGGAAGTAGAACTGTGGACGGTAGTTAGAGAAGAATGGAGTGTGACGTCCACCTTCGTCTTTTGCTAGTACATAAACTTCAGCTTTGAAGTTTGTGTGTGGAGTGATAGAACCAGGCTTAGCTAGTACTTGACCACGGTTGATGTCTTCACGGTTAACACCACGAAGAAGTGCACCAATGTTATCGCCAGCTTCAGCGTAATCAAGAAGCTTACGGAACATTTCAACACCAGTTACTGTAGTCTTACGAGCTTCTTCAGCCATACCGATGATTTCAACTTCATCACCGACTTTAACTTGTCCACGCTCAACACGACCAGTTGCAACTGTACCACGACCAGTGATAGAGAATACATCCTCAACTGGCATCATGAATGGTTTATCAGTGTCACGGTCTGGAGTTGGGATATGCTCGTCAACTGCATCCATAAGATCGAAGATTGCTTGCTCGTACTGCTCTTCGCCTTCTAGAGCTTTAAGAGCAGAACCGCTGATTACTGGTACATCGTCACCATCGAAGTCATACTCAGAAAGAAGGTCACGAACTTCCATTTCAACTAGTTCAAGTAGCTCTTCGTCGTCTACCATGTCAACTTTGTTCAAGAATACAACGATAGCTGGTACACCTACGTTTTTAGAAAGTAGGATGTGCTCACGAGTTTGTGGCATTGGACCGTCAGCTGCAGAAACAACTAGGATCGCTCCGTCCATTTGTGCCGCACCAGTGATCATGTTCTTAACGTAGTCCGCGTGACCTGGGCAGTCAACGTGTGCATAGTGACGAGTTTCTGTTTCGTACTCAACGTGTGCAGTTGAGATTGTGATTCCACGTTCGCGCTCTTCTGGAGCACCATCGATCATATCGTAAGCCATTGCAGAACCAGAACCAGAACGCTTGTGAAGTACTGTAGTGATCGCTGCAGTTAGAGTTGTTTTACCATGGTCAACGTGTCCAATTGTACCAATGTTAACGTGGGACTTGGACCGGTCGAATTTTTCTTTACCCATTGTATATTTCCTCCTTTAAATAAGTAACATTTTTTAAGTGTTTAAAAGTTTATGTGAAGCTCAGGAGTAAGTATATTACTCCTAAGCTTACAATACAAGTTATACTTTAACTCGTAGAAAAAATCAATTACTGACCAGCATTTTTCTTGATGATTTCCTCAGAGATGCTCTTCGGAACTTCTTCGTAGTGGTCAAAGTGCATTGTATACGTTCCGCGTCCTTGAGTGTTGGAACGCAACGCTGTTGCGTAACCGAACATTTCGGAAAGTGGAACGAATGCTTTAACAACTTGTGCTGTACCACGAGTTTCCATACCTTCTACACGTCCACGACGTGAAGTTACGTCACCCATGATATCTCCCATGTATTCTTCTGGAATAACAACTTCAACTTTCATCATTGGTTCAAGAAGAACTGGTTTACACTTGTTTTTAGCCTCTTTAAGTGCCATGGAAGCGGCAACTTTAAAGGCCATTTCGTTGGAGTCGACATCGTGGTAAGAACCATCATAAAGAGTGGCTTTGATGTCTACCATTGGGTAACCTGCAAGTACACCATTTTCCATAGATTCTTTGATTCCTTGTTCTACGGATGGAATGTATTCACGTGGTACTACACCACCAACGATCTTGTTAACGAATTCGAAGCCAGCACCCTCTTCGTTAGGCTCGAATTCAACCCATACGTGTCCGAACTGTCCACGACCACCAGACTGACGTACGAATTTACCTTCAACTTGTGCACTTCCGCGGAATGTTTCGCGGTATGCCACTTGCGGAGCACCAATGTTCGCTTCAACTTTGAACTCACGCTTCAGGCGGTCAACGATGATATCAAGGTGAAGTTCACCCATACCAGCGATGATTGTTTGCCCAGTTTCCACGTTCGTTTCAGTTTGGAATGTTGGATCCTCTTCTGCAAGTTTACCAAGTGCTACAGACATTTTGTCTTGGTCTGCTTTAGACTTTGGCTCAATGGCTACAGAGATAACAGGCTCAGGGAATTCCATAGACTCAAGAATAACAAGACTCTTCTCATCACATAGTGTGTCACCTGTACCAGTGTCTTTAAGGCCTACCGCACCAGCGATATCACCGCAATACACTTCAGAAATCTCTTCACGAGAGTTTGCGTGCATTTGCAGGATACGTCCTACACGCTCACGCTTATCTTTCGTTGAGTTCTTCACGTATGAACCAGATGATAGTACACCAGAGTAAACACGGAAGAATGTAAGTTTACCAACATAAGGGTCTGTGGCAACTTTAAAGGCCAATGCAGAGAATGGCTCTTTATCGTCTGCTTTACGAACAACAGGCTCATCCGTTTGAGGTACGTGACCTTCAATTGGAGGTACATCCAATGGAGATGGAAGATAGTCGATAACTCCATCAATTAGAAGTTGAACACCTTTGTTCTTAAACGCAGAACCACAGAATACAGGATAGAAGTCTACACTTAGAGTCGCTGTACGGATCGCCGCTTTCAGCTGATCATTTGTGATTTCTTCTCCCTCAAGGTACTGCATCATCAAGTCTTCATCAAGTTCAGCTACAGCTTCAACAAGCTTAGCGCGGAACTCTTCAGCTTGATCTTTATACTCATCAGGAATTGGGCGTGATTCTGCACGTGTACCCAAGTCATCCAAGTAGTAGTATGCTTCCATCGTTACAAGGTCAATGATTCCTTCGAATTCATCTTCTGCACCGATTGGAAGTTGTACGGCTGCAGCATTTGCTCCTAGGCGGTCTTTCAACGTACCCAAGGAGTAAACGAAGTCTGCACCAATTTTGTCCATTTTGTTAACGAAAACAATACGTGGAACACCGTATGTTGTCGCTTGGCGCCAAACAGTTTCTGTTTGTGGTTCAACACCAGACTGCGCATCAAGGACAGCTACTGAACCATCTAGTACACGCAAGGAACGTTCAACTTCAACAGTGAAGTCTACGTGTCCAGGTGTATCAATGATGTTGATACGGTGACCTTTCCATTGAGCAGTTGTCGCAGCGGAAGTGATTGTAATTCCGCGCTCTTGTTCCTGCTCCATCCAGTCCATTTGGGAAGCTCCTTCGTGAGTTTCACCAATTTTGTGGATACGTCCTGTGTAGAAAAGAATACGCTCAGTTGCTGTTGTTTTACCAGCATCGATGTGAGCCATAATCCCGATATTACGAGTCTTTTCCAAGGAGAACTCTCTAGGCATGAATCTTTCTCCTTCCTGAATGAAAAATTATTTTGTGGAAACTTACCAACGATAGTGAGCGAATGCTTTGTTCGCTTCAGCCATTTTGTGCATTTCTTCACGGCGCTTAACAGCTGCACCGGTGTTGTTTGCTGCATCTAGAATTTCGTTAGCCAAGCGTTCTTCCATCGTTTTCTCACCGCGAAGACGCGCATAGTTAACGATGAAACGCAAGCCTAAAGCTTGACGACGCTCAGGACGAACCTCTACTGGTACCTGATAGTTGGAACCACCCACACGACGAGCGCGGACTTCCAATACAGGCATTACGTTTTTCATTGCTTGATCAAAAGTTTCCATAGCGTCATTGCCGCTACGCTCTTGAACTAGCTCGAAAGATTTATAAAGGATTTTCTGAGCTTTTCCGCGCTGACCGTCAACCATGATTTGGTTGATCAGGCGAGTAACAAGCTTAGAACTGTACATCGGATCTGGTAACACATCACGTTTAGCTACTGGACCTTTACGTGGCATATGTTCCCCTCCCTTCTTTGAATACTTTTTATTTAAGCGATATTAGCATATCGATTATTTTTTAGCTTTAGGTTTTTTCGTACCGTATTTAGAACGGCCTTGCATACGACCTTCAACGCTTGCAGTGTCAAGAGCACCACGAACGATGTGGTAACGTACACCTGGCAAGTCTTTAACCTTACCGCCACGGATCAGAACAACACTGTGCTCTTGAAGGTTGTGGCCAATACCAGGGATATAAGCGTTAACCTCAAGCTGGTTAGTCAAACGAACACGTGCATATTTACGAAGTGCAGAGTTCGGTTTCTTAGGTGTCATTGTACCAACACGTGTGCAAACTCCACGTTTTTGAGGAGCAGACAGGTCAGTCATACGCTTTTTGTAGCTGTTGTAACCTTTGTTCAAAGCTGGAGCGTTAGATTGTTTAGTCTTGCTCACACGTCCTTTACGTACTAATTGATTAATAGTAGGCATGTTTGATATCCTCCCTTCTTCACTTATTTTTAATACCACACATCCAGGTGGTTCATTAAAAGGCAAAAAACAAAGCTTTCGCGAATCACCGCCAAAACTTTATTGCTTTATCGCCACAGTAGCTGCGCCAACATCGATGCCGCATGCATTTCCCAACTCTTTCATAGATGGGACATTGGTATGCGGAATGTTCATTTGCCTGGCTAACTTCACTACTTTTGTGGTCATCGACTGATCAGCATCATCAGCCGTTATGACTTCACTCACTTCACCACTTTTCATGGCTTTAAGTGTTTGTTTGGTCCCAATTACTATATCTGCTTTAGCCCGTGCTACTTTTTCATAAGACATGTTCATATCCTCCAAAGTAACAAGGATAAATGGAAGCACCTTGATTATATTATCACTACCTAAAATGCATGTCAACTGCATTTTAGGTAGTTTTTTGGGTGCTTCCTATTTTTTTACCCTTTGTTAACCTCTATCTATTTTATTTTAGGATTGTGTGACTTCTTCAGGCTGCTCTACTGTTTCTTGAGATGCCTCGGATTGAGCTTGAATCTTACGATATCGAGTCATACCTGTACCCGCAGGAACAAGCTTACCGATAATGACATTTTCTTTCAGGCCAAGCAGTTCATCACGCTTACCTTTAATAGCTGCATCCGTCAAGACACGAGTTGTCTCCTGGAAGGATGCGGCTGACAAGAAGCTGTCCGTTTCAAGCGATGCTTTGGTAATACCAAGGATAACTGGACGTCCAACTGCTGGCTGTCCACCTTCCATAAGCGCTTTTTGGTTAGCTTCTTTGAACTGGTGAATCTCAAGAAGTGATCCTGGCAACACATCTGTGTCTCCAGAGTCAAGAACACGGATTTTGCGAAGCATCTGGCGAACCATAACTTCTACGTGTTTGTCGGAGATTTCAACACCTTGCATACGGTAAACTTTCTGAACTTCTTTCAGAAGGTACTCTTGCACGCCATCCAGACCTTGAACAGTCAGTAGTTCTTTCGGATCGATGGAACCTTCAGTAAGTGGCTCTCCAGCTTTCACTTCATCACCGACAGAAACTTTAAGGCGTGCGCCGTATGGTGCTGTGTAGGAACGTGTTTCAACAGATCCTTGGACAACAATCTCCTGTTTCTCTTTCACTTCGTTGACCTCTTCGACCGTGCCGTCGATCTCAGTGATAACGGCTTGTCCTTTAGGGTTTCGAGCTTCCACAATCTCCTGGATACGCGGAAGACCCTGCGTGATGTCATCTCCGGCTACCCCACCTGTGTGGAAGGTACGCATTGTAAGCTGTGTACCTGGCTCACCGATGGACTGAGCGGCGATAATTCCGACTGCTTCTCCGACTTCAACCTCATCACCTGTAGCAAGGTTGCGTCCGTAACACTTCTTACATACACCGTGTTTCGTGTTACATGTGAATGCTGAACGGATTACAACTTTCTCGATGCCCGCATCAACGATTTGTTTAGCTGCATCTTCGAAAATTACTTCATTACGAGTGGCAAGGACATCACCTGTTTCAGGATGCTTGATCGTTTGGAAAGCTGTACGTCCGATTAAACGATCAATTAATGGTTCGATGACCTCTGTACCTTCTGTAAGAGATTGTACAGTCAATCCACGGTCTGTACCACAATCGTCTTCACGTACGATAACGTCTTGAGCAACGTCAACTAGACGACGCGTCAAGTAACCTGAGTCGGCTGTCTTAAGGGCCGTATCGGCAAGACCTTTACGGGCACCGTGAGTAGAAATAAAGTATTCAAGTACCGTCAAGCCTTCACGGAAGCTTGATTTGATCGGAAGTTCGATGATTCGTCCAGCCGGGTTGGCCATTAGACCACGCATACCAGCTAACTGTGTAAAGTTAGATGCGTTACCACGCGCTCCGGAATCACTCATCATGAAGATCGGGTTGGTTGGGTCTAAGGATTTCATCAAACGGTTTTGAATGTCATCTTTAGCCGCAGACCAGATCTCAATAACACGATCATAACGTTCTTCCTCGGTAATCAGACCACGACGGAATTGTTTCATCACTTTATCTACTTTTTCTTGACCTTCATCAAGAATCTCTTGTTTCTCTGGTAGTACGACAACGTCAGAGACACCGACCGTAATACCAGCTTTCGTAGAATAAGCGAAACCTAGATCTTTCATTCGGTCAAGCATCTTAGAAGTTTCACTGATAGAGAAGCGTTTGAAGACTTCTGCAATGATATCTCCTAAAATACCTTTCTTGAATGGAGATACTTCGTCACGGCTGGAAATCTCTTTGCGAATATCCGTTCCGTGAGGCACAAAGTATTGATCTGGAGTCTTAACCTCAAGGTTTTCTTGAGTCGGTTCATTAATATATGGGAAGGACGAAGGCAGCATTTCGTTGAAAATCAACTTACCTACTGTCGTAAGCAGAAGCTGCTGATTCTGTGCTTCCGTGAATGTTTCATTGTTAAGTGAGCTTGCTTGTACAGCTACACGTGTATGCAAGTGCACATATCCGTTTTGGTATGCCATAAGAGCCTCATTCAAGTCTTTGAAGAACATACCTTCGCCCACAGCACCTTCACGCTCTAGAGTAAGGTAATAGTTACCTAGTACCATATCCTGTGATGGTGTAACGACTGGTTTACCATCCTTAGGGTTAAGGATGTTTTGAGCAGCAAGCATAAGAATGCGCGCTTCTGCCTGAGCTTCTGAAGACAATGGTACGTGAACGGCCATTTGGTCTCCGTCGAAGTCGGCGTTATATGCTGTACATACGAGCGGGTGAAGACGAATAGCGCGACCCTCTACAAGAGTCGGTTCGAACGCCTGGATACCCAAACGGTGAAGTGTTGGTGCACGGTTTAATAGTACCGGGTGCTCTTTAATGACGTCTTCTAAAACATCCCACACTTCATGGTGTACCCGTTCTATTTTACGCTTAGCTGACTTAATGTTATGGGCTAGTCCGCGAGATACAAGTTCCTTCATTACAAAAGGCTTGAATAGCTCAAGAGCCATTTCTTTCGGAAGTCCACATTGATACATTTTCAGTGATGGACCAACAACGATAACGGAACGACCGGAATAGTCTACACGTTTACCAAGTAAGTTTTGACGGAAACGTCCTTGCTTACCTTTCAGCATATGGGAAAGAGACTTAAGTGGACGGTTTCCTGGTCCCGTTACAGGACGGCCGCGGCGGCCATTATCAATCAGTGCGTCTACAGCTTCCTGCAGCATACGCTTTTCGTTTTGAACGATAATTGTCGGTGCACCAAGATCCAACAAACGCTTCAGACGGTTGTTACGGTTGATAACACGACGATAAAGGTCGTTCAAGTCAGACGTAGCAAAACGTCCTCCATCCAACTGAACCATAGGACGAAGCTCCGGCGGAATGACTGGAAGCACATCGAGGATCATCCACGAAGGATCGTTTCCAGAGTTACGGAATGATTCAAGAACTTCCAAGCGTTTGATCGCACGTGTACGACGCTGACCTTGAGCAGTTTTCAATTCTTCTTTCAGTGTGTCTACTTCGCCGTCCAAATCGATATCGAAAAGAAGCTTACGAATCGCTTCTGCACCCATAGCAGCTTGGAAACCTTGACCGAACTTCTCACGATAGGAACGGTATTCCTTCTCGGAAAGAAGCTGCTTCCTCTCAAGAGCTGTTTCACCTGGGTCTGTAACGATATAAGCAGCGAAATAAATAACTTCTTCCAATGCCCTTGGTGACATGTCTAGGACAAGACCCATACGACTTGGAATTCCTTTGAAATACCAGATGTGAGAGACAGGGGCAGCTAGTTCCAGGTGCCCCATACGCTCACGACGTACTTTCGCTTTCGTTACCTCGACACCGCAACGGTCACAAACGACACCTTTATAGCGGACACGTTTGTATTTACCACAGTGACATTCCCAGTCTTTTTGCGGGCCGAAGATACGTTCACAGAATAAGCCGTCTTTTTCTGGTTTTAACGTACGATAGTTGATCGTTTCTGGCTTCTTGACCTCACCGTAGGACCAAGAGCGGATCTTGTCCGGTGAAGCCAAGCCAATTTTCATATACTCAAAATTGTTTACATCTAGCAAGGGGCCTACCTCCCTTTTAGTATCCGGGTTTTCCCTAAGCTTAGAATACGAGCTTCTGGAGTCTATTAATCGTCTAGATTTAAGTTCTCGGATTCTTTCGTTTGCTCTTCTTCGATATCACGCATTTCGATTTCCTGTTCGTCACCAGACAGAATCTTCACATCCATACCAAGACTTTGAAGTTCTTTAATTAGTACTTTGAATGATTCTGGAACTCCTGGTTCAGGTACATTATCACCTTTGACAATGGCTTCGTAAGTCTTCACACGACCTACAACGTCATCCGATTTAACGGTCAGAATCTCTTGAAGGGTGTAAGCGGCACCGTATGCTTCAAGTGCCCATACCTCCATCTCACCGAAACGCTGTCCACCAAATTGTGCTTTACCACCAAGCGGTTGTTGCGTAACAAGTGAATATGGACCTGTGGAACGGGCATGAAGTTTGTCATCAACCATGTGTGCAAGCTTGATCATATACATGACACCTACAGATACTCGGTTGTCAAACGGTTCACCTGTACGTCCATCATAAAGGATGGTTTTCGCATCACGCGACATACCAGCCTCTTCAAGTGTTTCCCAAACATCTTCCTCACGCGCACCATCGAATACTGGTGTAGCGACTCTTTCACCTAACAGGCGAGCAGCCATACCCAGGTGCAATTCCAGTACCTGTCCAATGTTCATACGTGATGGTACCCCTAATGGGTTTAACATGATGTCAACTGGTGTTCCATCAGGAAGGAACGGCATATCTTCCTCCGGAAGGATCTTAGAAATAACACCTTTGTTACCGTGACGCCCAGCCATCTTATCACCTTCAGAAATCTTACGCTTCTGAACGATATAGACACGGATCAACTGGTTAACACCTGGTGGAAGTTCATCCCCGTCTTCACGGTTAAAGATCTTCACATCCAATACGATTCCACCAGCTCCGTGTGGTACACGAAGAGAGGTGTCACGAACTTCGCGTGCTTTTTCACCAAAGATTGCGTGAAGAAGGCGCTCTTCAGCCGAAAGCTCCGTTACCCCTTTAGGAGTGACCTTACCTACAAGTAAGTCGCCATCGCTGACTTCCGCACCAACACGGATAATACCACGATCATCTAAGTCGCGAAGGGCATCTTCACCGACGTTAGGAATATCTCGGGTGATTTCTTCTGGTCCAAGCTTCGTATCACGAGCTTCAGACTCATATTCTTCTATATGAATAGATGTGTAAACATCATCTTTTACAAGGCGCTCGCTCATGATGATCGCGTCCTCATAGTTATAACCATCCCATGTCATAAAGGCTACTAGCGGGTTTTGTCCAAGAGCTAGTTCACCCATATCCATAGATGGACCGTCAGCAAGGATTTCACCTTTTGTAACGCGATCTCCTTTAGAAACGATTGGGCGCTGGTTGTAGCAGCTACCTTGGTTGGAGCGGATGAACTTCTGTAGACGGTAACGATCAAGGTCACCTTCTACTTCTCTTCCATCCACTTCGGAAACGCGGCGTACTAGTACTTCTTTTGCTTCCACACGCTCAACGATTCCTTCATGACGGCAAATAACAGCAGCACCAGAGTCTTTACCAGAAACGTACTCCATGCCTGTACCAACAAGCGGAGCGTCCGGCTTAAGCAACGGTACAGCTTGTCGCTGCATGTTTGCACCCATTAGAGAGCGGTTAGAGTCGTCATTCTCTAAGAATGGGATACAAGCAGTCGCTGCAGAAACAACCTGCTTCGGTGATACGTCCATATAATCAAGGCGATCACGTTGAACTACCGTGTTTTCACCACGGAAACGAGCGATGACTTCTTCATCAACGAAAGAGCCGTCATCTCCTAGCTTCGCGTTGGCCTGGGCTACGACGTAATTATCTTCCTCATCTGCAGTCAGATAATCGATTTGTTCTGTAACTTTATTTGTATCAGGATCCACACGACGGTATGGAGTTTCAATGAAACCGAACTCGTTGACCTTCGCATAGGAAGACAAGGAGTTGATCAAACCGATGTTTGGGCCCTCAGGTGTTTCAATCGGACACATACGACCGTAGTGAGAGTAGTGTACGTCACGTACTTCGAAACCAGCACGTTCACGAGTCAAACCACCTGGTCCTAGTGCAGAAAGACGACGTTTGTGTGTCAATTCTGCTAGCGGGTTCGTCTGGTCCATGAACTGAGATAGCTGGGAACTTCCGAAGAATTCTTTAATCGACGCAATCACTGGCCGGATGTTAATCAGCTGTTGTGGTGTAATGGATGACGTATCCTGAATAGACATACGCTCACGCACAACACGCTCCATACGGGACAAACCAATACGGAACTGGTTCTGAAGAAGTTCACCGACAGAACGAAGACGACGGTTACCTAGGTGGTCGATATCGTCTGTACCGCCTACATTGTGCAAGAGGTTGAAGAAGTAGCTGATTGCAGAAAGAATATCAGCTGGTGTAATGTTCTTCACATCACGATCAATGTTGGCATTTCCGATGACATTGATAGACTTTTCACCTTCCGGATCAGTCGGATCTACGATTTTCACAGACTGTACACGGATAGGATCTTCAAGCACACCTTCTACAGGCTCCAATGATTGTTCACTTAGATTCGCTTCATCACTATCAAAGTGAGGAATAAGTTTGTTTAATAAACGGCGATCAATCTTGTCGCCCTTCTCTGCTAAGACTTCGCCTGTTTCTTCGTCGACGAGTGTTTCAGCAAGCGTTTGATTAAATAAACGATCCTTAATATGAAGCTTTTTGTTCATTTTATATCGTCCGACACGCGCCAAATCATAGCGCTTCGGATCAAAGAAACGGGAAACAAGTAGACTCTTCGCATTTTCTACCGTCGGCGGCTCACCAGGACGCAGACGTTCATAGATTTCTAAAAGAGCTTTCTCGCTATTTTCCGTGTTATCTTTTTCGAGTGTGTTCTTCAGGTATTCGTTATCGCCGATAATATCGATGATCTCCTGGTCTGTACCGAAACCTAAAGCACGAAGAAGAACGGTAATCGGCAATTTACGAGTACGGTCGATACGTACATGTACAACATCTTTCGCATCGGTTTCGAACTCTAACCATGCACCGCGGTTCGGAATGACCGTTGCGGTATAGCCTTTCTTACCGTTTTTATCAATCTTTTTGTTGTAATAGACACTTGGAGAGCGAACAAGCTGAGAAACAATAACACGTTCAGCACCATTTATAATAAAGGTACCTGTGTCTGTCATCAGTGGGAAATCACCCATAAACACTTCTTGCTCTTTCACTTCGCCTGTCTCATTATTTAATAGACGGACTTTCACACGAAGCGGTGCGTTATATGTTACGTCGCGATCCTTTGACTCATCGACTGGATACTTTGGTTCGCCTAAGCTGTAGTCTACAAACTCAAGTGAGAGATTACCTGTGAAATCTTCGATTGGAGAGATATCCTGGAACATCTCTTTCAAACCTTCTTCTAGGAACCAATCATAAGAAGCGGTTTGAATTTCGATCAAGTTAGGTAATTCTAATACTTCACTGATGCGTGCATAACTTCTGCGTTGGCGGTGTCGTCCATACTGAACTAGTTGACCTGTCAACTGATTCACCCCTCAAATCAAGCATTTTTATAACGAAAAAAGGGTCCGGCAAGACATGCCGAACAGGCTTGCGGTTGATCTTGCCACAAGCACTATTTAAACATTCGCCACTATAGCAAATGGTGATTCTTCATTTCTCTCTAACGTTAGACAAAAAAGAAAAAGGGTTTTGCTCATTCAAAAACCTCATTTACTTTGGGTTCGATTTTTACCATTCTAACCGTCTATCATTTTTTTATACATTTTAGAAAAAAAGACTTGACAGACTTTAGTCATATTGGCATTTTTCAATACTAGCACAAATAGATTGGCCAGTCAAACTTTTAATGCCTTAAGGATGTAATACCCTTTTTGCTTCACAACTACGTCAACATTTCCAAACAAATCTTCTATTTTTTGTTTGGCAGATGGAGCACCTTGCTTCTTCTGAATGACAATCCACAATTCTCCTTGATCCAGCAATGCTTTATATGATTCTTCAAACATTTGATGTACGACCTTTTTTCCGGCTCGTATCGGAGGGTTTGTCAATATGGAAGCAAATTTATGCTCAACCAAACCTTGCAGACGATCACTCTCTTGAATGGTTACGTTCGTCACAGCGTTTTGTTTAGCATTTCTATCAGCTAAATTCAAAGCTCGCTCGTTTACATCCACCATCCATACATGCCGATCTGGAAAATCCTTTGCCAGCGCTATGCCGACCGGACCGTATCCGCACCCCAGATCAAGCAAGTCACCACCTACTTCCGGTTCTTCATATGATTCAATGAGCAGCCTTGATCCATAGTCTACTTCTCTTTTAGAAAAAACGGCGTTATCGGTAGTAAAGTCTAACGTATGGTCTCTTAAAGTAAAAGACCAGGATCTTTCATCACTATCAGCAGTGGTTTTTTTTGAATAATAATGTTCCGACATGATCCGAACACCTTCTTTAATATTCTTGTAAGAAAAAGAAAGCCCGCCGATAATCAGCGAGCTTTACTTTCAACATCAACT
This sequence comes from Halobacillus sp. A1-3, assembly GCF_050971765.1. Classification (NCBI taxonomy): domain Bacteria; kingdom Bacillati; phylum Bacillota; class Bacilli; order Caryophanales; family Bacillaceae; genus Halobacillus; species Halobacillus sp. A1-3. The sequence continues at coordinate 20,731 of NZ_JBPCEO010000014.1, read as the reverse complement.
TACTTAACTTCAACTGTTGCGCCAGCTTCTTCAAGCTGAGACTTGATTTCTTCTGCTTCTTCTTTAGCAATGCCTTCTTTGACAGCTTTAGGAGCGTTGTCAACAAGGTCTTTTGCGTCTTTAAGACCTAGACCAGTGATTTCACGTACTGCTTTAACAACTTTGATCTTAGAAGATCCAGCAGCTTCTAGAACTACGTCGAATTCTGTTTGCTCTTCAGCAGCTTCGCCACCTGCAGCAGGAGCACCAGCAGCTACTGGAGCAGCAGCGGATACACCAAATTCTTCTTCGATTGCTTTTACTAGATCGTTAAGCTCAAGAACAGACATTTCTTTAATCGCTTCAATGATTTGTTCGTTAGACATGAGAAATTTCCTCCTTATTAATTTTAGGTTTATAGTTTAAACGAACGCTAACTTACGCGCTTTCTTCTTCTTTTTGATCCGCAATAGCTTTTGTCGCGTATGCGAAGTTGCGGATAGGCGCTTGTAGTACGCTTAGGAACATAGATACAAGACCCTCGTAGTTTGGAAGGTTTGCAAGCTCTTTGATTTGCTCAAGAGTTGCAACTTGTCCTTCAACCACTCCACCTTTAATTTCAAGGTTTTCGTGATCTTTAGCAAAGTTGTTAAGAACTTTCGCTGGAGCTACAGCGTCGTCTGCATGGAATGCTAATGCAGTCGGACCTTGTAGCACTTCATGAAGTTCAGATAGTTCAACTTCTTCTGTCGCACGGCGAGTCATTGTGTTTTTGTACACTTTGAAATCTACGCCGGCTTCACGAAGTTGTGAACGAAGCTCTGTAACTTCCGCTACGTCAAGACCGCGGTAATCTACAACTACTGCAGATTTACTGTTGCGGAACTTATCAGCTAGCTCAGATACAACCTGCTTTTTCTGTTCAATAATACTGCTCATCGTTCCACCTCCTATTGACTGATCATCATACCGTTCGGAAGGCTTACATAAAAAAGTACCTCCATGTAGACATGGAGGTACTGTATGACAAAGCAGGGCAGCAATTGGCGCTGCTTTGTTTATTCACACACCTCGGCAGGAAATTAAGCGGGATATCCGCACCTACTGTCTACGGTATAACGTATTCATTTATACAACATTACTAATTGTAACTAATCAGCAATGGAAAGTCAACAATAAATTACTTATTTTGTGTAAGCAGAAACATCAACTTTGATTCCAGGTCCCATTGTTGATGAAACAGCAGCATTACGCATGTAAGTTCCTTTAGCTGCTTGAGGCTTCGCTTTAACAAGTGTCTCAGTAATTGCTTCGAAGTTCTCAACCAATTTGTCCTGGTCGAAAGAAGCTTTTCCAATTGGAACGTGGATGTTAGCAGCTTTATCAACGCGGTATTCTACTTTACCAGCTTTGATTTCGTTAACCGCTTTTTCCACTTCGAATGTTACTGTACCTGTTTTAGGGTTTGGCATAAGACCTTTAGGTCCTAGTACACGACCAAGCTTACCTACTTCAGCCATCATGTCAGGAGTCGCTACAACTACGTCAAAATCAAACCAGCCCTGGTTAATCTTGTTGATTAGGTCTTGTTCACCTACGTAGTCAGCACCCGCTGCTTCTGCTTCTTTCGCTTTATCACCTTTAGCGAAAACAAGCACACGCTGGGATTTACCTGTACCGTGAGGAAGCACCATAGCTCCACGAATTTGCTGGTCCGCTTTCTTAGGATCAACGCCTAAACGGAATGCAGCTTCAACAGTTTCATCAAAGTTTGCTTTTGCAGTTTCTTGTGCTAGCTTAATCGCTTCATTTACTTCATAAGCTTTTGTACGGTCAACAAGCTTTTGTAGTTCTTGTTGTTTCTTAGTTTTTTTAGCCATTATAATTTTCCTCCTTTGTGGTTTTAACGGATTTTCCTCCCACGAATAAAGGTTGCGAAAAGGGTCTAAGCTCCAGTTCCGCAACCTTTCCTATCTCTCCAGATGACGCTGTGGGGTTAATCTTCGATTGTGATTCCCATACTGCGCGCAGTACCTTCAACCATGCGCATTGCAGCTTCAACGTCAGCAGCATTTAAATCAGGCATTTTTGTTTCTGCGATTTCGCGAACTTTGTCGCGTTTCACAGTAGCTACTTTGTTACGGTTTGGTTCACCAGAACCTGATTCAATACCAGCCGCTTGCTTAAGAAGCACAGCAGCAGGTGGAGTTTTCGTAACGAATGTAAAGGAACGGTCTTCATATACCGTAATTTCAACTGGGATAATCGTACCCGCTTGTTCCTGAGTACGAGCGTTAAACTCCTTACAGAAACCCATGATGTTAATACCCGCTTGACCTAGTGCTGGTCCTACTGGCGGTGCTGGGTTCGCTTTACCTGCAGGAATTTGAAGCTTTACAACATTAATAACTTTTTTAGCCACGAGACACACCTCCTTAAAGTCCGTGATGTGGTAATAGGGATAACCCCTCCCACTCATTTTGCAATATGCTTAACGCCTCTCCGATTGAGGCACATAAAGAACATAAAAATTCTAGCATCTTTATTAGAAGAATGCAAGGGGGGAGAGGATGATTTTTTAAATGGTCGATGAATTTATCAGAGCTGACCCAGGCGCTTCCTTGTTCAAATCTATAATTTTTCGATTTGAGAAAAGTCTAACTCTACCGGAGTTTCACGGCCGAACATGTTGACGTGAACTTTCACCTTCTGTTTATCCGTATCAATGTACTCGATCGTTCCAGTGAAGTTTGCGAAAGGTCCGTCCGTTACTTTAACACTTTCCTTCACCTCAAAGTCAACCTCTGTTTTCGGCTTTTCGTTCATGCCCATACGTTTGAGAACAGTGTCCACTTCTTCAGGAAGGAGAGGGATTGGTTTAGAGCCGGAGCCGGTTGATCCAACGAACCCTGTAACCCCCGGCGTATTCCGTACGACATACCATGAATCATCTGTCATGACCATCTCAGCTAAAACGTAACCCGGGAATACTTTTTTCTTCGCGATTTTTCTTTTACCATTCTTAATTTCCGCTTCTTCGTCTTCAGGGACTAACACACGAAAGATTTTATCTTCCATTCCCATTGACTCGACTCGCTTTTCTAAGTTGGTCTTTACTTTGTTTTCGTAACCTGAGTAGGTGTGAACAACATACCATCTTTTTTCCATTTGAACAGGACAAATGCTTGCCCTTCCCTCCCTTATATTAAATTTAATACTTTTTTTCCAACATAAAAAACCCGTTAAACGGGTTTTTTGTGAGTCTATCTCCTATTATAGCATAAAATCTACTGTACTATTCTTTAGCAATGAGTTCAAGTACCTGGGATATCCCAAGATCAACAACGGCAAAGAAAACGGCAACGAAAGCAACTGTAGCTAAAACAGTAATTGTATAACGTGTAAGTTCACGACCTTTTGGCCAGCTGACCTTGCGCATTTCTCTAGCTACGTTCTTAAAGAACTTAAACATGGATGCCATACCCCCCAAACTTGTGCCTGCCGGCTTCTTTCTCTATTTCGTTTCGCGATGCAAGGTGTGTTTGCCGCACCTCTTACAAAACTTACGAACTTCTAGACGTTCGGATTGACTCGATTGATTTTTATATGAACTATAGTTTCGACTAGAGCATTCAGTACAAGCTAAAACTACTTTTTTTCGCATTAGTTCGTCACCCTCTTTATTTAGAGGTTTACACACTCAATAAATGTAGCACTCTTACTAGAGCCTGTCAATCTTCCATTTATAGAGTGATTTCGCTAATCTCCAAGTACTTCTCAAGTTTCCTTTTAACCCGTTGCAGAGCATTATCTATGGATTTTACGTGACGATTAAGCTCGACTGAAATCTCCTGATACGAACGCCCGTCCAAGTATAGGGAGAGGACTTGCTTCTCTAATTCGCTTAACAACTCTGAGATTTTCTCTTCCATGTCAGAAAACTTTTCTTTGTTAACAATCAATTCTTGTGGATCAATGGCTTTAGAGCCAGCGATCACATCTAATAATGTCCGATCAGATTCTTCGTCATAAATAGGCTTGTCCAGTGAAACGTAGGAATTTAAAGGGATGTGCTTTTGTCTGGTGGCAGTTTTGATTGCGGTAATAATTTGACGGGTGACGCATAGTTCGGCAAAGGCTTTAAAAGAAGACAGCTTTCCTTCCTGGTAATCACGGATAGCTTTATAAAGACCAATCATACCTTCCTGCACAATGTCTTCCCGGTCTGCGCCAATAAGAAAGTAAGTCCGAGCTTTAGCGCGAACAAAGTTCTTGTACTTATTAATTAAATAATCGAGAGCTTGGACCTGACCTTGATTAATCCGTTCGATAATCGCTTCATCCTCAAGCTTGCTAAGATCCAACTCATTGATGTCTCTCTCCGTTTGAATGATGCTCACACAGGATCCCCCCGACCGTGCTACCTCAATATAGCAATATTATACAGTAAGCGCTTGAAAAGCGTCAACAAGTTGTCAGAATTATTTATCTCCTCGACGCCATTTTTCAAATAATTTTCGCACTTCTTCATTCATTGGTATTTTCGGCTGGTTCTGTACTTGATTGTGAGATTCTACATCTTTTTTTATTTGGTTTTCTATATTTTTAATCTCGATATAAAGCTCTCTAGCAGATTTTCGGAATGCTCCTTGTCCAAAGATCGTTCGCTGCTCTGCATAATCCGAAGTCGCCACATAGACCTGGGTCCGAACATCATTCAACTCTCCCGCTAGTTTTTCTATCCGTTCGTCTGCCGTTTCGTTTTCTTTGGTGAAAATAACATCAACTTTGTAATTTTTATGCTTTTTTTCTAAGCCTCGAACATGGTAAGCATCAAAAACAACAATGATCCGATCGCCAGTATAAGATTGATATTCCGCAAGCATTTCTATTAGAAGATCACGGGCTTGGCCTAGATCTTTTTCCTTCAGCCTCTTCAGTTCCGGCCAAGCACCGATCATGTTGTATCCATCTACGATTAGAACAATCATAAGTTATTCACCAATCGGATGGCGCTTTCTATATACTTCATACATCAATAAAGAAGCCGCTACCGACGCATTTAACGACGTGACTTTTCCTGCCATCGGAAGACTCACTGTCCAGTCACACTTCTCTTTTGTCAGACGGCTCATGCCTTTTCCTTCACTGCCAATTACTAGAGCAATTGGCATCGTACCGTCTAACTGCCTATAATCTTCTGTGCCTGTTGCATCTGTCCCGACGACCCAGACAAACCTCTCCTTCAACTCCTCGATCGTGCGAGCAAGGTTCGTTACCCGTGCAACAGGAATGTATTCAATCGCCCCTGTAGATGTTTTGGCAACAGTTCCTGTCAAAGCTACAGAACGTCTTTTAGGAATGATAACTCCATGCGCACCACTGGCATCAGCTGTACGCAGAATCGAACCCAGGTTATGAGGGTCTTCAATTTCATCACAGATAATAAAAAAGGGAGCTTCCCCTTTTTCTTCAGCCTTAGCGAAAAGGTCCTCAAGATCGCTATACTCGTATGCGGCTACTGATGCCGCTACACCCTGGTGGTTGCCATCGACAAGTTGATCGATTTTTTTCTTAGGAACCTTTTGAACAATGACGCCATTTTCTTTAGCCAGCTGTTCTAACTTTTTTGAAGCTTGATGCTGCAATTGATCGGACACAAGAACTTTATTGATCGATCGTCCTGAACGTAACGCTTCTTGAACCGGGTTTTTCCCGATAATCCATTCTCCTTTCACTCTTCTCCACTCCTTTCTTCAACAAAATGGATGGCTTCAGTAATCAGCTCTTCCAGTCGCTCCGTTTGACCAGCCAGATACAAAAATCCTAAAACCGCTTCAAAAGCTGTTGAATAGCGATAGGTTTGTACATCTGTACTTTTAGGGACGGACCCAGACTTGGCATTGCGGCCGCGTCTGAGCACCCCTTCTTCTTCCTCTGTCAGTTGCTGTTCTTTCTGCCAATGCTTTACGACCTCTGCTTGTGAGACTGCAGAGACAAACTTCACAGCTGCTTGGTGGAGGTGCTGAGGCTTTACTGTACCCGACTCCAGCAGATGGTTTCGGACGTAAAGTTCATAGACAGCGTCCCCCATGTAAGCAAGGGCGAGACTTTTCATCTGTTTCACATTTTCCATCTCTATCCCCGCTTCCAGCGTGTGCCTTGAGAAGTATCTTCTAAAACAATGTTTCTCTCTTTCAGTTCATCACGGATTTGATCAGCACGTTCGAAGTTCCTATCTTTTCTTGCCTGCTTTCGTTCAGCAATTAATTGTTCGATCTCTTCGTCCAAGAGCTCTTCCTGTTGCTCCAATTCAATTCCGAGAACATTCGTAAGCTCTTTGAACATGGTCTCATAACGTTCTAAAACTGCCGTATGAGTTTGGTTTTCCTGAAGATACAAGTTTGCTGATTTTGTCAGGTCAAAAAGAACAGAAATGGCGTTAGCCGTATTAAAATCATCGTTCATTTCCTTAATGAATTGTTCTTTGTATCCATCCACTTCTTTCAACCATTTTTCATTGTCCTCTTGCAAGTTCAAGCTGGAATCTTTACGGTGCTGGATATTTTCGAAGGCATTCTTGATACGATTGAAACTGCTTTTCGCCCCTTCAAGCAATTCATCACTGAAATTGATCGGGTGGCGGTATTGTACGCTCAGCATGAAGAAGCGAATGACTTGCGGATCGTGCCTCTTCACAAGGTCATGAGCCAAAACGAAGTTTCCTAATGACTTCGACATTTTTTCATTTTCGATATTAATATACCCGTTATGCATCCAATACTGCGCAAAGGATTCACCATTATGTGCTTCGGACTGTGCGATTTCGTTTTCGTGGTGCGGGAAGGTCAAATCCTGCCCTCCAGCATGGATATCAATCGTTTCGCCCAAGTATTTTTTTGCCATCGTTGAGCACTCAATATGCCACCCTGGCCTTCCGGTCCCCCATGGACTTTCCCAGGAGATTTCACTCGGTTTTGCTGCTTTCCATAACGTAAAGTCAAGCGGATCTTCTTTCTTATCGCCTACCTCAATGCGTGCGCCTGAACGCAGTTCATCGATGGACTGGTGAGAGAGTTTGCCATAGCCATCAAAAGAACGAGTACGGAAATAGACGTCACCGCCCGCTTCGTATGCATGGCCTTTTTCAATCAGTCCTTTAATAAAATCAATAATCTCATCCATGTTCTCTGTTACACGCGGGTGATCGACCGCTTCTTGAACTCCGAGTGCACCTACATCTTCCTTGTACGCTTTAATAAAACGATTAGCAATCTCAGGGACTTCTTCCCCTAATTCATTTGCCGCTTTGATCAATTTGTCATCGACGTCTGTGAAATTCAGAACGTAATGGACATCATACCCGCGATATTCAAAGTATCTTCTCACCGTATCAAAAACAATCGCAGGACGAGCGTTTCCGATGTGGATGTAGTTATAAACGGTCGGGCCGCACACATACATCTTTACCTTACCTTCTTCTAGCGGCTGGAAGGGTTCCTTTTTCCGTGTTAGTGTATTGTAAATATTAATACTCACTCTGGTTCACTCCTTTGGCTTCTTCTAATTCTTTCCGTAAATGTGTGATTTCTTGCTCTAAATGGTTCAAGCGGTCATACACCGGGTCAGGCAGCTTATGGTGATCAAGATCTTTCTTGCGCACCTTTTTCCCGTCCTGAATAACGACGTGACCCGGAATACCGACCACAGTTGAATTGTTCGGTACATCATGTAGAACGACCGATCCAGCACCAACTTTAGAATTTTCTCCAATTGTAATAGATCCAAGTACTTTGGCACCTGTCGCGACTAAGGAATTATCCAAAAGCGTAGGGTGGCGTTTACCTTTTTCTTTACCTGTTCCTCCAAGCGTGACCCCCTGGAAAATCGTTACGTTATCTCCAATCTCGCAGGTTTCACCAATAACCACACCCATGCCGTGGTCGATGAAAAATCGTTTACCGATTTTAGCGCCAGGGTGTATTTCAATGCCAGTAAAAAAGCGGCTAATTTGTGAAATGATCCTCGCTAAGAAGAAAAACTTACGTTTAAAACAAGCATGCGCCACTCGATGTCCCCATATGGCGTGCAGGCCAGAATACGTCAAAATCACTTCTATATACGTCCTTGCAGCTGGATCTTGATCAAAGACAACATTGACATCTTCCTTCAACATTTTAAAAAGCCCCATACTTGCCCTCCTCCTTTATTAAAGAGTGATTCATGGCCTACAATAAAAAACGCGTCTCTGTGCAATGATGCACAGAGACGCGTCAGGCGTGGTTCCACTCTGTTTGGGAAATGGCATTCCCCACTTGGTCCCTGATAACGGAAGGTACCCGCTTCAACCTACTTCCTTCGGCTGAAGACTCCGAGGTGCATTTCGAAGACCTCCCTTAAAATCACTTCCAGCCAACGGTGATTTTCTCTGGATAAGGGCACTTCCTTCTACTTCTCCTCATCAACGTTTCGTATAGGTATCTTTACTATATGACAAATCCAAGCATTTGTGAACGGATTAGTTTTGCAACTTACTTAAAACATCGTCTAAGCGGACCGTTACCGTTTCTACTCCTAACAAGTGAATGGCATTCGGAAGCTCAGGCCCATGGGATTGGCCAGTAGTCGCTACACGGATTGGCATAAAGAGTTTCTTGCCTTTATGACCCGTTTCTTTCTGTACCGCTTTGATTTGCTTTTTAATGTTATCCGGCGTGAAATCTTCAAGCTCTTGAAGGTTTTTCTTGAACGTTTCCAACACTTCAGGTACTTGCTCGCCTTCTAATACACTCATAGCATCCTCGTCGTATTCAATCTCTTGCTTGAAGAACAGTTCTGTAAGCTCTACGATTTCCGCTCCGTAGCTAAGCTGCTCCTGATAAAGAGAAATCAATTCATGAGCCCACTTCTTATCTTCTTCGGACATATCCTTAGGAAGACGTCCTGCTTCGATTAAATGAGGAAGCGTCAGCTCAACCACACGATCAAAGTCCGCTGCTTTGATGTACTGGTTGTTCATCCATTTCAACTTCGCAGGGTCAAAGACCGCTGGGGAAGTAGATAGGCGTTCCGCATCGAATATTTCTACAAGCTTCTCTTGTGTGAAAATTTCTTCTTCACCAACTGGAGACCATCCAAGTAAAGTAATAAAGTTGAACAATGCTTCAGGCAAGTACCCCAGGTTTTTATACTGTTCGATAAATTGAAGAATATGTTCATCTCGTTTACTTAGTTTCTTGCGATTTTCGTTTAAAATGAGAGTCATGTGTCCAAATTTTGGAGGCTCCCATCCAAATGCTTCATAGACCATCATTTGCTTCGGTGTGTTGGAAATATGCTCTTCCCCGCGAAGCACGTGGGTAATGTTCATCAAATGATCATCGATCGCTACGGCAAAGTTATAAGTTGGCGTACCATTCTTTTTCACAATAACCCAGTCACCGAAATCGCTGGATTCGAACGTAATGTCATCACGGACAATATCATTGAACGTGTACGTATGATCTTCAGGTACGCGGATACGGATACTTGGCTCGCGTCCTTCTGCTTCAAACTGTTCGATCTCTTCTTGACTCAAATTGCTGTGAGCACCTGAGTATTTTGGTGCCTCTCCACGGGCGATTTGAGCTTCCCGTTCAGCTTCAAGCTCCTCTGCTGTCATGTAACATTTGTAAGCAAGGCCGCGCTCAAGCAGTTCATCAACATATTTTTGATAAATATCAAGACGCTCCATTTGACGGTAAGGCCCGTATTCACCGCCTTTGTTCGGGCTCTCTTCCCACTCAACACCCAACCATTTCAGGTAGTTCAGCTGGCTTTCTTCTCCGCCCTTCACGTTTCGTTTTTCATCTGTATCCTCAATGCGGATGACCATTTTGCCTCCTGCATTTTTTGCATAAAGATAGTTGAACAAGGCTGTTCTCGCGTTTCCGATATGGAGATTGCCTGTTGGACTTGGTGCATAGCGCACACGTACTTCATTCGACATAATTGTTCTCCTTTCATCATTCCGAACTTTTTCCTTCTATTATTTTATCATTTTTTGTTTAAGATTGTTGATTATTTTGCAAAAGGACCACGGCCTGCGCAGCGATTCCTTCTTTCCGTCCTGTAAAACCTAGCTTTTCCGTCGTTGTAGCTTTAACATTAATCTGCCCAGCTTCAACATTCAAAAGGCGTGCGATATTGTTTTGAATTTCATCAATATACGGCGCCATCTTCGGTGCCTGAGCAATAACCGTACAGTCCATGTTTCCAAGCTCATATCCGCGCTCTTTCACAATCGTCCAAACGTGCTGCAGCAGTTTTCCTGAATCTGCGTCTTTAAAATCTGGATCTGTATCAGGAAAATGCTTGCCAATATCCCCTTCACCAATGGCTCCTAAACAAGCATCAGCAATCGTGTGTAGTAAAACGTCCGCATCCGAATGGCCGAGCAGCCCTTTATCATAAGGGATTTCAACCCCTCCGATGATACACTTTCGTCCGTCTGTTAACTGATGAACATCAAATCCTTGTCCAATTCGAAACATAGATGGGTCCTCCACCTTTCTCTCACGTTGGTTTTTCACATAAGATTCAGCTTTATGTAAGTCTTCAGGAGTTGTCAACTTAATATTGTCATAACTTCCTTTTACGATAGCCACTTCCTTGCCTAACTGTTCAACGAGAGAGGCATCATCTGTTCCATAGTATCCACGTTCCCTCGCCTCTTGATGCGCTTTATGAATCAATGAATAAGAAAAAGCTTGAGGGGTTTGCGCAGCCCATAACGTTTGCCGGTCCAGCGTTTTCAATTGATTCCCCTGTTTCTGCTTGATGGTATCTGTCACAGGAACCGCTAATAATGCCGCTTGCTTTTCGTTAGTACGTTCAGCTAGTTCATGCAGATGGTCCTCTTTAACAAACGGACGAGCGCCATCGTGGATAAACACAGGAAGTTCTGTATGTTGAATAGCCTTGAGCCCTTCAAAAACACTGTCCTGGCGTTCTGCACCACCGTCAACGAGCTGAATATCTTTCTTTATGGAAGAAGAAGCAAGAAGATGTACCATTTCCGACCGCTCACGTTCGTTGGTTACTAAGACCATTTCTTCACACCAATCATCAGCGTCAAAAACCGATAACGTATGCAGGATCAACGGCTGCTGATCGATCAATAGAAACTGCTTATTCCTTCCGGCGAGCATCCGCTTTCCCTGACCAGCCGCAAGTATAATCGCTGTGTATTTTATCATAATATCCATCCTAAATTGATTTATACCGTTATTCATGCTCATTAAAACAACAAAAGCGATAACACACAGGTTATCACTTTTGTCATTCTCTATTTGTTTATACCGTTTTTATAGGGCTTTTTCAAGTGATTTCGGCTTGGCGAAAATCATGCGGCCCGCTGATGTTTGAAGGACACTGGTAACAACTACATCAATTGTTTTTCCAATGTAGTCTTTACCTTCTTCAACCACAATCATCGTACCGTCATCTAAATAAGCAACACCTTGATTATGCTCCTTACCGTCCTTGATGACTTGAATCTTCATTTCTTCTCCAGGAAGAACGACTGGTTTGACCGCATTTGCCAAGTCATTGATATTTAAGACTTGAACATTCTGAAACTCACAAACTTTATTCAAATTAAAATCGTTCGTTACAACAATGCCGTCCATCACTTTAGCGAGTTTAACCAGCTTACTGTCCACTTCCTGAATGTCCTCAAAGTCTCCTTCATAAATCTCAACATTTACAGGGAGATCCTTCTGCAGACGATTGAGAATATCCAGCCCACGGCGCCCACGGTTCCGCTTCAGTCCATCAGAGGAATCAGCAATATGTTGAAGTTCCTCCAGTACAAACTGCGGAATCACAATGGTACCTTCTAAAAAGTGCGTCTCACAGATGTCTGCAATTCGTCCATCAATGATGACACTCGTATCCAAAATCTTCTCTTTCGGAACAAGAGATGCATCTACTTTTGCTAAATCCTGCGTATGGGACAGTTCACCATCATGGCTTTTTTCTTTTTTAGAAAGTAGACTTAGGAATTCATCTTTTCGCTTGAAACCTACCTGGAAACCTAAATAGCCAAGTAAAATCGTTAAAAAGATCGGTACAACTTGGTTAACGACTTGAATCTGAATATCTTGTACAAATACATTAATCAGATAAGCGACAATCAGACCGACAATTAAACCGATACTGCCAAAAAGCAGATCAGCTACTGGTGCACGGACCAGAGAATCTTCCACCCATCTAATGAAATCGACAATATAATCCACGACCCAAAAAGTTAATAAAAATAAAATAAGTGCTCCTAGTACGGCTCCTAATACAGATTGTATCCAATTCTGCCAGGACAGCCCCATGGTTGTAAACAGTTCTGGAAAATAGAGGTAACCGATTGTTCCACCGGTTATTACAATAAATAACTGTACAATTCGTTTAAGCACTTGTATTCACCTCCTCACTCACAGTATGACCAAACCCTACAACCATTAATCGTATAAAAAAGGAATGATGGGTATAAAAATAGCACAATTCCCAAAATAAGTCAATCAGTAAAACAAATATCATATCATATATATGGCAAATAAGTCAATTTTATTAAATATGACGATCTACGAACAGCTGTTCTTGAATACGTTCTAAACCATCACGAATTTTCGAAGCTCTGATCTCTCCAACCCCATCCACTTCTACAAGTTCCTTCGTAGAAGCCTGGATCATGTCATCCAAGGTGGCAAATCGCTCTACCAAATGCTCAATAATTAAAGGAGGAAGGCGAGGAATCCGGCTTAAAATGCGATACCCTCTCGGGTGGATCGGATCAGCCATTTTTGTATTTGGAGAAAAGCCTAGTAACTTCAATATCTGCTCATCTGACAATAGCTCCGTGTTTGAGACTTCCTGCATTTTTCTCAAAATATAATAAGGCTCGTAATCAGGGCGTTTACTGTAATCTTTAAGCAGGAGTGCTGCTTCTTCTTCGATGTTTGAAACAAGCTCTGTCATCTGAAGCTGAATTAATCGCCCCTCTGTGCCTAATTCATTGACGTAATTAATGATTTCCGTTTTTGTACGGAGCACCATTTCGACTCTGTGAACGACCTGGACAACCTCAGAAAATGAAACCATATTTTCAAATTCCATAGCACCCAGATTCGTTATACTCTGATCGAGTACATTCTTATATTTTTCAAGTGTCTGAATGGCTTGGTTCGCTTTTGTCAAAATAACGCCAATATCTTTTAATGAATACCTCAAGGATCCTTTATAAAGAGTAATGACATTCCTTCTTTGGGAAATAGCAATAACCAGGGCACCTGTCTGCTTCGCCACACGTTCAGCCGTCCGGTGTCTCATCCCAGTTTCTGTTGAATAGATATGAGGATCCGGCATAAGCTGAGCATTTGCAAAAAGAATTTTAGAACCTTCGTCATTCAATATAAGAGCCCCATCCATTTTTGCCAGTTCGTAGAGGTGGGCTGGTGTGAAATCAGCCTGAATATGGAAGCCCCCATCTACTAAATCACGCATGTGGTCTCCGTATCCAAGCACGATAAGTCCTCCTGTGTTCGCCCTAAGAACGTTATCAATGCCATCACGAAGCGGGGTTCCCGGAGCAACCAGTTTTAAAATTTCCCCTATTCCGTTGTCTTTCATTTCATGCCACTCCATCACGCATCCCCCAGTGTCACCTTCATAGCTTCTTGTACGGTGCTAACCCCGATGACTTGAATTTCAGTAGGCGGTGTCCAACCATCCATATTCTTCTTAGGTATAATCGCTCGCTTAAATCCGAGTTTAGCAGCCTCCTGCACACGCTGTTCAATCCGTGCGACTCGTCTAATTTCGCCAGTCAGCCCCACCTCACCGACGACAACATCGTCCGGGTTAGGTGCCTGATCTCTAAAACTTGAAGCGATGCTGATCGCTACTGCAAGGTCAATCGCGGGTTCATCAAGCTTCACTCCACCTGCCACTTTCACGTAAGCGTCCTGGTTTTGTAAAAGCAGTCCCGCTCGTTTTTCCAACACAGCCATCAAAAGTGGAACTCTGCTGTTATCAAGGCCAGTCGCCATGCGCCTCGGATTACCAAAGGCTGTCGGAGAGATCAATGCCTGGATTTCCACGAGCACAGGCCTCGTCCCTTCCATAGAAGCAACGACAATTGACCCGGCCGCTCCTTGCGATCGTTCTTCCAAAAATATTTCAGAAGGATTGAGGACTTCTTTCAATCCTTTTTCTTTCATTTCAAAAATGCCCATTTCATGGGTGCTTCCAAATCGGTTTTTCACGCTTCTCAAAATTCTGAATGTGTGATGCCTTTCTCCTTCAAAATAGAGTACGGCATCTACCATATGTTCGAGCAGTCTCGGTCCTGCAATAGAACCCTCTTTAGTAACATGCCCAACAATAAAAATCGGGATACCTTTACTTTTGGCAATTCTCATCAGTTGACTTGTACACTCACGCACCTGTGATACGCTCCCTGGTGCGGAAGTTACGTCCTCTTTGAATATCGTTTGAATCGAGTCGATTACCACAAACTTAGGATCAATCGCCTCAATTTGATTAATGACATCTTGCAAATTGGTTTCGGACAGCACGTAAAGCTGCTCCGACGATATATCTAAACGTTCTGCTCTAAGTTTTGTCTGCCGCGGAGACTCCTCCCCAGACATATACAGGACCGGCATGTCCTTATTCGCAATTTGAGCAGACACTTGAAGAAGTAAAGTTGATTTTCCGATACCCGGATCTCCACCAATTAAAACCAGTGAGCCTGCGACGATTCCACCTCCAAGCACACGGTTAAACTCAGGCATATCCGTAGGTAGACGCGGTTCCTTCTGAGATTTAATTGAATTTATTTTTTCTGGCTTGCTCGACGCTGACGTGGAACTTGTTTGGAAAACATGCCGAGAGCTCGTGCTGGCCGCACTGACTTCCTCTACTAATGTATTCCATTGGTGACACCCTGGGCATTTCCCCATCCATTTGGGTGTTTCATAGCCACATTCCTGGCAAACAAACTTTGTTTTTCTTTTTGCCAAGATCATCGCTCCTTCTCTGTATAGTTTATACGATATGTCTTGTGAAAAAGTTTCATGATCATATCATTTATATTAAGATTCCCTTACTAGAATCATATAAGAATACGAAAAAAACCGGAAGGCAAAAGCCTTCCGATTTTTAAAATTGAATCTAATGGTTCACATTCTGATTAACTTGTTGATTCTTGCTGGGTGTGAACGACGAATTCTTTGTTGTCATTTAAGTCAATTCTTACTTTTTGTCCTTTAGCAATGTTTTCTTTCAACAGCTCTTCAGACAATAAGTCTTCGACATTTTTCTGAATGGATCGACGAAGTGGTCGAGCTCCATATTCCGGATCAAATCCGGATTCAGCAATATGCTGAATGGCTTCGTCTGAAAGCGTAAAGTCGATTTCTTGTTCTTGCAGACGTTTTCTGAGCTCTTCAACCATAAGTGTAACGATGTCTTTCATGTGTTTACGCTCAAGAGAATGGAACACGATCGTTTCATCGATACGGTTTAAGAATTCTGGACGGAAGGCTTTCTTAAGCTCATCTGTCACTTTAGACTTCATGTCTTTATAATCCTGGTCGCCATCTCCCATTGAGAAGCCAACGTATTTATTACGTTTAAGCTCCTGAGCACCAACGTTTGAAGTCATGATCAGTACGGTATTACGGAAGTCTACAACACGTCCTTTAGAATCTGTAAGTCGTCCGTCTTCAAGCACTTGAAGCAAGATGTTGAATACTTCAGGGTGTGCTTTTTCAATTTCATCAAGCAGAACGACAGAGTATGGTTTCGTTCTGACTTTCTCAGTCAGCTGACCACCTTCATCGTAACCTACATAACCTGGAGGTGAACCTACAAGACGAGACGTGCTGTGTTTTTCCATATACTCGGACATGTCAATGCGGATCATCGCATCTTCATCACCGAACATGCTCTCGGCTAATGCACGAGCAAGCTCTGTTTTACCTACACCTGTAGGACCTAGGAAAATGAAAGAGCCAATTGGACGCTTCGGATCCTTAAGGCCGGCACGAGCTCGACGAATCGCTTTAGAAATAGCTTTTACCGCTTCATCCTGACCAATGACACGATTGTGAAGCGTGTCTTCCAGTTGAAGAAGACGTTCACTTTCATCTTTCGTCATTTTTGAAACTGGTACTCCAGTCCAAGTGGATACAACAGAAGCGATATCTTCGACTGTTACTTCTGAATCTTCCTGGCCTTGTTTTTCTTTCCATTCATCTTTCGTTTGCTCAAGTTCGTCGCGAAGCCTTTGCTCGGTATCTCTTAAAGAAGCTGCTTTTTCGAATTCTTGACTTTGTACAGCGGCGTCTTTTTCTTTGCGTACTTCCTCAAGCTTCTGCTCAAGCTCTTTCAGGTTCGGTGGAGCAGTGTAAGAACGAAGACGCACTTTAGAAGCTGCTTCGTCAATCAAGTCAATCGCCTTATCTGGAAGGAAGCGATCGGTAATATAACGGTCAGAGAAACGTACGGCAGAGTCAATGGAATCATCCGTGATCGTTACACGGTGGTGAGCTTCATAGCGGTCACGCAGTCCTTTAAGAATTTGAACTGATTCATCAAGTGTAGGCTCATCAACCTGGATCGGCTGGAAACGACGCTCAAGAGCAGCATCTTTCTCAATATATTTACGATACTCATCCAGTGTAGTGGCACCGATACATTGCAATTCACCACGGGCAAGTGATGGCTTAAGAATGTTAGAAGCATCAATTGCACCTTCAGCACCGCCAGCACCAATCAATGTGTGAAGTTCATCAATGAAAAGAATGATGTTGCCAGCCTGACGGATTTCCTCCATTACTTTTTTCAAGCGATCTTCAAACTCACCGCGATATTTGGTACCAGCTACAACCGTACCCATATCTAATGTCATAACTCGCTTATCGCGTAGAATTTCCGGAACTTCATTGTTCATAATCTGCTGGGCAAGACCTTCGGCTATCGCCGTTTTACCTACACCTGGCTCCCCGACAAGAACAGGGTTGTTTTTCGTACGGCGGCTTAGCACCTGGATCACTCGTTCAATTTCTTTGCTTCTGCCGATGACCGGATCGATGTTGCCTTCTTTAGCAATCGCTGTTAAGTCACGAGCCAGTGAATCTAGGGTTGGAGTATTTGCACTAGCTGCTTGACCTGCAGAGCCTCCTCCTCGACGATTTTGCCCTCCGGTAGACTCATTGTTCCCTAATAGCTGCAGCACTTGCTGACGAGCTTTATTTAAGCTTACACCAAGGTTATTTAATACGCGGGCAGCGACGCCTTCACCTTCTCGGATCAACCCTAGAAGAATATGCTCGGTTCCCACGTAGGAATGACCCAATTTACGCGCTTCATCCATAGATAGTTCAATCACTTTTTTAGCACGTGGTGTGTAGTGGATCGTCTGTGATACTTTCTCACCTTTTCCAATTAGTTTTTCAACCTCTTGCTGGATTTTAGATGATTCGAGACCTAGAGCTGTTAATGCTTTAGCCGCTATACCTTCACCTTCACTGACTAATCCAAGTAAAATGTGTTCAGTTCCAATGTTGTTATGACCTAAGCGAACAGCTTCTTCCTGTGCTAATGCAAGTACTTTCTGAGCTCTTTCTGTAAAACGCCCAAACATCATGGACAATCCCTCCTAACATTATTCTTCATTTTCTAATTGAAGTCTTTCTCGAATTAGTGATGCTCTTCGAATATCTCTTTCATCAGGACTTAGTGTGGTTTTTGCATATTGTTGCAAAAATCCAGGCTGAGTTAAAATCATCAGCTCATTCAATATAGTCTTTGGAATATGATCAATGAAGCCAAGATCAATTCCTAACCTAAGATCAGATAAACACTTAGCCGCTTCTTTAGACTCTATGATACGACTGTGCTTCAGAACACCATATGAGCGGAAAATTCTGTCTTCCAACTGGATTCCAGAACGGTTCATCAATGCATCTCTTGCTTTTCGTTCCTGATCGATCAACTGCTTAACTACACTATGGAGATCTTCCACAATATCCTGCTCTGATTTTCCCAGTGTAATTTGATTCGATATTTGATAAATGTTTCCCACAGCCTCGCTGCCTTCTCCATAGATTCCCCTAACAACTAAACCTAATTGGTTAATAGCCGGGGTCATACGGTTGATCTGCTGAGTCATTGATAAGGCTGGAAGGTGCATCATCACGGATGCCCGCATCCCTGTCCCCACGTTTGTCGGACATGCGGTCAAGTATCCACGCTTTTCATCAAAAGCATAATCAATCTTTTCTTCCAGCCAATCATCCAGTTGAGAGGCCTGCTCTAAAGCTCGATCAAGCTGGAAGCCAGGGAAATAAAGCTGAATCCTAATATGATCTTCCTCGTTGACCATAACCGATACTTGTTCATTTTGAGAAATGAGCGTAGCAGATTGGTCTGATTTCTCAGCTAAATGAGGACTGATCAAATGTTTTTCCACTAATACGCGCTTTTCAACGGGTTGCAACTCTTTCATCTTTACAAGCTCGAAATTTTCATAATCCCTGAAAGATTGATTTTTAAATTCTCCGTTAAAAAACTCGAGGATTTTTTCTAACGTTTCTTCAGAAGCGACCGTTGGAAAAGGATGCTGCGAAAAATTCCGAGCAAGTCGAATTCGGCTGCTCATTACAATATCGCTATCCGGTCCCTCCTGCTTCATCCAAGGGCTTATCGCCTCGTTCATAAACTGTTGCAATGACATTATTGATCACCGTCCTCCCCCTCATGAAGTTGGCTGTGCAAAGTTTTGATCTTATCTCTAACTTTCGCTGCTTCCTCGAATTCTTCCTGCTCGATTAATTGTCGAAGCTTGGATTTATGTTCATCAAGCTCTCTTTTCATGTGCAGGTTGCCGCCTTCACGTTTAGGTATTTTCCCATCATGAGTCGTATTACCACTATGCACACGCCTTAAAATAGGATTCAATTTTTCATCAAAAGTTTGATAACAGGATGCACACCCAAATTTTCCTGTTCGTGCGAACTCTTGATAAGTCAGCCCGCATGTTGGACACTTCAGCTGTGTGGATTTTTTATACGGCTGGGTACTTTTATTACTGAATGACGAGGGGCTTTCAGTATGAAATAGACCAGAAAGGAGGTCATTCAATGTGAAATTCTCTTCCCCGTAGTTCATATACCCTTTATCTTTGGCACACTGTTCACATACGTGAATTTCTGTCTTTTGACCATTGATGACTTGAGTTAAATGAACGGTTGCCTGTCTTTGGTGACAATTTTGACATTCCATCTCATTCTCTCCCTTCTCCTTAACTTTTATATTTAAGAGTAAACAGTAATGCTGTCATAATTCGAGATCGAACTTCATCACGTAAGGGGAGAGGAAAAGCTAGTACTTCGCGGTCAATAATACTTTGTATTATTTTCGCTTCCCTATTTGTTATGATTTCACTTTCTAAGAGACGGGTAATAACATCAAGCGCTGCTGTTTGGGAAACTGTAGGCTGAACCATATCCATAATTTCTTCAATCATATCTGAATCTTTTTTGTGCTCGATCCGACTAATCCGGATATATCCGCCCCCACCTCGTTTACTTTCTACTATATATCCTTTTTCCACTGTAAAACGAGTCTTAATCACATAATTGATTTGAGAAGGTACACATTGAAATTGGTCAGCAATTTCACTCCGCTTAATTTCAATGGTCTTTTGATGATCTTCATTTAAAATATTCTTTAAATATTCTTCGATGATATCGGAAATATTCCTCATTTACCCTCCCCCTTTTTTGACTTTGACTATCTTTGACTTTAATTTTATTATACTCATTTTTGGGCAATACGCAACTAAAATGTTTATATAGAATACATCTCTCATGATTCCCTGTTTCTTCTTAAGTTAAAACAAAAAAACTACGTAGAATTCTACGTAGTTTTAATCACGATGGCTAACCTGAATGACCTCAGTAATATTGGATAAAGCTTGAAGCAAAGGGGCAGCTTGATAGGTCTGCTTTTTATCCAGGCCTATAATCAGCTTTTGATAATCATTTTCCTGTTTTCTAATGTCTATTTTATTTACGTATAAATTCGCATCTTCAAAGACTGCCAGCACTTGGTTCAAGCGAATATTCGGCTCTACTTTAATGTAAAACACATGCTTGCTATTGGTGTTGAATTTCTTCTTCTCAATCTTATTCAAGAACACGAGACTAAGTAAGACGAGGAGGGTGGTTATTGTAGCAATGTCATACATTCCCGCACCAACGACTAGCCCGATGCCCGCCACGGTCCAGATGGATGCCGCAGTCGTTAATCCCCGAATTGTCATTCCATTTACAATAATCGTCCCTGCACCTAAAAAGCCGATACCGCTAATTACGTAAGAAGGTATACGAGCAGGATCAAATCGTACATTCTCATACTTATCCATAAATTCTTCAAAACCATAGAGCGATAATAGCATCATGAGACATGCACCAATTCCTACTAGTATATGCGTTCGGAAACCAGCAGAATGGTTTTTCAGTTCACGTTCAAACCCAATTAATCCTGATAAAAGTAGAGCCATCATGATTCGAAAAATAAATGTAAAGATATCATCATCAAAAAAGTAAGACCATTCCAATCCAGATCCCTCCTTGCTTTTACTATATGTACCACACTATGAATATAGAAAAAACCAGAAGCATATGACTTCTGGTTTCTTGCATTTGAC
>NZ_JBPCEO010000013.1:0-65961 GCF_050971765.1 Halobacillus sp. A1-3 | reverse complement strand
TTCATCATTTGCGCGGTTGTTTCATAGTCTGCAATGACTCCGTCTTTCATTGGTCGAATAACTGATATGTAGCTGGGGGTCCGGCCTATCATATTTCTTGCATCATTTCCTACAGCTATTATTTCACCAGTTTGTGTATTTTTGGCCACCACAGAAGGTTCTCTGACGATGACCCCTTTATTTTTTAAGAACACTAGCGTATTCGCTGTACCTAGATCAATTCCTAAGTCTTGTGAAAACCCAAATAGACCCAATAATATCTTCCTTTCTAAGAACCTGCCTATATCTAGCAGGGGTCAAGCACCTCTTTAATATATTGAATCAGAAGAAGCGCCAATTTATAAGGATTATTTCCTATAAATGGCGCTTTTCATTTTCATCTATTCAATTATACGAAAAATCTTCAAAAATAGATAGTGTTACAAGTAGCCTTTTTCCTTCAGAGAGATAAATTTTCGATCGCCAATTACTAAATGATCTAGTAATTCAATACCGATCATCTTTCCACACTCTTGGAGTCTTCTTGTGACCTGGATATCCTCTTGAGATGGAGTGGGATCACCCGAGGGATGGTTATGAGCGCAGATAATAGAGGCAGCTGACCGTTTGACAGCTTCTTTGAAAACTTCTCGAGGATGGACGATAGAGGCGTTCAAACTACCAATAAAAATGGTTTGTCTGTGGAGCACTTGATTTTTAGTATTAAGAAAAAGGCAGATGAAGTGTTCCTGCTTCAAATCCCGCATCTCTTCCATTATAAAATCAGCCCCATCCTCAGGGCTTCGAATCATGTAGCGTTCGACAGGCTTCATCTGCTGCATCCTTTTTCCTAATTCGATGGCTGACAAGATAAGTACAGCTTTTGCCGTCCCGATGCCCCTGATAGCTGTTAGTTCTTCTATTGTGGCATCCTTCAAAAGCGATATCCCTTCAAAGTGTATGAGTAATCGCTGAGACAGTTCCATCACTGATTCTTGCTTCGTTCCACTGCCAAGAAGGATAGCGATCAGCTCTTGATTACTGAGGTGGACAGCCCCCAATCCAATCATCCGTTCCCTGGGCCTGTCCGCCTTCGGTACATCCTTAATCATTATACTTGTTTGAGCCAACATGATTCGCTCCTTTGTCTCTATTCCTCGCAAGTAGAAGTTAAGAAGAAGGTGTACACCCGAAAGCTCTAAGCTCACGAACAACTTTTGAAAGAGGAAGACCAACAACATTGTAATAGTCTCCATTTATTTTCTCCACAAAAAGGGCTCCTTTCCCCTGTATTCCGTATCCCCCAGCTTTGTCATCAGACTCACCTGTTGCTATGTACTGTTGGATTTCTTCATCGACCAGGTCGAAGAAGGTTACATCTGTTACCACAGAAAAACAACGAGTATCCTCATGTGAGCGAATGGTTACCCCAGTATATACTTGGTGCGTCTTTCCGCTTAGGGAACGAAGGTATTGGTAGGCCTCCTGAGCATTAGCAGGTTTTCCAAGTATCCGACCATCTTTAGCCACTACGGTGTCTGAAGTTAAGAGCACTTCATCACATTCTATGTCGAGAGTCTCACTTTTTTGTTGTGATAAGTGAATAACTGCTTCTTCAGGACCCCACCCTTCTGATAGACTTTCGTCTATATTGGCTGAACGTATGGAGAACGTATATCCAGCTAAATCCAATAATTTTTTCCTTCTTGGTGATTGTGAGCCTAAAACTAACTTCATTTCTATCTTCCTTCCCACGAGGTACTTTCATTTTATAGTAACCATTCATTTGTGAAGAACAGGATAATATGAAATAACATTATTCTCTTTGTTAGTAAAAAAGTAGAATCTTTAGATGAAACATTACTTTTGTAAGGGTTAGATCATCATATATTTATTATTTCATCATTTCTTCAAGGCCGTAGGCAACTTTCAGCCAGTTTAAGTTGAACGTATCTGTATTCTCCCAATTTTGAAGGGATTTTATCAATGGTTCTCCAGAAGCACTGCCATTGAGTTCGGTAATAAGTGATTCTCGTTCGTCTGCTGACATATCACTCAAAGTATGCTGTTCTAATTGGGTCACTAAGGTATTCATGACATCTGCTTCTTCTTCGCTTAATGAGCCTTCTTCTTTTAACACGACCCAGTTTTTCACATAGGTTTCCACTCCATAGCCTTGTAACTGTACAGCTAGTGTATCAGCTTCGGACTTCGTAGGTGCACTTCCTGCAAATAAATAAAACTGTCCATCTCGTTCCCAAACAACAGAGGAAACAGATTGAGAGGTTAATTTCATTTTCCATTCAAGCGCTTTTTCTTCTGTTGTAAATACACCCGCTTGGATGAAGTAAGAGTCAATAGCTGCCGGGTTCACACTTTGAACCACTTCACCTTGTTCATCAACTGGAGTATTACTCGTTGCAGGGACGACATCTTCCCCCGTAGTCGTCTCATCCGTTAACGTAACGAACATGCGTAAAAGCAAAAAGCCCAGTCCGAAGCTGATGATAAGAGCAGTCAAGGCGGTGACTGCTATCCGCTTAACCGGAGACTGGAGATTGTTTTTTTTCTTCATAGGAAGTTTGTACACAGTTTGTTCAGAGGAGTCTTCTAACAGAATGGGTTCCTTTTTTTCTTTCGGGTGTTTTGCAGCCGCTTGCTCTGCTTCTGCCTTTACTAATTCTGTTTCTTGCTCTTTTTGTTCGTGATTTCTAAAGGAAATCGTTATCTTCTTTTTAGATTCCATCGATTGATCACTCCTGCCAGGTTTGTCCTAACCCTATCACAGGAGATTTGAAAACTACGCTGAAATTTGTCAGTGGTACATCGACAAGTTTTTTACCTTTGATACCTGTAGTCCACGCTTTTATGGTCTCTTAAGAAGATGTAGGCCTAGAAGAATGTTTGTACATACCACTCTATAATGATGTCACCAGAAAAAAATGATAAGACGGCACTCAACGCAATAATAGGACCAAATGGAAAAGGCTGATCTCTCTTTATTACACCTGCCATTAACAATACACTGCTCATAAGTGCACCTGTTAAAGTAGACAAGAAAAATGTCAGGAATAAAAGTTTCCAGCCTAACACAAATCCGATTAGTCCAAAAAGCTTCATATCACCTCCGCCCATGCCTCCATTACAGATAAGAATTATAGCTGCTGTTAGAGCTATACCAATGAACCCGCCCAAAAGCGCATTCCACCATGGTTCAAGCGGTATAAACAGACGGTAAAGGATAAATAAAGCGAAGAACATCAGTAAAAGCTTATTGGGAATGATCATATAAACGAAGTCACTAACCAGGATGATATGAAACAAAGATATGAGAGCAAGAGCGAGGAATAATTCAACTTGAAATCCGATTAAAGAGTAACAGAATACAAACATGATACCGCTAACGGTTTCCATAATAGGATAGAGAGGTGAAATGCACTTTTGGCAATGGCGGCACTTCCCTCGCTGAAGCACGTAAGACATGAGCGGAATAAGTTCGAACCACCGGAGCGAATGGTAACAACGAGGGCAGTAGGAACGTTCATCTTTGAACAATATTCCTTTTGGCAAGCGAAGTCCTACGACGTTAAAAAAAGATCCTAGAATGAAACCAAGCATGAGGAAATTGAGGGAGTAAAACAGTGTCATTGGCTTTGTCTCCTATTTTGAGGTTGTGTGGTCAATTAAGACCGGGGAAGGGATCCATTGTTACTAATCCAATCATACTACACAATCGAATCGTTTAGTCGATAAAAAACTCAATGTAAAATATTTTTTCCATAAAAAAACAGCCGAAACTATCATTCGACTGTTTCTAATAAAGCTTCATAGCTTGCCACTTTGTCTCTTCCTTGCTGCTTGGCACCTACATACATAGCACGGTCAGCATGGCGAATCAGTTCCAATGGTTCCTCACAATGGTCTGGATAAGTAGCCACGCCAATACTCGCTGTAACCTTGATATCTTTTGGTTTCTTCCCACTCAGCAAGTGCTCATAAGAAATAAAGGGTTTATCTGTAATCGCTCTTCTTACATCTTCTGCTAAAAACTCAGCTTTATCTGTTGAGCATTCAGGCAGAAGAATAACAAATTCTTCACCTCCATACCTCGCGATGAGGCCCTGATTATGAATCACTTGTTGCAGGCGATCGGCAAGAATGCATAAAACTTCATTTCCACTTTCATGTCCGTATGTATCGTTGATCATCTTGAAGTGATCGAGATCCATCAAGATCAATGAAATCGGCTGTTTCCTGTGCTCATCTTTCCACTGCTGAAAAACTCTGTGAAGATGATTTTCAAAGTACCTGTAATTATAGAGACCTGTTAACGCGCACCTTTCACTTTCCGCTTTTGTTCTCTCATAATATCTTGCATTATCTATCGCCACCCCTAAATAATTACCTAAAATTTCTAGAATCATAAATTGAAACTGCATAAATGCCCGCTTCTTATTAGCGTAAATAGTAATGATCCCGACAATTTCATTATTTCTCTCGACCGGAATAGACATGACACTTTCTGCTTTTTCAGGGATGCAGGCATGATTTAAATGGTGCCATTCTTTTTTACTTTTGAAGTAAAAGCTGCTGCGTTGACTCAACGTGTTACCGCTTACACTCTCCCCCTTGAAAAGGGTATGATTGGGAAGTTTCATCTGTCCGGAACGATCAAAAAAATGAATAAGTGTCAGTTGCTTCTCTGAAGTTACATCAAAAACATAAAGGTAATCAAGCGGCAGAAGCTGACTGATTCGTTTAACAAATAAGTCAAGGACCTCTTTTACTCCGAGTTTACCAGTCAACTCATGGCCTATGATACTTGTTTTCTTCAAATAAGTATTAACCTGGCTGCTATTATGATAAAGCATCAGCATCCCTGCTATGAGAATAAAAGGGATCCCTACGAAAAATACCGCACTAACTCCAAATTCTGCATAAACGATATAAAGAACTAATCCGATAGGCAAGACGAGACAGGCCGTCAGCACATCCCATAACAGACCGCGATCAACCCATTTAACCTGTTTATTGTATAGAAAACGTGCAATGAGTTTAATTGAAAACTGATTGAGTAGAATCTGAGAAACCGCATACGCCGTCACGGGAAGAGCATCATCAAACGAGGACACCGCATCATCTCCATGTGTTCCCCCCAAAAAATAATATAGAAGTGCAGAGAAAACCGAAATCATAAGAAACATTAAGAAATTTATAGGAACTCGATAGAAATCAGCTTTTCTGACTCTCAACTTAGCCATCAAAAATAGTAAAGCAATTTGAGAGACAAGAATTTCTATGAATAACCCATAATACAAAAATACGGCAAAAGCGATTCCGTGTGTGAAGAAAACAGGATTATCCCCAACTTGCAATGGAAAAAGCGCCACTATGGATGCAAGGATAATGAAGGCTGCTATTTCAACCTCATTATTTTGAATAGAAGGGTCCAGAGTTTGATAAAGGGTATAGAGGCAGGAAGGCCATAACACAATCCATAGGCTCCACACCGCAACCTTCTTATGCTTTGTCATTCCTGCACCTCATTTCCTATTACATTATCTTAATTAACATTCATAAACTTGAATATTCAGATAATTAAAATGTACCATAACCCCTATGCTTATTCAAAATATTTCCTTATTTCGGAAATGAAATACAAGGAACCGGTGATCAGTAGAACTCCGTCTTTTCCTGTATGATCCGTCGCCATTTTCACTGCTGTGTTATAATCACTAATTGCCGTTGATGAAACGATCGGTGACAATGTTTTTAACTCTTCTGCAGTAAGTGCTCTAGGAAAATCAAACGTCGTAAAATAAGCTTCATCAACGACCTCAGATAGCTTCTTCAACATGCTTTCTACTGGCTTATCTTCTAATGCGGAATAGACAAGAATAACTTTTTTTCCTTTGTAGTGCCGTTTCATTGTATCCACTAAAGCTTGAGTACCCTCTTCGTTATGTGCCCCATCTATAATCGTCAAAGGTGCGCCCCGTACCGTTTCGAAGCGGGCTGGCCACGTTGTCTGAAGAACACTTTCCTTATATTTGCCTCGATCCATTTTCATCCCCTGGGCTTTCAGGTATTCAACCACTTCTATAGCAAGCGCAGCATTTTCAACTTGATGCTTTCCTTTCAAACCACTCAACAATTCCCCCGACCTGAATACCTCATTACGAAAGATAAACCGCTCACCTGCAGGCTCACTTTCAACATGTTCTACAAAAAAGTCTTTCCCTAGTAAAGCAATGGGCGCTTGTTGTATAGAAGCTTGCTTTTTGATCACTTGAAGAGCCTCAGGCTGTTTAGCTCCACATATTACGGGACGTCCTTCTTTAATGATTCCAGCTTTTTCATCGGCAATTTGTTCAATGGTCGATCCTAGAATATTGATGTGGTCCCGTCCAATATTCGTAATGACACTGAGGAGTGGGCGAATGATGTTCGTTGAATCATAACGCCCGCCGAGACCTGTTTCAAAAATAACGAAATCGAGCTTCTGTCTTGCAAAATAAACCATGGCCATCGCCGTGATGACTTCAAATTCCGTCGGTTCTCCTAGTGGAGTCCGGGCAAGCTCTTCTGATAATGGCTTTATTTCTTCTACAAGTGCCGCTAATTCTTCGTCTTCAATCGAATCGCCATTGATGCTGATGCGTTCGTTGAATCTTTGGATATAAGGTGAGGTAAACGTACCGATGCGATACCCTTGAGTTTGCAGCAGGTTCCTTAGAAAGGATACTGTTGATCCCTTTCCATTTGTTCCTGCAATATGAATCGCCTTCAAATCCAATTCAGGATGTCCGAGTTTCTCCATCATCCAGTTCATTCGCTTTAACCCTGGCTTTACTTTGAATTTCTCTCTAGAATGTATCCAATCAATTGCTTTTTCATAGTTCATCAAGTTCTATCCCTCACTTCAAAAATGGGAGAGTACTCGTAGTGAATACTCTCCCTCGCCTCTTATGCTTTTAATTCTTCAATACGAGCTTCTACTTTTGCCCGCTTATCTAAATAATCGGTTTCTTTCTTACGTTCTTCTTCAACAACGTGCTCAGGAGCTTTGCTGACAAAACCTTCATTCGAAAGTTTCTTCTGAACACGATCGACTTCTTTATCCCACTTTTTCCATTCTTGTTCCAATCGCTTAATTTCGTCTTCAATATTGATCAAACCAGCTAATGGAAGGTAAAGTTCTACACCTGTAATAACAGCTGACATCGCTTTTTCAGGAGCTTGAAGATCAGTAGCAATCGTCAATTCACTAGGGTTACAGAACCGCTCCAAGTAATCTCGATTTTTCTCAAGTTCCTTTACAACGTCTTCATCTTTCGCCTGGATCATCAACTGAATCTCCTTAGACATTGGCGTATCCACTTCTGCACGAATATTCCTTACAGAACGGATGATCGACACGAGTCGGTCCATTTCGTTGACCGCTTGTTCGTTGTGGAACTCATCTCGTACCTCTGGCCAGGATGCTTGCGTAATGGACTCACCTTCATGTGGAAGGTGCTGCCAGATTTCTTCTGTGATGAACGGCATGAACGGATGAAGCATTCGCATCGTTTGATCTAGCGTATAGGCTAAGATGGATCGCGTCGTAAGTATACGGTTCTCGTCTTCACCATACAGTGGAATCTTCGCCATTTCAATATACCAGTCACAGAAATCATCCCAGATAAAGTTGTATAGGTGGCGCCCCGCTTCTCCAAATTCATACTTGTCAACATTTTGCGTCACTTGCTCAATCGTCTGGTTCAGTCTTGTAAGAATCCATTGATCTGCTACTGATTTTTCACCTGAAAGATCAATATCTTCATACTTTAAATCTCCCATGTTCATCAATGCAAATCGAGAAGCATTCCAAATCTTATTAGCAAAATTCCACGTAGACTCTACCTTCTCCCAATGGAAGCGTAAATCTTGGCCCGGTGAAGAACCCGTTGATAAGAAGTAGCGCAAGGAATCTGCACCATATTTATCGATGACATCCATTGGATCGACTCCATTACCAAGGGATTTACTCATCTTACGACCTTCCGCATCCCGTACAAGCCCGTGAATGAGCACATCCTTAAATGGACGTCGTCCCGTAAACTCTAAAGATTGGAAAATCATTCGGCTTACCCAGAATCCAATGATATCATAGCCGGTGACTAGAACGTCAGTCGGGAAGAAGCGGTTAAAATCTTCGCTGTCTTCATCCGGCCAACCCATTGTAGAGAACGGCCACAGTGCAGAGGAGAACCAAGTATCTAAAACGTCCTCATCCTGTGTCCATTTTTCAGGGTCCTTCGGCTCATCTTTTCCTACATAAATCTCGCCTGTTTCCTTATGATACCACGCTGGAATGCGGTGGCCCCACCACAGCTGACGTGAAATGCACCAGTCACGCGTATTTTCCATCCAGTGCAAATAAGGTTTTTCAAATCGGTCAGGAACGAATTGAACTTTGTCGTCACCTTTTTGTAGCTCGACAGAAGCGTCTGCTAATGGTTTCATGTCAACAAACCATTGAGTGGAAAGGTATGGCTCGACAACTGCTCCGCTCCGCTCGGAGTGTCCTACGGAGTGCTGATGTTCTTCGATTTCGAAAAGCACCCCTTGCTCTTGCAAATCTTTGACAATCTGTTTGCGGCACTCAAAGCGGTCCATTCCTTTATATTTTCCGGCATTTTCATTCATGCTGCCGTCTTCATTCATGATAAGGACACGCTCAAGGTTGTGACGATTTCCGATTTCAAAGTCGTTAGGGTCGTGAGCTGGAGTGATTTTAACCGCTCCGGAGCCAAATTCCATATCCACATAATCGTCCGCAACAATTTCAATTTCACGACCGATGATCGGCAGGATCGCTTTTTTACCGATCAAATGCTTGTAACGATCGTCTTCAGGATGAACAGCGATCGCTGTATCACCGAGCATCGTTTCTGGACGTGTGGTTGCAATTTCGATGGAACTTTCTTCATCTTTAAGCGGATAACGCATATGGTAGAAAGCACCCTGGACGTCCTTGTATTCCACTTCAATATCAGAAAGAGCTGTTTTTGTTTGCGGATCCCAGTTAATGATGTATTCGCCTCGATAAATAAGCCCTTTTTCATAAAGTTTTACAAATACTTCTTTAACGGCATCAGATAAGCCTTCATCTAGGGTAAAGCGTTCACGGGAGTAGTCCAGGCCAAGACCAAGTTTCTCCCACTGGGTGCGGATGAATTTAGCGTATTCGTCTTTCCATTCCCAGGACTTTTCTAAGAATTTCTCGCGTCCAAGGTCGTGGCGATTCACCCCTGATTCACGCAGCTTCGCATCAACCTTTGCCTGGGTCGCAATCCCTGCGTGGTCCATACCTGGCAGCCATAGGACGTCGTAGCCCTGCATTCGCTTCACACGAGTCAAAATATCCTGCAACGTTGTATCCCATGCGTGACCCAAGTGCAGTTTTCCAGTAACATTGGGCGGCGGAATGACTATGGTATAAGGTTCTTTATTTTTATCTCCTGTTGCTTCGAAAAATTTCCCATCTACCCAATACTGGTACCGGTCTTTTTCTACTGCTGCCGGGTCGTATTTCGTGGGCATTGAAAGATCTTTTTGTTCCATATCGATCTTCCTCCTTTTATGATCTTTTAAAAAAATAAAAAATCCCTTTCATCCTTGATAAGGACGAAAGGGATTGATTTCCGTGGTACCACCTTAATTTACAGGACAAACTGATCCTGTACACTCGACTAAAATAACGGCTTCTAACCGGCTTCTTCTACTGGATTTTCAAAGAAGCTGCATCAAGGACGACTTCCATCAACAGGGTTCCTGGAAAACTCTCAGCGTTTGTCTTCCTCTCTGAAGGAAATGTTCATGTACTCTTCCCCATCACGGCATTTCACGTATATAGACTCTATTACATATTGTATATAGAATTATCTATTTTAGTCAACTGTTTATAAAAAAATAGGCATACACACAAAAAGGAGGTGCCGCTTTGAGCCGCTTTTATCGATATCGTTTGCCGTCCTGGTGCCGAACGTGGCTGGTTATTATTGAAACTGCCCTGCTTCCGATTCTGATCTTTCAAGCGATCCGGACCATTTTTTGGCCGACAACCTTTGATATCTTTTTATTAGGCATCATTATCGGGGTCTTCATTGCCTTTAAATACAAATGGATCTAGCTAGGGATATATACAATTTGACCTGGAGATACATCGCCACGATACTCATTAGCTCGTTCCAGCTGACTAACCGTTACCTCATATTTCTGAGCAATCGACTCCAGCGTTTCATCCTCCTGGGCGATATACATTTTCATTTGGGCATAAGAATCTTCTCGGTTAGGAAACAGATGCTTGAAAATCTGCTTAATGCCATCCATTCCTCCAGGAGCTGCTTTCGCCTCCTCCGACTCTGATGAACTCTCAGATTTAGGACTGCTTTCTACATGATCCATCATGGAGCTGCTCTCATAGCTCTCTTGCATTTGGACACTCTCTGGAGAAGCTTCTGGCAATTCTGCTTGTTCTCCTTGACCAAAAAATTCTCCAAAGCTTTGAGATTTCTTATAATACCAACGTCCACCATCGTCCTCGTCTTCTTGCTTATCCTCATTCCTATAATCATTGTTCAATTGAATCACTGGCACTTCTCGTTCAGGAAAAATAGGACGAACGATTTCTTCTTCTTTAGGCTCTGCATAATTTACAGGGCCAACGGTTGCTGACTCATCAAACTGAGGGGCGTTGTCAGCCTCTTTTTCTTTTTCTTCAATTCCATTGATATTCAACTGGGCATGAAGCCTAAGCTGATGGTTTGCCGGGAGCTCATAGTCAAAGCTTTCAATATCTACGAGGACATCATCCAAACTAGAGACTCTTTCTAACGGCACTGTTATTTCCACTGGAAATGAGTGGGAAAAATAACTGACCCCTTCCTCACCTTTTTGAACCTGATCCATCATGCGTGCAGACTGTACAGGGGCATCATTATAAGTGTTGTGCTCCTGAACCGCTACATACTCACCAGCAAGATCAACAGTTCCTCTCAAGCAGATTTCGTCCCCGCAATCTTCTATCGAAATTTCAGGCTCCAGGGATATGCCAATTAGTTCACGCACGCCCTGTCCTTCCTTAAACCATAAAGATTCATCTAAATAAAATGAGAATACATTATGTTTATTCTGCAAAGTTCGGTCCCCTCCCAAAATATAATAAACATTACTCTCTATAACCACCTTATGCGAGAGTCGTCATAATATACATATTCGAGAACCTCCCCTACAGAAGGAATAACTTCTAAGGAGATGTTAGCGGCCCACTACTTGCAGGGTTTTGTGATTACCATATTTAACAGATTAATCGGGATCTAGTAGAAAAAAATTAATCTTTATCTAAAAGGTTAGGGAAAATCACATACTTTCATCGTGCTTGAGGAGTAGTTTTTTCACCTGCAGAAAAAGGAGGGATCACCTCAACATAGGTGCGGGACAAGTGATCATGTGGTTCCAATCTTGGATCTAGATAATGGGGCACTGCTTTTAAAGATCGTAAAAATAAAGGAACTTCCTTAAATTTAGGAAGTTCCTTTCACTGAAATTTGTTGACTCTATTTGATCGAAGCGAATACTTTTTCTGCAGCTTCGATGGTCTTCTCAATATCTTCATCTGTATGTTTAACAGATAAAAACAAACCTTCAAATTGGGAAGGCGGAAGGTAAATGCCTTCCTGAATCATTCCTTGGAAATAGCGAGTAAATAAATCTAAGTCTGAATGGTTAGCCGTTTCAAAATTAATGACAGGATCATTTGTGAAGAAAAATCCAACCATAGAGCCAGCGCGGTTTACGGTCAACGGAATGTTATGTTTTTCAGCCGCTTGCTTATAGCCTTCAATTAGGCGGTCTACTTTTTGATTAATGGAGGCATAAGCTTCTTCCGTCATAGCCGAAATCGTTTCGTATCCGGCTGTCATGGCAAGCGGATTTCCAGATA
Organism: Halobacillus sp. A1-3; assembly: GCF_050971765.1. Lineage (NCBI taxonomy): Bacteria > Bacillati > Bacillota > Bacilli > Caryophanales > Bacillaceae > Halobacillus > Halobacillus sp. A1-3. Next base: position 53,993 of record NZ_JBPCEO010000013.1, on the reverse strand, counting down.
GCGTCCCTGCCTGATAAATATCCCCTACAGGAGCTACCCGTTCCATGATTTCACGTTTACCTCCGTAAGCACCTACTGGCAGTCCGCCTCCGATAACTTTTCCAAGGCAAGTCATATCAGGCGTAACTCCAAAATGTCCTTGAGCGCTATGATAGCCTACACGGAATCCAGTCATGACCTCATCAAAGATCAGCACGGTGCCATTTTTTTCTGTTAATGTACGTAGGTCTTGAAGAAAGTCATCTGTTGGTGGTACTACCCCCATGTTTCCAGATACAGGCTCAATGATGACTGCAGCTAAGTCATCCCCGTACTGTTCGAACACATAATTGACACTTTCAAGATCATTGTAAGGAACAGTAATTGTATTTTGAGCGATAGATTCAGGTACCCCAGGAGAATCCGGGAGTCCAAGTGTGGCAACACCAGAGCCTGCTTTGATCAATAAGGAGTCACCATGTCCATGATAATTGCCCTCGAATTTGAGAATTTTATCACGCCCGGTGTATCCGCGTGCAACACGCAGTGCACTCATTGTCGCCTCAGTGCCGGAATTCACCATACGAAGCATTTCAATGGATGGTACTCTTTCAATTACAAGTTCGGCTAATGCATTTTCCATTTTAGTAGGAGTACCGAAACTTGTCCCATGTTCAGTGGCTTTCTTCAGAGCTTCCGTTACATTTTCATCCGCATGGCCTAAAATAAGCGGCCCGAAGCTTAAAACGTAATCGATATATTCGTTCCCATCGATGTCATACATTTTTGAACCTTTTCCTTTTTCCATAAAAATCGGGTCCATATTCACAGATTTAAATGCACGGACAGGCGAATTGACTCCACCCGGCATAAGGTCTACAGCTTTTTGATATGCTGCTGATGATTGATCAAAATTCTTCATAGCATCGCATCCTTTCTAAACTATTAAATTATTGGTTAAGCCATTTTGCTGCATCTTTTGCAAAGTAAGTAATGATCAGGTCGGCACCTGCGCGCTTCATGGATGTCAATTTTTCAAGGACGATTTCCTGTTCATTGACCCAGCCATTTTGTGCGGCTGCCTTAATCATGGAATACTCCCCGCTTACATTGTAAGCAACAAGAGGAAGATTAAACCGATCCTTTACTTCTCTCATAATATCCAGGTAAGCAAGCGCAGGTTTTACGATTAAGAAATCAGCACCTTCTTCTACATCTGATTCCGCTTCTCTAATGGCTTCAAGTCGATTAGACGGGTCCATCTGATAGGCTCTGCGGTCACCGAACTGAGGGGAACTATGTGCAGCGTCACGGAATGGACCGTAAAAAGATGACGCATATTTCACGGCATATGACATCACTGGGATTTGGCTGTATCCTGCTTCATCCAATCCTCGACGAATGGCCGCAACAAACCCATCCATCATATTCGATGGAGCAATAATATCCGCTCCCGCTTCCGCTTGGCTTACCGCTGTTCTTGTTAAGTATTCTAATGATTCATCATTTGCGATATCTCCATCACGTACAATTCCGCAATGTCCATGATCTGTATATTGGCAAAGACATGTATCTGCCACAACCGTCAAGGATGGCACTTCCTCTTTAATCTGACGGATAGCTCGCTGAACAATACCTTCTTCATCATACGCCTGGCTGCCTACTTCATCTTTTTCTCCTGGAACACCAAATACGATGACGGAACGAATATTTAAACGTACAAGTTCATTCATCTCCTCAGTCAGGTGGTCGAGAGAAACATGGTGGACACCCGGCATCGAAGGCACTTCTTTTCTTATCCCTTCACCTTCTACAACAAAAATCGGATAAATGAGATCTTCTGTACGTAAATGAGTCTCTCTTACTAACGCTCGCATTGATTCTGTCCGACGCAGACGACGGTGACGCTTAAATTGTAAATCTTGCATATTATCGTTTCCCTTCTTCAGAAAAATACTGGATGATCTGTTCAACCATGTGGTCAATGGTGTACTGCTTCGGAACAAAGACATTTATAAACCCTGACCGTTCAGCTTTTTCGGCAGTTGTCGGCCCTATACAAAAGCATGGAAGGTGTTTCCCGTTAAATTCCGCTGCTTTCACGAGTGATTGATAAGCCTGTATAGTTGAAGGACTTGTAAATGTAAGCGCATCAAGTTCTTCTCGCTTTAACATGTCCAATAGTTTATTTTTACCCTCTTTCAATAGTAGCGTATCATAGACAGTGATGGATTGAAAAAACACGCGCTTTTCTTCAAAGATGTGAGGCAGCACGTCCCGAGAGCGATTTCCTCTTACATATAAAATCGGCCCTACATGATTCGACCGTGAGAAAAATTCCTTTCCCATTGTTTTTGCATCATACGTCGTTGGCATAAAATCGGCTGCGTAACCAAAGGCTTTAAGCATCCGTTCTGTTTTTTGACCGATAATGGCAAAATGGAGGGTTTCAGGAACTGTGATCCCTTTTCTTCTCAGCAGTTCGAAAAAAAACTTCACGCCATTGGAGCTTGTTAAAAACACCCAGGAATAGTCGTGAAGTTTCGTAAGGATATGATAATTCTCCTTTGTATCATTCAATTGAAAAGTAAGGAGAGGGGTTTCCACTGCGACCCCTCCCGCCTTCTCGATTTGTTCAGAAAAGGCACTTGCCTGGGGCTTTCCTCGTGTAACGAGCACGCTCTTCCCCGCAAGTGGTTCCATTATTGTTCATACTCCTCTTTAGCTCGATCAACGATCTCTTGCGCTCCCTGGGCTTTCAAACGATCAGCTGCCATCTTCCCAACTGCAATCGGATCTGTCCCGCTTACCGTTTCATGCAAGATCGTTTTCCCGTCAGGAGAACCTACGAGGGCAGTCAGGATGATTTCTTCGCCTTTTCGATGAGCGTATCCTCCAATCGGGACCTGGCAGCCTCCATTCAAATCATGGAGGAACTTACGCTCTGCAGCTACTGTTGTTGCCGTGTACTCATGATTGAGCTTCATCAGATAGTCACGAAGTTCTGAATCATTCTCCCGGCACTGGATTGCTAATGCTCCTTGACCTACAGCAGGCACACACACATCTGGCTCCAGGTATTCAGTTACGACATTATCATCCCAGCCCATTCGTTTAAGGCCGGCAGCAGCAAGAACAATCGCATCGTAGTCTTCATCTTTTAGCTTACGAAGACGTGTATCGATATTTCCACGGATCCATTTGATTTCAAGATCAGGTCTTACAGCCTTAATCTGAGAACCTCGCCTTAGACTGCTTGTACCGACGATCGCCCCTTCAGGCAAATCCTTTAAAGGCACATTTCCTTCTGATACAAAAGCATCACGGTGGTCTTCTCTTATCGGTACAGACGCCACTGTCAGTCCTTCAGCAACCACAGCTGGCATGTCTTTCATGCTGTGCACAGCCATATCGATCTCACCATCATACATAGCCTGCTCAATCTCTTTGATAAATAGGCCTTTTCCACCGACCTTAGATAACGTGACGTCGAGGATTTTATCCCCTTTAGTCGTAATTCGTTTGATTTCGAATTCGTAAGATGGATCGATGTTTTTTAGTTGTTCGATCACCCACTCTGTTTGAGTAATCGCTAGTTTACTCTTTCGTGAACCAATGACGATCTTTCTCACACTACTTCCTCCTCAACACTAGAAATGAAAGTTCGATAAAGAACCGAACAAAAAGAAATTAATCAATAAAAATAAAAAAGCAGCAGAATTAAATAATGAAATAATCCGGCCCTGGTATCCCTTCACGATCCTCAATATTAGGTAAACAACATATACGAGCAGTACAAGAAGAGAGCCTAACGTCTTAGAATCATACCAGTAAAAAACATCCGAAGACACGTATCCCCATGTGACCCCAAGAATTATCGCAATCAGCAAGAGAGGAACCCCTAAAATGACGGCTATATAAGAAAAGTGGTCGAGTTTTGTAAGATCTCCCAGGCGAAACAGCTTTGTATTCCATTTCTTCTGCTTCAGTAATCGATACTGCAGCAAATACATGATCGAAAAGATGAATGATAAAGTGAAAAATCCGTAAGACACAATCGCAAGACTAATGTGCACAACCAGCATTTCATTGACGAGCTGTACACCCTGGTTTTTCAAATCATTCTGTGCACGTGTTGTCAGGTGGATCAGCATCACTAAAAACCCAACGACATTTGTAAAAAATACTAGAAAATCAACTCGGAACAACCGGTTGATAAGTAAAGAAAAAGTAACAAGTATCCATGCATAAAAGTATAGGCCGTCATAGACAGTCATAATTGGAAAATTTTCTTTGATCAGAACCTGAGTCAATAAAAAAAAGGTTTGTAATCCCCAAACCATACTAAGTAACCAGAAGGCTACTCGGTTAGCCCTCCGGTTATTCTGAACAAAATCTATGAAATATCCAATTAAACTTAGCCCATAAAGTAACAAGATGAGTTCGTATACCCATTTAAAATCCAACATAGGGACGTCCACCCTTATGAATGAGCAATCGAATTAATGACAGGAAAAGACTCACTGGTTTCTTCACGGTGCTTTGAAGCGGTGTGCTTTTTCTCCTGCTGCTCAATCTCATTTTCCACTTGCTCTTCAATTCCAAAGATTTTTGTAAACAAGCGTAATGTTTCTTCAGAATCTGGCTGTGCGGCTAATTCTTTCGCCTGAAGAATCGGATCCTTCAGCATCTGATTAATAATGCTCTTAGTGTGTTTGCTGAGCACTTTTCGCTCTCGATCGGTTAAGTCAGGCATCTTCCGCTCAATGCTTTTCATCGTTTCTGCCTGAATTCCAAGAGCTTTAGACCTTAAAGCAGAAATGACGGGAACGACACCAATGGTTTGCAGCCACTGTTTAAATTCTACAATTTCCGCTTCGATCATAATTTCAATTTCTTCAGCTGCTTGTTTGCGCATCGCTAGATTAGCATCGACAATTCCTTGAAGATCATCAATATCGTAGAGGAAGACACTCTCTAAACTTTCCATAGCGGGATCGAGATCTCTTGGAACGGCAATGTCTACAAAGAAAAGCGGCTTTCCTTTTCGTTTGCGATGAATTGGATCCATGCGCTCACGAGTAATCACATAGTCTTTCGAACCAGTAGAACTGATCACAATATCCGCATCAGATAGAACGGAATCCAAGTCTTCCATCGTCATCGCTTGTCCATTAAATTGATCCGCCACTACTTGTGCTTTAGAGAAAGTACGGTTCACTACGGATACTTTACGCACCCCAGAACCATGCAGGTTTTTGGCTGCAAGCTCTCCCATTTTTCCTGCACCTAAAATAACGATATGCTTGTTTACCAAGTCACCGAAGATTTTACGCGCCAACTCCACGGCAGCGTAACTTACTGAAACGGCATTCTCACCAATTTCAGTTTCTTTGTGCGCTTTTTTGGCCATTGTAATCGCTTGTTTGAACAATTGATTAAAAATCGTGCCCGTTGCCCCAGCTTCCTGCGCACGAATAAAGGATTGCTTCATCTGCCCCAGAATTTGTGTTTCTCCCAGTACCATCGAGTCAAGACCGGCAGTTACACGCAGCAAATGTTCTATCGCACCGTCCGTTTCATAAAAAGAAAGAAAAGAAGAAAATTCCTCTTTGTCTACATTAAACCAGTCAGCTAAAAACTGCTTAATGTAATAACGGCCTGTATGCAGCTGGTCGACCACTGCAAAAATTTCCGTGCGATTGCATGTAGAAATAATTACATTCTCCAACACACTTTTTCGGGCGTTTAGTTGGACCATTGCCTCATTGACGTGTTGTTCAGAGAAGGTAAGCTTTTCTCTAATTTCCACAGGGGCTGTTTTATAATTAAGACCTACAGCTAAAATGTGCATCACATCTACCCCCATTAAACGTTCCAGACTTATCACATATCACTCATTATAACATGTAAACGTATAAATTTTTCTGTAAAAATTTGAACAGATTTTGAAACTGTTATGATACGATAATGTTATATGATCAAGAAATCATTACTATTTTTATAGAACAATACAAAATTATAATCCGTTTGTAATATACCAAAACATGCGGTAATTCGCAAGGAGTGGACATTTTTCTTGCGTTAGAAGGACGGGATTTTTAAATGAAAAAACAGAATTCATTCATAGGCTTTTTACTTGTTGGATTGGGTTTGTACTTTTTGATTCGTCAATTCAATATTCCCTTTTTAAGCCAATTCTACTCATGGCCTACACTGCTCATGATTGTTGGAGTCGCTTTTTTGTTACATAGTTATCTTACGAAAGATTATTCAAATATATTTACAGGAGCTCTGCTTCTAGGTTTTGGGGTTCATTTTCACGGCCTGAATCATTTTCCTTTTTGGATTGACCACTGGAGTATTTACCTCCTCATTATCGGCATCGCTTTTCTATTACGATACCAGAAGACAAAGTCGGGGTTGATCCCTGCCCTTATCTTAGTAGGACTTGGTTTATTTGCATTGCTTGTACCGACTGCACCTTCCTGGTTCACGTCCATCCAAATGATTTTTCAATGGATTGAAAAGTTCTGGCCTGTCGTACTGATCGTTTTCGGCTTTTACATGCTTAAAAAAAATTAACAAGCAGCAAAAAACCCGCTATGCCACATAGCGGGTTTTACTTTTATAAAATAGAGCTTAAGAATGCCTGTGTTCTTTCTTCTTTTGGATTTTCGAAGATGTCCTTAGGTGCTCCCGTTTCAACGATTTTCCCGTCATGCATATAGACGACACGATCTGCTACTTCGCGAGCAAAGCCCATCTCGTGGGTAACGACAACCATCGTCATTCCCTCTTTAGCGAGGTTTTTCATTGTTTGAAGCACTTCCCCGACGAGTTCAGGGTCCAGTGCAGAAGTCGGTTCATCAAAAAGCATGATTTCAGGCTTCATGGCCAATGCTCGCGCAATCGCAACACGCTGTTTCTGGCCCCCTGACAATCGAGATGGATAATCATCCGCTTTCTCTCCCAGGCCAACTTTTTCAAGCAGCTCTTTTCCATCTTTTTTCGCTTGAGCTTTGGAAATACCCTTCACCTGAGTGGGAGCTTCCATAACATTTCCTAGTACTGTCTTATGGGGAAATAAGTTAAAATGTTGAAACACCATTCCAACTTTTTGCCTGTAATCATTCAGATTATCTTTTTTGGGATCGACTTGCTTGCCTTTAATATAAATATCTCCACTGTTCTTCATTTCTAAGAAATTGAGACAGCGAAGCATCGTACTTTTACCAGAACCACTGGCTCCGATCAAGACGACAACTTCATTTTCATCGACGCTAAAGTCGATATCTTTCAACACATGTAGATCACCAAAATATTTATTTAACTTATTGACTTGGATCATATTTTTACTCAATCTCGATTTCCTCCTCTAGTTAGTCACTCACTGCCATTTTCTTCTCAACCAAGCTCACAACGAGCGTTAGTAAGAATACGAGGATGAGGTAATACACAGCACTCACAAGCAACCAGGTCATATAGTCGAACGAGTTCGCCCCTTGGGTCGTGGCGACAGCGAAAATCTCTGAGACGCCGATAAACGCAGCTAGAGATGAATCTTTCAGACCAATGATAAACTGATTACCCAAAGGAGGCAATGCTCGACGGAAAGCTTGGGGCAAAATGATACGGCGCATCGTGAGGGAACGGCTCATTCCAAGTGAACGACCAGCCTCGGTTTGTCCTTTTCCAATCGATTGAATCGATCCTCTGAATATTTCTGCGATATACGCTCCATTGTGGAAGGCAAGTCCTAACGAAACAGACCAGAAACCGCTGATCATCCACACGTTCGTCAAACCATAGTAGAACACGAAGATTTGTACAATAAGTGGAGTACCGCGCACAATGTAAATATAAGTGTTAGCGATCCATTCTAAAACTTTGATATTCGATATTTTTAATAAAGCAAAAAATAAACCGATAAAGATTGCGATAAAAATAGAAACAGCGGTCAGCGCCAACGTCATCTGGGCCGCTTCAATAAAGATTCCACGACTATTGACAAGCGCTTCCCAGAATCCTATAAAATTCAAATACATGATCTCAACTCCTCATTAATGGCAAAAAGAGTACGCGGGATGCGCACTCTTTTTGACTTCAAGTCTGATGTTACTCTGGTTTCGTTGTAATATCTTCACCAAAGTATTCTTTACTAATTTCAGCAAGTGTTCCATCTTCACGAAGTTTATCTAGAGCTGCATTGATATCTTCTAATAGTTTTTCGTTGCCTTTAGCAACCGCAACCGCTTGTTCGCTGCGCTCAATCATTTTTTTAGCTTCAATTTCAAGGCCTTGACCCTTAGCTTCTTTACCTGTCAAAAAGTCAGTAATTACGGCATCATGACGGCCTTTGGCAAGAGATTGCAAAGCAACAACATCACTGTCATATGTTTTAATATTGTCCGTAACCTCTTCTGCGAATTTACTATAAGTTGATCCCTTGGAAACAGCAATTTCCTTACCTTCAAGGTCTTCTAGAGCTTCAATGTCACTGTCGGGACGAGTGAAGATTTGAGCTCCCGAATAATAATAGGGAGTTGAGAAATCTACTTCCTTCGCACGTTCTTCTGTAATCGTGTGGCTGGCTACAGCAGCATCAAAACGACCGGTTTTAACGCCTTCTACAATAGAAGCAAACTTCTGTTTCTGCTGAACAGGTTCTAACCCTAGTTCTTCAGCAATTGCATTGGCAACATCGATATCGAAGCCAGTCATTTCTCCACTTGCATTCGTCATGCTGAACGGTTTGAATTCACCGGAAGCAGCAAAAGTGAATTTCCCATCTTCAACTAAGTCGTATTCAGAACCGGATGCATCTGAACCTTCTGATGTATTTTCACTATCGTTTGTATCACCCGACGTGTTCTCACCTTCATCACTGGTGCCACAGGCAGCAAGCGTGAAGATCATTAGAAAACTTAGAGTGATCATAAATAACCATTTTCTCATAAAGTCCAAATCCTTCCCTTCATCATATTGTTACATTGCTGTAATAAATGTCACACTCTTAATTATATCGATTGTTCAAAGTTTTCCCAAAATTTAAAGCGTAGTGAATATACGTAAAAACTCCCAAAAACGTATGTTTTGTACAATCATACGTCAAAATGCTTATAAATACACTTATATCCTTTATATTAGTCTAAATATGTATATCTATACAGTCTCTTCTACAATCATAGGAAACTAAAAAACCACTTCTTATGTTAAGAAGTGGTTTCACTTTATAGATTCAAGTGAGATAGCATGGTTCTCCATGCAACGTCTTTCCCCTCTCCTGTTTCCGAAGAAAAAGGAATAAGCGTATCTTCGTCTTCCATCTCAAGCACCTCTTGAATCAACTTCAGCTGCTTTTGACGCTGACCTTTTTTAATTTTATCCAGCTTTGTCGCGATCACCATTACAGGCAGCCCAAAATGTTTTAAGAAGTCATACATTAACTGATCATCTTCAGTTGGCTTATGACGAACATCGATGATGAGAGCAGTTGCGCGCAACTGCTCACGTTCAGAGAAATATTCCTCCATCATTTGCCCCCACTTTTCACGTTCCTTTTTGGAAACTTTGGCATAGCCATATCCAGGAACATCAACAAAGTGAAATTGATCATTAATGATATAAAAATTTAACGTCTGGGTCTTCCCTGGTTTAGAAGATGTACGTGCAAGGTTCTTTCGTTGAATCATCTTGTTTATGAATGATGATTTTCCAACGTTCGATCTTCCAGCTAGAGCAATCTCAGGGATGGGAGCCTTCGGATATTGTTTTTTACTGACTGCACTAATGACGATGTCAGCGGTATTAACTTTCATGTTTGTCCTCCACTAATGCATGTTTGAGAACTTCATCCAAATGCTTGACCGGAATAAAAGTTAGTCCCTTCCGTACGCTGTCTGGAATATCCTCTAGGTCTTTTTCATTGTCTGCCGGAATGATGATTTTGGACAATCCTGCTCTATGGGCACTTAACGATTTCTCTTTCAGTCCACCAATTGGCAGTACACGGCCTCTCAGGGTGATTTCACCGGTCATGCCGACTTCTTTTCTTACAGAGCGACCTGTTAAAGCAGACACGAGTGCTGTAGCCATCGTGATTCCCGCAGAGGGTCCATCTTTAGGTGTAGCCCCTTCAGGAACGTGGATGTGGATGTCGTTTTTCTCTACAAAATCAGCATCAATATGAAGCTCTTTCGCTCTAGATCTAATATAACTGAAAGCCGCCTGAGCAGATTCTTTCATGACGTCTCCAAGTTTTCCGGTAAGCGTCAAGTTGCCTTTACCAGGGTAGATCGAAACTTCAATGGATAACGTATCTCCGCCTGCCGTCGTGTACGCAAGCCCTGTTGCCGCTCCGACCTGGTCTTCCAGTTCGGCTTGCCCATAGCGGAATTTTGGACGTCCTAACAGCTCTTCCAGCTGTTTCTCAGTAACGACAACCCGCTGCTTCTCACCCGCCACGATAATCTTCGCTGCTTTACGGCAAAGGCTTGCCAGTTCACGCTCTAAACCACGGACTCCTGCTTCTCTCGTGTATCTGCGAATCAGCTTAAGCAGAGCTTCTTCACGAATTTGAAGCTGTCCTTTCTTCAAGCCATTTTGCTCCACCTGCTTTGGAAGCAAGTGTTCTTTTGCAATGTGCAGCTTCTCTACTTCTGTATAACCTGCAATTGTGATGACTTCCATACGGTCTCTTAAAGGGCCAGGAATAGAAGCCATATTATTCGCAGTCGCAACGAACATGACTTTCGAAAGGTCATAGTGTTCTTCGATAAAGTGATCACTGAATGTTCCATTCTGTTCTGGATCGAGTACTTCCAGCATTGCAGAAGATGGATCACCTCTAAAGTCACTTGCCATCTTATCGATCTCATCCAATAAAAACACTGGATTGATCGTTTCCGCACGTTTCATTCCTTGAATAATTCGTCCAGGCATTGCTCCGATATACGTTCTTCTATGTCCTCGGATCTCAGCCTCATCACGAACCCCACCAAGGGAAATCCTTACGAACTTACGATTAATTGCTCGTGCTATAGATTTCGCAAGTGATGTTTTTCCGACTCCCGGAGGACCAACTAAGCATAAGATCGGTCCTTTGATTGTCTGGGTCAACTTCTGGACAGCCAGGTACTCGAGTACGCGTTCCTTCACTTTTTCTAAACCATAGTGGTCTTCATCAAGAATTTTTTCAGCGTGTCTTACATCGAGATTATCTTCTGTTTCACTTGCCCATGGCAAGGATACAAGCCACTCAAGGTAATTCCTTATTACTGAACTTTCAGCTGAGCTTTGAGGTACTTTCTCATACCTGCCAAGTTCTTTCAAAGCAACCTTTTCTACGCGTTCCGGCATCTCCGATTGTTCAATTTTCTCTTTAAGTTGAGCGACTTCGCCAGTTTTGCCGTCTTTGTCACCAAGCTCACTTTGAATGGCTTTCATTTGCTCACGCAAGTAATATTCTTTTTGTGTCTTCTCCATTGATTTTTTGACGCGCTGTCCGATTTTCTGTTCGATCTGAAGGACTTCACGCTCGTTTCCGATCAATTCAATCAACTTTTGAAGGCGTTTTTTCACATTTTCTGTTTCAAGAATCTTCTGCTTGTCCTTTAATTTTACAGGCAGATGAGAAGTGACCATATCAGCCAGATGACTTGGGTCATCGATATCGGAGACAGTGTTGTAGGTCTCCTGACTGACTTTTTTTGAGACTTTGACATACTGCTCGAATTGATTCATCAACGTCCGCATGAGAGCTTCTTCTTCATTCTTGTCTTCATGCTCGTCTTCGAGCTTAAATATGTTCGCCTGGTAATAGTCGTCCCCTTCGTTCAATTGGTCTATAGTGGCACGATATAGGCCCTCTACCAATACGCGGTTCGTGCCATTTGGAAGTTTGACCATCTGTTTTACTCTTGCGACTGTGCCGACCGTGTACATATCTTCGGAAGATGGATCATCAATATTTACTTCTTTTTGTGAAACTAAGAAGATTTCATTATCGTCCATCATCGCTTGCTCAAGAGCATTGACGGATTTTTCACGACCGACATCAAGGTGCAGAACCATCGATGGGTACACTAACAATCCTCTAAGAGGAAGGAGGGGAATTTGATTTCTTTGTTTCTCTGTCATTTACATGCACCTCCGTATAATGCAAATACGTATTCTAATCATATATAAATCCTTTTGTAAAGTAAACGAATCAACATGCCTGAAGCGCAATGCGGAAACCCCTTCACACGATAGCGTCAAGGGGCCTTTTTTCAAATGATATCCATATTATGAGCATGAACAGACACTTTCATCCTCAATTCACAGACCAAAAAAGCAGGCAGAAACAGACTTTATGTACCTATTCCCTTAGTTATAAAGACTTACTCTTCAAAAATATTGAAGCCGCGCTACAGTTGGATGCAGCGCGGCTTAGTAATAATCATGAAGGACCCTAAAGTTGTTTATGCACTTTCCTTAGGAGATTCTTTATTCTCATCTTCAACCGTTCCATCTGTCAAAATAAGTTTAGGACGACCATTATCAGCAATTACCGTGTCTTTCGTAATGATACATTTCTCAATGTCATCACGGGACGGAAGTTCATACATGACATCTAACATAATGCCTTCAATGATTGAACGAAGTCCCCGGGCACCTGTTTTGCGCTCAATCGCTAAGCGGGCAATTTCACGCAGGGCTTCTTCTTCAATCTCAAGCTCGACATGGTCGATCTGGAAGAGTTTTTGATACTGCTTCACAAGGGCATTCTTAGGTTTGGTCAAGATTTCTACAAGCGCATCTTCATCCAGCTGCTCCAGGCTTCCGATAACCGGCAAACGGCCGATAAATTCCGGAATTAAACCATAGCTTAGCAAGTCTTCTGGAAGTACTTTAGTAAGCAATTCTTTCTTCTCGGATTCGTTTGAGCTCTGTTCAGAGCCGAAGCCGATGACTTTCTTACCTAGACGGCGTTTGATGATTTGATCGATTCCGTCAAACGCACCACCCACAATGAACAACACATTTGTTGTATCAATTTGGATGAATTCTTGATGAGGATGCTTACGTCCGCCTTGTGGAGGCACACTTGCTTGCGTTCCTTCAAGAATTTTCAGCAAGGCTTGCTGCACACCTTCACCAGATACATCACGAGTAATGGAAGGGTTTTCTGATTTACGTGCCACTTTATCGATCTCATCAATGTAGATGATTCCTTTTTCTGCTTTTTCCACATCATAATCAGCAGCCTGGATCAATTTAAGAAGGATGTTTTCAACGTCCTCACCTACATATCCAGCTTCTGTGAGTGATGTTGCATCAGCAATTGCAAACGGAACATTCAAAATACGAGCTAACGTTTGGGCAAGTAGTGTTTTACCGCTACCTGTAGGCCCTAACATAAGAATGTTACTTTTAGAAAGCTCTACATCATCATTTTTCACGCCAGCATTAATACGTTTGTAGTGGTTATAAACGGCTACAGACAAGTTTTTCTTCGCCTGATCCTGCCCGATCACGTAGTCGTTAAGAATTTCACGAATTTCCTGAGGCTTTGGTACCTCCTTGAATTCCACTTCTTCTTCATTTCCTAGCTCTTCTTCTACAATTTCCGTACATAATTCAATACATTCATCACAAATATATACGCCAGGTCCTGCGACAAGCTTACGAACTTGATCCTGACTTTTACCGCAGAAAGAACATTTCAGTTGTCCTTTTTCATCGTTAAATTTAAACATACGTTTCACCCCTTAATAAAATGACGCAATAGTTGCGACTGAATTTTTAAGATACGTCTTAAACGATTCAGTTCTTTTGCCCATCATACCAAATAAACTCCAAACAAAAAAGCAATACCTATTAGAGGTGTGCGAGACTCTATTGCATCACCCTCATTATGTAGATATGTCAGTGAGAAGTCAAACAAATCAAACCTCTATAATTATATGTAAAACGATGGTTGTATCATTCATGTTGTCCACGAACGATCTGGGTTATACAAGTCTAAGTAAGAAAATATATGAGAAGACAAGGTGTAGAAATTACACCTTGTCTTCTTAAACTATTATTCAGCTGATTTGCTGTTTGCAACAAGAACGTCGATCGCTTTGCGGACTTTCAGATCTTCTTTAATCATGTCCGTGTTTCCGCCTAGCATTTGCGTCAATTGCGCTACATCTGTTTGATACGTGGAAGCCATGTTCTCAAGTTCAGCGTTCACATCTTCATCAGAAACTTCTACATTTTCTGCTTCGGAAATCGCTTCTAGAGTCAAGTTTGTTTTCACGCGCTTTTCAGCATCTTCTTTCATTTGCTCGCGAAGGGCATCTTCATCTTGACCAGTGAATTGGAAGTACATGTCTTTCGTCATGCCTTGCATTTGAAGACGCTGTTCGAATTCTTGAACCATACGATCAAGTTCTGTTTGAGTCATTGCTTCAGGAATTTCCACTTCTGCGTTTTCAGAAGCTTGTTGTACTAGTGAATCACGCTTGTGGTTGTCAGCTTCTGTCTTCTTCTGCTCTTCAAGACGCTCACGAGTTTTCTTCGTTAGTTCGTCAAGAGATTCGACATCTTCATCGACATCTTTCGCGAATTCGTCGTCTAGTTCAGGAAGTTCTTTTCCTTTTACTTCATGGATCTTAACTTTGAAAGTCGCTTCTTTACCAGCAAGATCTTCTGCATGGTATTCTTCAGGGAAAGTGACAGTTACATCGACTTCTTCTCCTGCTTTCTTACCAACAAGCTGTTCTTCAAAGCCAGGGATGAATGAACCAGAACCTACTTCTAGAGAGTAGTTATCTGCTTGTCCGCCCTCAAATGCTTCACCGTCTACGAAGCCTTCGAAGTCCATAACGACTGTGTCGCCGTCTTCTACTTCGCCTTCTTCTTTAACAACAAGCTCTGCTTGTTTCTCTTGCATTTGCTTCAGTTCATTTTGAACATCTTCATCAGTAACTTCTGTGCTAAGTTCTTCTACTTCAAGACCTTTGTACTCTCCAAGTTTCACTTCAGGTTTAACGGTAACTTCTGCCGTGAATACAAGGTCTTTGCCTTTTTCGATTTCTTTTACATCCACTTCTGGACGATCAACTGGCTCGATGCCTGTCTCTTCTACAGCTTCTGTATAAGCTTGAGGAAGAATGATATCAAGCGCATCCTGGTATAGAGACTCTACACCGAAGCGGCTTTCGAATAGTTTACGAGGTACTTTACCCTTACGGAAACCTGGTACTTGTACCTGCTTTACAACTTTTTGAAAGGCTTGATCAAGTGCTTTGTCGAACTCACTTGCAGGTACTTCTACAGTTAATGTACCCTGATTGCCTTCTTGCTTTTCCCATTTTGCTGACATAAAAAATTCCCTCCAACATCTATTCTTTCAATTTCGTCAGTGACGATTGTTCGTTGATTCTATGACTCTTTCTACATACGAATCTCATTTGCAACCACTATATTATAACATAATCATGCGGGCTTTCAAGAATTGTCCTCATGTGTTCTGGATTTTCACGGGGATTCGCCAACAATCAACAAATAGTGCTGTTCACAGAGCTCGATTTCTTCCTTATATGTCTGCACTTGCTCATCCCCTTGGTCTGCATGGTAGGGAAGCTGCAAATACTCGTGCCCGAGCTGCTTCAATGCTTCTACAATCGCTGGAACTTCTTGTTCATCCGGATAAATAGGGTACCGCACATAACAGTAGTGGGAAAGGAACTTATTGAGCATCTCATACATTGTCGGGTTGCTCTGTTCAATGCCGCTCAGCCTCATTTGTATTTGCTTCAGAATATAATCAGACTGCAGTGGGTTTAAATCTAAAGGATTAATTTCCATTTGTTGTCCGAATTTGTAAAAAGAAAGCGACTGATCCACTTGACTATCTCTGAACCATTCAATAATAGCTGTTTTAATAATTGGGTGCGTCGTTTTATTCTGAAGCACAGTTGTGAACGTATCGATATATGACTGCGCCGGTTGCTTTTTTAACTGCTCAAGGAGCACCCACTGCTTACGCACATCATCTTTCTCCAGAGCTTCCAGGAAATCACTATGTAACTCTTTACCTTTTTCTTTATGGTAATCCTCTAATAACTTACGACTGACTTCGTACATTTGCCAGAGCTGTGTACGGGTTTGGTGAGGAATTTCTTCTTCCTCAAAAACTTCGTCAAGCAAGTCTACGATGTCCTGATAGCGGTTGGATTGAAAAAGGATAGTTATGTATATATGTAAGTAGTGATAGTACTGATCCATATTCTCTTTCATTTGTTTTTGGCACAATTCTTCTGCCTCATCAAAGTTACCAAGTTCAATCCAGCTCATTAGAATTCCTGTGACAACATCATTTGAAGCTACGCCATAATCTAATAAAGGTTGTAAAGCTTCTAAAGCCTCCTCATACTTTTTCTCTTTAAGCGCTTGAAGGCCTGTACTTTCGAGCCTCGACTTCCATTTGGGGAACATTACAATGTTTCCATCATTTTTTTCCATAAGCCACCCTTCCCTAATCGTATCATTCCTTTTTCCCTATTCTTTCCTTTATCCATTAAAAACAAACACGTTCTTAAATGAGTTTATTACGTTATCATAAAGGAGATGCTCTCGAAAAACAATGGAATTACCTTATTGTTTTTTCGGGCAAGAACCCCCATCTCTCTACAACATCCGTCTCCCCGCTTTATGTATTATTCGAACATAATATACATAGGCTTCCATAAAACAGGAAGATTGACTCATGTGAAAATGATTTTTTTTGTTAGAATAAATAAATGTGATTTAAATTTCAGAACAAGAAAAAAAGAGTAAGGAGATGTGAGGGTTGTCACTGCTTGATGATCAAACATTACTTGAGACGTATCTGGAGTCACTGAAGCTGCAATTAGACGATGAATTTGTCCATTTGGTATCAAAGGAAATAGACAAAAGAGAAATTAAAATCCCTGCACAATAATTGCTTACATACACGACTAACATCATCGCATTGCTGAAGACGGCAATGTTTTTTAGATATAGCAAAGAAGAAGGCGGACACTCCTACTGGAATGTCCGCCTTTTTTAGAAGGAAAGGGACCCTTGCTTATGAAGATTGCTGATTCTGTTGACCAGACATCTTTGCAAGTCCCGGTAAAACGTTCTGCAGCTGACCGCCTTGACCTGTCATCATACTATAAGTTGCTGCTCCAATACCAATGGAGGCTACGATCGGTAACCATTGAATATTTCTATTCTTCATCGGACTTCACTCCTCGCATTGATTGCCGTTAAGGCTTTATTATATTGTGAAAAGTCCGTACTTTCTATGCTTGAGAAGTTCTTCCTTAAGTCTACACTTTTTTCCTTCTGAATCCTCTGTATAGAAAAATGACTGGCCAAAATGTCAAAAACAGCAGCAACTGATACATATAGATCAATCTTTCTTCTTTCGTTACGGGCTCAGGCTTTTTTGTCAGTGCACATAAAGCGAGGCCGATAAGAAAATAAATGAACACAAACATCTTTACCACTCCTCTGCTCTATCGTATGAGCAAGGACATGGAGTGGTTTTTCTAACTACTTTTTTCTATTCCGTATCCGAGTTTCTTCATTATAATAATGTAATTTTGTGTCGAATGTACTTTAAGCATAATGCCCGCCGATTTTTTTGCTTCGCTCAATCGTAATACCGCCACTTGTGTAGCTGCTCGCCCTTAACACAGCCGTCGAACCATACTTCTCACGAATCATATCCATGGCTTCTGCCAGATCTTTTTTCTTTGGCTGGTTATCAAACAGACTGAGCTGCACGTCGAATTCATCACCAAGATTCGTCAAAGCCACCGAAGCTCTCCTGATTTTGCTTCCACCGTCATAAAACCGGTGAAACAGTTTCAGACACACCGCATACATATCCATCGTAATATTGGTCGGAACCTGAACAGACATAGACCTGCTGAATCCACCTCCCGTTTCGCTCGAATACCCGATGCCAAGGTGAACCGTACGCCCTTCTTTGCCGTCTATCCTTGCCCTTCTGCATGCCTCTTCACACAGATCCAGCAGACAGGCATAGATTTCCTCTGTATCATAATCCCGCAACAAAGTAATGCCGTGTCCATAAGACTTTTGCTCCGTCTTTACGAAGTTTCCATAAACCGGGCTTAAATCAATTCCCCATGCATGCCAGTAAAGCTGTTCACCCATAATTCCATAGTTCTTCTTTAAGTATTTCAACGGATGATTAGCCAGGTGACCAAGAGTAAGAATCCCCATCCTGTTTAAGTTCCTCGTCATCCTTGACCCAATTCCCCAAATATCATGAATATCGCAAGGCCATAGCTTCTCTGCGACATCTTCGTAACGGCATTCTGCAATTCCGTCTTCTGCTTTTTTTGCATGGATGTCCATGACTACCTTTGCGAGAAATTTATTATCACCGATTCCAATGACACATTCTATCCCAAACTGTTCTCTAATTTCTGATTGGATCATTTTGGCTATATCATAAGGTGATCCATATAGCCTCCCGAGCCCATTAATCGTCACCCATAGTTCATCAACAGAATAAACGTGAATCGCTTCCTGTGGCACATAGTTTTTTATCATTTTAGTGATTTCTACAGATACTTCTAAATAGTCTCCCATATGAGCAGGTGCGATAACCAGATTCGGATCGTCCGGTAATTCAAAAAAACGACTGACGTTGCTGATTCCATGTTTCTTTTTCAGCATCGGAGAAGCTGCCAGAACAATACTCCCTTTTCGTCTTGTATCTCCGACTACTGCTAAAAGCGCGGTCTTAGGATCCAGCCCTCTTTTCATACATTCAACACTTGCGTAAAAGCTACGCATATCAATGCATAATACATCGTTTCGCGGATATCCTGCGTAATCCACTTTCAACACCTCAACAATACGAACGTTTGTTCTGTTATTATACCCAGTTTCTCGAATGATGTATACATGAAATTTTTAGAAACCTCACTTTGAACCCTATATCTTCCTAGGTTATTTGAACCAAAAAAAAAGATCTCACTCTGCAATATGAGTGAGATCATCAAGGTTTATTCCTCAATAGAGAGAATAAAGGGTTCCTACAAAAGGCTTACTCTACTTTAACACACTTAAGCATTAAAGTTAATGGCCATTTCAAATTTTTCTGAAAAAAATCGACATGAAATAGTAGTGAACGGGGCCTCTGAGTTTCTTAAAAAAATGCATTTCCTGCGATAAGAATGAGTACCGATTCCGTTGGTTAATTCGGAATAAGGTGGGGTAGATATAAAAATAACCAAAATAAAAACACCCGTTAAGGTGTAATGTATGATTTATTCAAAAGTAGTGGCAGAGCTGTTCCGCAGTCTCTACACTCCAATAGTACGTCTATATTTATTTGGTTGATAAATGTTATTCGCCGAGGACTCATTTTCTTGCCACAACACTCACACTCATAATGATCCGTTTTTTCTATGACTTTCAAATATCCATCTACACTTACTTTCACTGCTTTCTCTTTCACCTCTCTAGAAACGTTCCTCCGACATATTATATCATTGTTTTCGTATTTTCCCAATATTATTCTTCATTAAAGAAAGAGGAGGAATTCAACCATGGAATGATTTATCAAGAGACAACGCATAATATATCCAAAATAACCAAGCTGATGACATACAGATTTTTTACAGGAGGAAATGGATCATGCCATTCACGGAAATCAAACCATCGATGCCGCTCTATTACACCATAAGCGGCTCGGGAGCCCCGGTTGTCTTTATACATCCCCCTCATATGGGGCATCACGTCTTTAAATATCAACACGAAGCACTATCCAAACATTATCAAATCATCACGTATGACCTCAGGGGTCATGGAGATAGCGGAAACATAGATGATTATTCGACCATTCAAACCCATTCCAAAGATTTAGCTCTTTTTCTAGACAATATAGAAGTCAGTAAAGCCATCATTGTTGGTTATTCGGCAGGCGGGTCAATTGCTCAAGATTTCGCAATTAGATACCCCTCTAGAGTCAAAGCCCTCGTCCTCGCTGGAGGATTTTCAGAGGTAAGCACCGTCTTGTTACGTTCGCAATTTCACTTAGGTATGAACCTCGTCCAGAACGGTAAGAGCCAGCTGCTAAGCAAGCTTTTAGCGAAGACCCATAAGATTACCTTAGAGGACCAAAAATTGGTGTACCAGGATTGTATAAAAGCTGATCCGCAAACGGCCTATCAGTTTTATGAGAGCAGCATGGAATATAAGTGTACAGATTACTTAAACACGATCCATTGTCCCGTGCTATTATTATACGGTCAGTTTAGTCATATACGTTCTTATGAAAAACTATATGAACAATATCTTCCCCAAATGGAAAGCGTACTAATAAGCAAAGCTCTGCACCAGCTACCCATAAGAAAACACCTCTCCTTTAATCACGCTTTGCTGAATTTCTTAAAAGATATTTAGTTCCGTTACAAAAAACGGAAAAGGTTCGGAAAGTTACCAGATTAAAGACGTGGAAATGATCAAAACTAATGGAGTGATTCCGAAAAGGGATCTCCACTAAACACGTGAAAAGGGGTAATTAATATGAACGGTAATCGAGGTCGCGGAACTTCAATGTTAATAGCTGGAGCAGTAGGTGCAGCTGCAATGTGGGGCGTTACACGAATGAACCGTAATGGCGGAGGTTTCCGTCAAATGGCTCGTCGTGCTCGTAATAGCCAACCGATGGAGAACATGCGTGATGCTATGCCTAATATGGGCAATAATAATTTGTAAGAACCTCTTTCAAAAAGGGATCTTGAACAAGAGAAACCTCAAAGCAGGATAGTTTATAAAAAGCTGGAACCTTTACGAAGGTTTCAGCTTCTTTATTACAAACTATTCAGCAATCCCTAAAAACCCCTCTCTTAATGGAATAACCCACTTTTATTCAGGCTAATATGCAGCCTATTTTTCCCTTCAACTAGACAACCCCCCACTCTCTTACTTCTCTATTTCATATTCTATTAGTAAATGTCTAAAGGAGTGAAATAAATGAGTTGTAAAAATAAAAAGAGTAACTGCGTTTGCGAGAAAGTAAGAGAAATTGCTGCTGCACAGGACGAAGTAGCAAATGATCACTGTTGTGATATTTCTTGTGAAAAATCATTAAGAGATTTGCTCTCTCCAGCTGGAAACGGTAACGGAAACGATACGATTCCTTTTATGCTGTTATGCGGATGTGACAATGCACTCGCTGGTCTTCTTCCATACATCGGATGGGGAGTTAGAAATGTCGATACTTCTTGCTTTGGTCCAATTCCATCACCTTTCTTCCGAGTGAAGAAATTCAAAGACGATGATAGCTGCTGTGCAATTTTAGAGTTGCTATACCCTAGCTTATGTGATGAAACCCCAGATTCTTTGTTAGATTTGATTGAGTTTGATGGGTGGTTTGCTACAGGAGCTTGTCTAGAAGTAGATCTTCGAAACTTCACAGGAATCACATGCTTCCCACCAACTACCGTTATGAGCCCTACAACTGCAGATCTACGCGCTGGAGTAAAAGCTGTCAAATCGTTGCATGAAAAAGCATAACCACTAGTTGATGGAAAATAGAACCCATTTCCATGCAAGCGATCTAGTTAGGTCGCTTTTTTTTATTAAAATGAGTATCTTGCCCCATATAAAGGCCTTCTACCCAAAACATACATAAACGTGTTCGATTTTGAAACTTCCTATATTATATTTAGATTACATTCAAGTAAATTCGACAAAATATTGTTTAGTTTTTCATTATAGTGGAAACAAAACTTATAAAACCCTCTAGAGGAGATTAATTATGAACACTTACAAATCCTACGAGCAACTCAATAACAAAAAATTAGTAGGGTTCTACTTTGAATTACTGCAAAATATCTTCAAAGGTCATTTATCAGAAGCCATGTTTAATGAAATTGAATTGCTGGAAATAGTCGCCTTAAAAAGAGGGATAGAGCTGTCATTTTATAAAAAGACAAACAAGAAGGATCATCATTCTTATCAGTTAATGGTAGTAGTTACATCAAGAAGAACGTTGCATAATTAATTAATAACTTCTCTCTGTTCTCCTTCTCCATAGAAAGCTTCGTAGGGATTGCAAAAATTACCTCGATTCCCTCTTTTCATTTAGAAGCACACTATTTTAGAAGAAGTGAAAAGGAGGATTGAGTTCATTGAAAAAGAGAAAAGCACAAAGAAACGCCACATTAACAAATAACAATACACCTAAAGAAAGCTTACCTGAAGAAACAGAAAAGCTGCACCGCACAAATGAAAACCGTCCGAAAGAAGGACCTGGCGCCAATATTGATATCACTTAACTATAAAAAGAGGAGAACCCGTGCTGTTTACCATACGGGTTCTCCTCTTCCCTATCGGCTTTTTTTAAAGTAAAGGTTAATTCTGCCCCCTATTTCTGCACTTCTTGATCCTTTAACACGCGCCTTAATATTTTTCCAGCACCCGTTTGGGGCAGTGATGCACGAAATTCTACCTGTTCCGGTACCTTGTAACGAGCCATATTCTCTTTCGCCCACTCTCTTAATTCACTTTCATCCAATGAGTGCTCCTCTTTAAGGATAACGAAAGCTTTTACAACTTCTCCCTTGCTTTGATCAGGAACACCGATGACAGCAGCCTGAGCTATAGCTGAGTGTTCTTTTAGTAGTGCTTCAACATCCTCTGGAAAAACACTAAAACCTGATGATTTAATCATTTCTTTTATCCGGCCTTGAAAGTATAAATATCCATCTTCATCAAAGTGACCGATGTCCCCTGTATGAAGCCATCCGTTATAAAGAGTTTCAGATGTAGCTTCTGGACGCCCCCAATATCCTTTAAAGACCCCAGGGCTTTGGATGACGATTTCACCAGAATCTCCAATCATCTGCGGTTCCCCTGTCGCTGGATCGTGAATTTCAATAGAGGACTCTGGAATAGGAATACCGACCGAGCCGAATTTTATGTTATTCTGCGGCATGTA
Organism: Halobacillus sp. A1-3; assembly: GCF_050971765.1. Taxonomy (NCBI): domain Bacteria; kingdom Bacillati; phylum Bacillota; class Bacilli; order Caryophanales; family Bacillaceae; genus Halobacillus; species Halobacillus sp. A1-3. The sequence continues at coordinate 31,021 of NZ_JBPCEO010000013.1, read as the reverse complement.
CGTATCTACCGTGTGCGTTTCACTTAATCCGTACGAAGCCTCAAACAGCGTACACTGAGGCGCAACCTTCTGCCATCTTTGTGCTAAATTGTTTGTTACCGGCATACCAAAACTTGTGCATAAATTTATACGGAGATGATCCAATTTATTCTCCTCTGCAATTGATAATAAAGCTTCATTCATTGGTGCAATACTGTACCAGATGCTCACCTCGTATTCATAAAGAGCTCTCAAAACTTCTGGAGGATCAAAGCGTGCGAATAACACACAAGGTGATCCCGTGTAAGCGGGAATATTAACTCCCATCACCATTCCTGCAATATGACAAAGTGGCATAACAGCAAGCCACGTTTCCTGTTCCTTTACATCATTTGCTTCAACGGCAGCCGCTGTTTTGTATAAAGCATTCTTATAAGAAAGCATCGCTGCTTTTGGACGCCCAGTAGTACCGGAAGTAAACGCAAGAAGCGCCGTGTCTTCCATATCCACCTCTTCTGGTTCCTTCAAGGGTTCAGCATTTTCCATAATCTCAGACCAATGTTCTTCATTTTCCTTGAGTTCAATAGAAGAATTGTTCAGGTCCTCAGGAACTCTCCAGCTAGAATGCTCCGAAATAAAATCGTCATAGCGCACAACAATGATCTGATGCAGCTGGTTTCGTACTTTTCTAGCTTCGGGAAGAACTTCGCCTCCTGCGAAAAGTCCCTTCATTTCTACCTCACTTATTAAATGATCCAGTTCACTGGCTTTGTACATAGGGTTCAGTGGACAAACAATTGCCCCAATATATTGAATGGCATAGTGAGCGATAATATACTGTGGACTGTTTTGCATAAACAATCCAATCCGATCTCCTTTTTCAAAACCTGCCCGAACTAAATAGCCAGCAAGGCTCTGCACCTGTTCCAGCAACTCTTTCCACGTCAGCGTCCTGCCGTAGTAGATGTAGGCTGTATCCATAGGACGGTCTTCAGCATGTTGCTGTAAGTACTTAAATAAAGGTTTCTTTCCACTTTGGTACAGTTTCTCTCCTATTCGAGTGTCCGTACGATTGTTCATATGAGCCCCTCCTTAATGAGACATCGGCCAATCAGCCAGACGTCTCCTACTTTTTACCGATCCAGAAGCATATGCCGATTCTAAAAAACGGATTAAAAATGAGCGAGTCTGATTTGGTTCAATGATATCTTCTATTAAGAATTTCCCCGCAGCCTTACTGGGAGAACTGTCAAAATTCCATTGTTCCAGGTATCTTGCCCGCTCTTTGTTCGGGTCTTCCGAGTTTCTGATGTGCTTGCCGTATACTACATTTACGCCTACTTCAGGGCCTGTAAAATTAATTTCAGCTTGCGGCCAAGCGACAACTACATCTGCTCCCATCCCTGGTCCGCACATGTTTCCATAAGCTGCGCCGATACTTTTCCGAATGATAATCGAATACTTTGGAACGGTTGATTTGGCTAAAGCTGTATTCCAATTCATAATTTTTGAGGGCATTTTTTGCTTCTCAGCACGACTGCTGATCCGAAATCCAGGTGTATCATGAAGAAATACAAGCGGGATGTGGTACGAATCACAAAGACAAATAAAGTCCCCAGCTTTATCACATTCCTCAGGACCGGGAGCGCCCGCCATATGAAGCGGCTGATTAGCTACAACACCTGTAACCCGTCCGTTCAAGCGAGCAAAACCAGTAATCAAAGCTTTTCCATAAAACGAGCGGAAGTCCATGAATGAACCTTCATCAATCAGCACTCCAATTAAGGAATGCATATCATAGGGTTGTCTTAAATTCGCAGGCACAATTTCTTCAATGTTTATGTTGTCAAAAGAAGCGGGTTCCACAACCTCATTAGTGGCTGGTGTTTCCTCGGACGAAGAAGGCATATAGCTGAAAAAACGGCGCAAGGCTGCGATTGCTTCATTCTCATTTTCAGCAATGTGATCAATTTGCCCGGTATGGACTGCATGAATATCCGGCCCACCAAGCTCTTCAGCAGTCAGGTGCTCTCCACTTGCCATTTCAAGCATCCTTGGACCTGCGACCGCCATTCCTGTGCCTCGTACTTGAGTAACAAAATCGGAGGTAACTGCCATCCATGTAGGACCTCCGTAGCTTTCGCCAAGAATAGCTGTCATGACCGGAGTTTCTCGAGAATGATCCAATAAGCAATTAGGGAATAGTTTATCGCTAATCCCGTCAGACCCCATTCCGTCCGGCATTCTCAACCCTCCACCTTCGCATAGGTTAAAAAGCGGGAGTCTTCTTTGTTTGGCATAAGAATGAAAAAATTCACTTTTACGTAAGTGGACCTCTCCTTCCGTACCGGAGAGAACACTCACATCCATCGCCTGAACGACAGCCTCTCTTCCATCTACTCGAATGATCCCACCGATTAACCCGTCAGCTGGTGTGCGCTCTTCCATACCGGGAACCGAAGAATGAGCGGATGCGCCTAATTCCCAAAAAGAACCTTCATCAGCAAGCAGCTCAATTCTCTCCCTGGCATTGTATGTAATTCTTTCTTTTTGCTCATGAGAAGCCTCTTTCACATCATTGCTTTTATTAGTCATAACTTCCTCCTTTAGATACTAACCAGTCGGTATGTATAATGCAAAAAAATATAGGTGAATCTATTAAATTTAGTATAAGTTAACTTTTCTGAAAATTCAATACAGCCTATAGGTGTGACTGATTAGCTAATTCACTTGTGTAATCCAATTTAATAACCTGCCGAGAAATGCCCGGCACGCGGGCTATTGGTATTAATAACTTGGTGACTTTATGGGGCAGATTAAATAATATAAGGACAAAAAAAGAGCCCTTGTTTTAAAGGCTCATTCAATCTCTTTTCTATTCTTTTAAATCCTATTTCTGTTTTCTCTGATTTCCTGTTTTAGCTCCTCAATTGCCTCTGCATCATCCTGACTCAACCTGTAACCTCCTTTTTATATTCCTTAAGCTTCAATCTGTTTGTCATGTCAATTTGCTCTATAGTCCTGCTAGTTTCTAAAACTATACCTTTTGCAAGGTGTTCCAAAAAGTGGTCAATATCTCCACCCTCAAAATCAATTCTCCTTAATACTGTTTCTATCTCCTGCTGTTCCTCCTCTGAGGTACAAGCAAGAATTATTTCTATAGTCTGATGATTAGTGATTGTATGCCATCTTCCATTGGGGTCTTTGAATTTCCATGCTTTCAACTTTATATCTTTTTTCTTGAAATATGTCTCAAGCCATTTCATAAAATCACTCCTCATTTTCTTTTATTGCACTATCTACCATTATGGAAAGGTCATTGCATCTACTCTGAGCCTGCTTTTATCCTCTGTGTGACTCTTGATAGCCTTACAATCCTCATATAGAGCCTGTCCATAAGCATCAACTAGAAACTCATACTCATCAATTTCAACCTTCATCATCTTATTACTGTACTCCTCAATGGCTTTCATCTCTTCATTGATAAATTCAAAGTCTAAATAAGGGTTATCATATGTGAAATGGTATTCTAACTGCCAAGCCTCCAATTAATCTAGTTAGCAAGCCTGCTAAGTTCCTTTTTAGAACAGGGGAAGCCCTTGGTGTCACTAAAAGCTCCCTCCAAATAATTTTTAATCTTATAATAATTGTAACAATTATGTAACATTTGAGCATTGGTACTTAATGGGCACAGTCATATCAAGGATTTAATCTTGCTATAATAACAGACTTTCACTGTTCAGAATCTGTATAGGCAGATAAACTCCATGGGCTCAAAATGTATAAAAAAGACACCAACCTGTGGTCAATGTCTGAGTGACTTTCTCTATTCTTTTTTCTATTCTCTAATTTCTTACATTCTTCAATAGCTTGGAGTATTCACTTAGTATCCATAGTGAAAACATTACTCCTTATATATTAATAGTCTCCAACTTGTAGTCCTTTTTTATTTGCTTCCACTGATTTTTTAACTCCCATAGGTTTCACTAAGCTGTTGGTGAGTCATATAGGTGGTGCATTTTTTAAAACCCATATAACATTATCAACATTGAAAGCCAAACTGTCATCTGCTTCAAGGTTTGCTCTTAATTTATTTTGATACCCTTTAACTCTCCAAAAATATTACATGCTGTTTTACTTTATGGTACCTATTTTGAAGTTCATTCAAGTGTTTTTTTAAATACATAACTTACTCTGTCATAGTCCATCTTATCAGTGTAAAAACGGTGGGCATCTGTACGCTTTAATCCAGATGACAACGCTACACTTTCATAATCATTTTCTCTTCCCCAGTCATTAACCCAAGAAAGTAATTTTTCACCGTACCCCTTAGAGCGATAATTTTTATTTGTAACTAGATCACAAACCCACACAAATCTCCCATAATAAAGAGTAGTCATGGGCTTAAAACCAGTGACTGCTACTATCTCATTTCCATCCATTAAAGCAACCATCCTGTACCTATCTATATCTTTAGCCTCAAGTACTAATTCTAGATATGTACTTTCATCTAAATGGGTTCGTAATTGACTCATTACTGGAAATGCTTTTAATATTTCATCTTTTGAGTTGAGTTCTTTTACAGTTAGCTGATTCATTGTGTCGCACTCTCCCTATTCTAAATATTCTCAATATTGTAGCATGAAATTACCTCCTTTAAATACCCTAAGCATTTATTAAGATAAAAGCTGCTGATCAGTAAATGATCAACAGCTTTTGTTTAACCCTATATGAGACTATGGACACTAAGACTTGATTTCGAGATATCTCTTGCTGCTCCTTTACTTTAGTATCCGTAGCTAGTTATTTCTTAATTTGAAAGTTCTTTTAATTTTGCTACTGCTTCTTCCATTTCGTATGTTTTAAACTCTAACTTTTTGAACTCCCCTCCACCAGTTTCAAATATTAACACTGCTGGAACTTGTTCTATTTCAACCTGTGGGCGTTGTTCTTTAACTTCTTCTAAACTCGTTAAGAATTTTATTTCGTGGAATTTCCCTGATGAAACATCTATTTCTTCTGTAATCATCTCGTCCGTTTTATCATCTCCATTTTGTACTACCAAAACGGAATATAATTTTTCATCTCCATCATCCGCAGTACACCCAACTAATAAGCTGAAAGTGATAGTAATTATTAAAAAGATAACTAATCTACCTTTCACTGTTTCTCCCTCCAAATTCAGTTCTCTTTTAATTAGTGCATACTACATATCCGATTTTACAAAGACAAAGTTTCATTCCTTCACTAATTTGGTCCGTCACATCAAAAGAAAAGTGCGAACGCCTTCTAGAAGAAAAGCCCTGGCAGTTTAATTAGAATACATTACTAAGTTAGAAACCATAAAAGCAATTTACAGTAATTTAAGTGCTATAACAGATATTAAAAGACCATAAATTTTTCTCAAATTCTTCCTACCTTTATTCTACTCTTCTGCTCCTTTAAAGCACAATAAGCGATAGCCATTGTGCAGCTATCGCCCCCGTTTTTATAAGACTCGGTTTCGAGATAATTTGCAGGAATTCTTAACTAACGCACCTTTTAATGCTTTAAATAATTGACATTACTTCACTCTTATTCAAAATTAACTTCCAAGTCTCGTGTTACATCCGTGACTTGGGGTTTTCTTATATTGGAGTATTCTTTTTAGTAAAAAGTTTTCCGATTACCATTAAAAGACCTATAAAAACATATATTAATCCATTAGCTACGATAACAAGGCCGATAAAAGCTGACATTATGGCTCCACCTTGTCCCGCATTACCGGGACCAACCAGTATTGCACCAACGGCAAAGCCAAAACCAACGCCCAGAACTGCTAAAAGAATCCCAGAACACCAGAGGGGGAACTGCTCACTCTTTTGCCATTTTACTATGAATATATTCGCTGGGATTAACAATGCCCCAAGAAATAAATACATTAAAACATCCATACAATTCCTCCTTAAAATGTATCTAAGTCTAATATAAACTAAACAGAATTAACATAACCAAGCCCCATGGTAAAGAAGGCAAAAGGCAGAACAATCATTTCTATAAACAGAAGGATTTTCGAAGTTTCTTTTTTGATGTTTTAGACCATCCAGTAACAGTTGCCTGCAACCATCACAACAGCCAACAAATTCAGCAACACGAATACCACCGTTTTTTTCAATAGATTCCACAGTATCCTTATTTGACTACATTTTTTTTCGCTTTGTTATCCCCCAGAAAAAGACCATTAAATAGCTGCCTTGCCGAAACATACACCAATGCCCCAATCGCAACGGCGTATAAATCTAACCATAACCCATCCTGATACCGTTCAGGCTGGGTAAACAACATCGATGTTTGCAGCCCACTAATCAACAACGACGGCACCATAAAAAACACCCAAGGGTTTAACATCCATTTCCATTTGATTTTACCTTGCAAAGAATCATGCATCACTTCACTAGCCCCAGCGAGAGAGGCAATATAAAACAGTGCCATCCAAACGCTATACAAGTCAATCCCATTATCAAACTCAGGGTGATAGTACTCCATGGAAAAGTAAGAAATCAAACTGAGACCTGCCACGGTCAACACGACAGACCACGCGAAACGAACCAGCTTATAGGTTGGAAAAAAGGACCTCTTGAACTCCTGGTTCAGCTTGCCCTCATCGCCAAATGACTCAATTGCCAGACGCACAGCTTCCTCTTCTGAATGCCCTTGTATGAGAAGCTCTTTCATATGTTCCTGGAGGTGTCCGACCATCTCTTCTCTCAACTCTTCCTTCTCCTCATCAGGCAGGTTCTTCGTGATCTCCTCTACATACTGCTCAATCTCCTTCATCAAAAATCCCCCGCAGTATTTTCAATTAATGAATTAATCTGCTTCCAATCCTTAAGTTTTCCCGCCAATACAGTACGTCCTGTTTCGGTAATGGAATAATACTTCCTTCGCCCGCCAGCGGATTCCGTACTCCAATACGACGTCACACATTCCTTTTTCTCAAGCCTCTTCAAAGCCGGGTAAAGGGTCCCCTCATTCATGTGGTAGGCACCCTCACTCAGTGCCCTGAGCTTCTTAGTCATTTCGTACCCATAGCAGTCTGCTTGCCCCAGGATCGAAAGCAACAAGATTTCAATGCTCCCCTTCATCAATTCTTTGTCCATTGCGTTACCTCCAAATAGTAGTAATTACATTGTATAACTACTTACATCGTATAGCAAGGTAATTTAACCTAAATTCTTCCAAAAAAAGAGCCCTACCCCTGTATAGGGTGGACTCAATTATTAAATAACTTTTACCCAAAGTAGATTTATCGGTTTATTGATCAATTGCCCCCATTACTTGAAGACTCGATTTCAAGATAAAAAGGTAAATAATTCAACATTGACAATCCATTCTTCCAAATTTAGAATAACAACAATATACATAAAAAGGAAATCCGATAGATAAAGGAGGATTTAATTGCGACTAATTAAGAACTATGCAATGGTTGGAACTATTTTCTTAATTGCTTCAGCGTTTTTAACTTCCGGAAGCAACGTTTACTATTCCAACAAAGTACAAGAAATAAGCCCCTTCTTCTTCACTTTTATTAGCTTTCTTATTACTGCACTCTTTTTTCACGGAATACAACTAAGACAATCATCCCAATACATGAAAATAAATAAAAGCTTTCTTAAGGATATAGTTGGGACTAACCTTAGTACTGCCGGTGCATTCATGAGTTTTTATTTTGCATTAAAGTACATAGAACCTGCAATTGTAGGTGCAATTGAAATAGGAATTGGTCCAGTCTCTTCCTTAATCATTGTAAGGTTAATTTATGGTAGTAAAATAAATAAATTAGACCTCTGGATAGGAGTGGGTGCCTTAATAGGCAGTCTATTTTTGATTATCAGTACATTACAGGGGAGTTCGGGAATTAAATTTGAATCTCTACCAGTCACACTTTTAGGGTTGTTCTCCTCTATATTGTGTGGATTCTGTGCAGCTTTAGCAGCTATTTTCTCCAAACGACTAAGTATTGCCCAATGGAGTTCCTCTAAAATACTTGCGCACAGATTTTATGCCATTGTTGGATTATCCCTCTTTCTATCAATTCAACAGGGTAATTTATTGCAACAATTATCTGCAAATTGGTTATGGATCCTGATAGTATCAATATTAGGTGTTACAATGCCCCTCTATTTTTTGCAGATGGGGATTCATTATTCTGATAGCTTTTTTGTCATGATGTCTCTTTCATTTATACCGGTGTTTACTTATGCTTTTCAGTTACTTGATCCTCGAATATCTATGTCTTACCATTCATTATTTGGTATATCGATTATCTTGTTATTTGCTTTATTTAGTGTCATGTTAAATAATTCTCGATACAAATTAATCCCCAAAGAAAAAAGGAAGGCAGTGTAATTTACTGTTCTTCCTTTTTTCATTATTTTATATAAGCCCCCGTTTGTTTAAGACTCGATTTCAAAATAAAAACATCTTTTTAATCACTCTAAAAATATTGCTAGCCTTTTTACTACTGTAAAAAAGAAGGACTGCTAAGCACACGACCTTCTTCATGTTTATCTATTTTTCCTTATACATCTGCAACCGATGATTCTCGAGTTCTGCCACAAATATATCCCCCTCTTGATTCACGGCGATATCATGAGGGATTTTCAATTCTCCATCCTTAGAACCCCATCTACCAAACCGGTCAATAATCTTACCGCTTTGATCCACGACCAATATTTGATGAGAACCTATTCCACCTTTTGGATAAAGAGCATTTCCGCCATCTGCTATATAGACGTTACCGTTATCCCCAACTTCTACACCGAAAGGGCGTCCCAGCTCCTGCTGACCCCACTCATTCAGGAATTCACCATCCTGTGAAAACACCTGAATTCGTGCATTGTTTCTGTCCGCTACATATAAATTCCCTTTCTGATCGTGAGAAATTCCATGGGGAAGATTAAATTCACCTGGACGGTCTCCCAGGTTATTCTTTTCCCACAAGAATTGTCCGTCAGCACCAAATTTTACAATCCGTCGATTACGGTAACCATCGCTGACAACAAAAGAGCTATCATTCATGACAGTGACATCCGTCGGCCTCGCAAACGTATATTTCGTGATTCCGGTCGGAAAATTGTGCAGCACATTCCGTATTCGTAAAGCAGGTTCCATATAAAATGGATAATCATCACCAAATGTAGCCTGTAAACGACCGTCTGCTGTAAACTTGTACACCTTGTTTTGGATGATATCCGTGATCCACACATTGTCTTCATGATCGATCTCCAGGCCATGAGGAGATGCAAATATATTCTTTCCCCAGCGGTCTTTAACTTTTTTTGTATCTCCATCTATGACGATAAGTGCCGGTTCCTTGATTAGACTTTCACCGCCATATTCAGAACTGCCCCGATGTAAGTAGTAGATATCTCCTTTACTGCTTACTGCGACGCCACTCGCCTCCCCGGCAATCTTTTTATCTTCGTCATTCTTTGGCCAGAGAACTTCCGGTTCATAGGCGGCTGATTGTCTTGACACAGGGGCTTCTTTATATACTGTATCACTTCCTCCACGGCTGAACCATGCAGTCAATGCTCCTAGCAGGACGATAATTCCTATTAGAATGTATAAACTCTTTCTCATTATCTTTCAACTCCATATGATCATGATTTATTGCTGATAAGAATGTAACATAGGTTGGAATGATATTTCGTCTGACCCTGGACATAAAAATGTATAGGACCAGAGACGTATGGAATATCTAATAGTTTTAGCATAAAAAATTTGGTATTATATCGACTCCAATTCTTCTATTAAACTGCCCGTTAACCAAAAAGAAGCGATTGTTCTTATTGAACAATCGCCCCCTTTTCCGTAAGACTCGAAATCAAGATATTCACGCTCATGATTAATTTAATCTACCCATCAATAACGTATTGTAGTAATTACCATCAGATAATAACTTGTCTTTCTGTAACACCCCTTCAATCTTAAAACCATAATTTTTATAAAGAGTTATTGCTTTCTCGTTTGTTTCTAGGACATTTAAAGTGATTTTCTTTATATTATTTGCATCTGCCCAACTAATAGATTCTTTCAAGAAGTTCTTTCCTATTCCATATCCCCAATAATCCTTCAAAACACCTACACCAAACTCTACCCTATGAGAACTTCTCGTTAATTCATTTCCTTCGCATCTAGAGAAACCAACTAGAGTTCCATTTACTTTAGCTACCAAGAAAATATTGTTCAATCTTTCTGTGTCTTTCTTGATAATATCCTTAAAGCCCTCTTCGTCTATGTATTCTTCTCCTTTAACTCTATCCAAATTTTCAGTTTCACCATCTATCTGTAACCTTAATTCAGACAAAGTTTGTGCGTCTTCCGATTTTGCAGATCTTACTTTGTAAAGGAGATTACGAACTTCATATTCTTTTGAGTTTACTATCAAATTATTCTCCCTTCTAAGCCATCCCTTCGTATTTTCGGCCACTTTCTGGATTTAGAGAGCAACTATTCTTATTCAATAATTGCCCCCTTTCGTATTCTTGAATAAGAATTTCCTTCAGATCGAGACGGATTGGCATATAACGTTTTCGACCGAATCTACTTTTCGACATCTTCGAGTTACTTTCACACTACTTTTTTTTACTTCAGTAATGTAGATTTCAGTAACGGCTTTTTATAAAACCTCACTTACTTATTTGTTATCCAGTTGTTCCGCCAAACCAATTAGAAGTCCTTCGGTTCCACGAATGTAGCAGAGCCGATACGTGTCCTCGTACTGAACCACTTCTCCAACGAGCTGAGCGCCAAACTTAGTGAGCCTGGATACCATTTCGTCAATGTCTTCAACGGTGAACATGACACGCATATAACCGAGTGCGTTTACAGGAGCATTCCGGTGATCTGATATAGTAGGTGGGGTAAGAAATCGCGAAAGTTCAAGTCGGCTGTGACCATCTGGGGTAACCATCATAGCAATCTCTACGCACTGAGGGCCCAACCCGGTTACGCGACCTGACCATTCACCTTCGACAGTGGTTCGCCCTTCGAGGTTCAATCCAATCTCCTCGAAGAAAGAGATTGCATCATCAAGGGATTCTACCACGATGCCGACATTGTCCATTCTTAGTAAATTGTTTTTTGCCATAGTTTTATCTCCTTATTTGTAAAAAATTTATTATCTGATCATCTTCATAATTATTCTATTAAGAAGTCCAAAAAACATCTTGTCACAGTTCATAATAACATTTTATTTCCAACTACATATTTCCAACTGCACCTACAAAAAGATGGCATTTTGTTTCAAAAATCCTATTATCTCGAAACTGAGTCTTCAACAAACCTGCTGATATACTTGAAGACTCAGTTTTGAGATTAATTAACTTGTGACTTAATAACCATTATTTCAAAATCGGTCCTTTGCCATATGCATCTTTACAAATTTAAGAATTTAAAAAAGCCTCCCAAAAGTTTATAAACTCTTGAGATGCTTGTAGATTTAGTAAACGATTTTAAAAACCAGTCAAAATCCAGTCAATTTGTCCTCAACCCTTGTTATATCAAGGGTTATGGCGCTATCACATCATGCCGCCCATACAGATTCATCGAGATGTTTGCAGAATGCTTCTTCAAGACAAGCACAAGAATGATAGTAACCGAACTTTTTCAGGTATTTCTTTAGGTAAATAACTTTACGATCCTGGTCTCCTATGCTTAAAAATTGTGAATTTATTTTATCCATGGAACGTCACCATGCCTCCTTATGAACCTGATCTAAAGCAATGAACATTAAGAAAAGGTTTAGCTTGATAAAGATAAAAAAAGAACAGTCTAATGGTAAACGGTTACTTAACTTCCATTCTTGTACACTTTAAGAATGAGATTAACCTTCCTTTACTCGACTGTTCTGTCATCCATAATTTTATAAAAACCTAAAATCCATGATCTACGAAACGTTGACATTATTACCGCTTTATGACCTCCTTATCTCAAAAGAATTAATTTCTTAATAGCAAAACAATTCGATAAATCTTTCCATATTCCTTCAATAACTATTTTATTTCTTTTTTTCCACTCTTCCTTACTAATCTTACATGGTTACTATGCTAAGCTTGAGAAGCTAGACCTATAATCTATGATTTCTTTTGATTCATCATCTCTTTGGCCATGCCTACGTCACTAACACGCGACTCTGTAGCCGTTAAGTTCTCCGAGACTAAAAAAACACAGGCAAAAATCACTAACTAATCCTAGAATTTGTAGTAATATTAATTGGAAATGAATCCAAAGTGACTATATATTGTCATTACTTGGTCGATATGCTTCCTCAATTATATATTCTTCTTTTTTTGAAACAGGTATTACAAATACAGCTCCAGTTAGCTCCAAACCTTTATGAATAACTAACCTACCTATTAAAAAGATGAATATAAGAAATTCTAGTAGGAGGTGTATCTGCAGGTCAGAAAATCTAACAGCAATTTTATAAACCACTATGAAAAACCTCTCAATAGTATCATAAGCTATTGAGAGGTTTCTACAATAAAAAAATTTAAAAGAGAAATGTAAGATTGATTTATTTGTTAGTTGATTGCAATATCTGACCTAAAGCATTTGCGATTACCGAGATGGCAACAATCCCTACATAAGAAGCCCCTTTATCATAGGCTCTGTTAGCTGCAGTCGCATCATTAGCAACAGTACCTATTTTAATATTTTGCTCTTCTGCTTCCATATAAATCCTTTCTACAACCTTTCTAACTTCTGGGTGATTCGGCCCTTCCTCTTTATACCCCATATTGACTGATAAATCTGTCGTTCCAATAAAGGGGAAGTCTATCCCTTCGACATTCATAATTTCAGAAAAATTTTTTGTCGCTTCCAATGTTTCGATATGTGGAATGACTAAAATTTCTTCATCTGATTCATCTAAGAACTTTTTTCCTTGTTCTTTTCCATAGTGAGCAGCACGATGTGAATATGCTGCTCCTCTCCTGCCTCTCGGTGGGTATTTTGCTTTTTGTACTGCTTCTTCTGCCTCTTCTTTTGTATTGATCATAGGAACTTGGATACCTAATGCCCCCCGGTCCAATGCCTTCTGTATACTCGATTGATCATAGGAAACACGGACAATCGGCACAAGGTCAACGGAATCAGCAGTACGAATCAAATTTTCTAACTCAGTTGGGCTGAAGGCACCGTGTTCATCATCAATAACAATAAAATCATAACCGACATATCCAATCATTTCTACAAGGGGGGGAGAATAGATGCCTAAGAAGCTGCCCAATACACTTTTACCTTCTTCCAGTTTTTCTTTCAGCAGATTCTTCAAAAGTTATTCCTCCTTTCGTTTGCTTCTAAGAGCCAGGCACGTAGTGCTTCGCTTACTTCCTCCGGCTGTTCCAGACTGCTCAAATGACCGCATTGGTCTATGACTTTCAAGGTAGAGTTTGATATCAATTCTGCCATTTCTTCATGAAAGACTGGCGGGCAAACGTTATCTTGCATTCCTGTCAATAAAAGAGTGTCGCACCGAATGTGTTTCAAATTCTCTCTAACATCTGATCTTGTAGAAACGGCTTTAAGCTGGCGTATATATGCGTCAGGCCCAATGTTTTCTGCCATGCTTAATATGATTGAGATCAACCTCTGATCCTGTTGTCGATTGGGATGAATAAGGATTGGTAATAGTTTCTCTTTGAGGACTTCCATAAACCGCCCTTCTTCCACCAATTCCTCAAGATGAGCCCATGTTTCCAATTGCTCTGGTCGGGGGGCATATGGATTGGAATCAAGCAGCGCAATTTTGCTGACACGTTCAGGGGCTTGGCGGACAATTTCCATCGCTACGATTCCTCCTAATGATAATCCAGCAAGCGCGAAATCAGCTGGAGCCCCATCCAATACTGATTGAGCCATCTCCTCTATAGACGTAGCCATTGTAAGGTTTATTACCGTTATATCAGCGATGTCATCAAGACTTGCTAACTGATGATGCCATAAACGTTCATCACATAAGGTTCCTGGCAGAAGGAGGAGAGGGGTTTTGTGAACCATTACTTTTCTCCAGCCCGAAGTTTTTCAGCCATCTGTTTCTCCATTTCTTCAAAGTTGTCCGGTTTAATCATTTTTCCTTTTTCATCGGCATGGAATCCAAATTGCGAGGCTTGTTTAATGATTTCGGGTGCCCAGTAAGGATCTTTGCCATCATACACTTTATGTTGTTCTAATACAGCAAAGCACCAAGCATCTTCCTCACTGATATTTTCAAATCCTCTCCATAACCCTGGAGGTAGGGAAATCATATCCCATTGATCAATAATCGTTTCCCCTTCTATTTCCTCTGGACTATCTCCCCAATAAAAACGCCACTTTCCTGTCAATGGAACAAAGGCTTCAATGTAATCATGACTATGAAAGGCTGGACCATTTCCTGGGGGGGCCTTCACCATTCCAATTTGAAAGCCATGGGGTTCTGTGATTTCAGGAGAATATTTGTCGTTTTCACTGGCCGTGTCCCCAATTAAGGCATAATTCAACCGTTGGTGTCCAGGGATGATGCTGTCTATAAACATCAAAGGAATCGCTTTTGATTTCAGCTCGTTAAAACGAACGATCCAGTTTTTCTCCATTTCCTCATTAGTTACGGATCTTTTCACTTTCGGCTGTTGATTTTCCATACAATCCTTCCTTCCTGATTCTATGATCAATTGTTTGTTAGTTTGGCTAAAAACTACTCCCACTCCTTAACCGAGGAGTGGAACAACTTCATTATTTTATAATTTAAACGTGATCAGCTTCATTTCTGTCATCTCTTCGATGGAATACTTGATCCCTTCTCGGCCGGTGCCGCTATTTTTCACTCCTCCATATGGCATTTGGTCCACCCGGAAGGTAGGAACGTCATTGACCATCACTCCACCAACCTCGATCTTTTGAGCGACCTCAAATGCTTTTTTAACAGATTCTGTGTAGATACCCGCTTGAAGACCATATTCTGAATCGTTCACGAATGAGATAGCTTCATCCAGATCGTCATATTTTGTAATCGTTACAACAGGGGCAAAAGCTTCCTTACAATTGACTAGGGAATGATGATCCGCCTCAGTGAGGACTGTCGGCATTAGAATATTCCCCGATCGTTTTCCCCCCTCAACGATGAAAGCTCCAGATTGAACAGCTTCTTCAAGCCAGCCTTCTACCCGTTCCATTTCATTGAGATGAATCAGAGAAGAGAGGTCTGCTTCCTCCGAAAGGGGATCTCCCAATACTAGTTGTTTTGTTTCTTTAACAAAACTTTCAATAAAATCTTCATAAAGAGTTTCTTTTACGTAAATACGTTGAACGGAAATACATACTTGGCCAGAAAAGGTAAAAGCACCTTCCACACAACGTTTGGCTGCTCCCTCAATATCTTCTGTACTATCAATGATCACAGCTGAATTGGACCCTAGCTCCAACGTCACTTTTTTCAGCTTTGCTTTTTCTCTAATACTAAGGCCAACTTCATAACTGCCAGTGAAGGTGATGTATTTCACTTTGTCATTTTTTACAAGTGAATCCCCAATTTCACTGCCTTTTCCCGTGACAACATTCAATCCACCATCGGGCAACCCCGCTTTTTGAAAAAGGTCCGCTGTGAACAAAGCACTTAGAGGGGTCTGTTTTGCTGGCTTCAATACTACTGAATTGCCTGAGGCAATAGCAGGTCCAAGTTTATGAGCCACAAGGTTGAAAGGAAAGTTGAAAGGTGTGATGGCTGCAACCACTCCAACAGGTTCTCGAACGGTATAGCCAAACCGTCCACGTCCACTTTGGGCTGCATCCATAGGAATGGTTTCCCCATGAATACGCTTTGCTTCTTCTGCAGCGAATTTGTAAGTTTCAATCGTTCGGCCCACTTCGCCCCTTGCAGCCTTTAACGGCTTCGCGCATTCCTTAGCCAGTATAAGAGCGGCTTCTTCTGCATGCTCTTCGAACAGAACAGATACTTTCTCGAGAATTTTCGATCTTTCTAAAGCGGTTAACTTCTTGATTTGCTTCGCACCATTTTCCGCAGCCATAATCGCTTGTTCTACTTCATTATCTGAGGCCAATGGGATAGATCCAAGTACTTCTCCGTTGTATGGAGAGGTCAATTCAT
This sequence comes from Halobacillus sp. A1-3, assembly GCF_050971765.1. Lineage (NCBI taxonomy): Bacteria > Bacillati > Bacillota > Bacilli > Caryophanales > Bacillaceae > Halobacillus > Halobacillus sp. A1-3. Next base: position 14,910 of record NZ_JBPCEO010000013.1, on the reverse strand, counting down.
AATATTCGCTTGCTTCCTGCCAACTGCCATTCAGAAACAATGACTTTTTCATGCTAGTATTTTGCAAATCATCTACTCCTTCCTTTTGCCATGATAGGCGTTTTCATAGATTTTCAATATGTGATTTTCTGTTAACTCATAAGGCGTGTTTGAAAGAAGTCGATCCACTTTGGATGCCTGTTCCGCAAGTAATGGAAGATCTTCCTCCTTAATTCCAATCTCTGAAAGGGAGGTAGGAAGGTTTAATGTCTCTAACAACTCATAAAGGTATTGGACAATGGCTCCTTTTGCCTGATGGGGATTGCTTGTAAAATCACCCAAATGCAAAAATGAAGCTACCTCCATCATTTCTTCCATACAAGTTTGGCCGATCACTTCGAATACAAAAGGCATGAGTAACGCATTCGCCACCCCGTGCTCTACATGGTACTTCCCTCCTAGTGGATAGGCGAGAGCGTGGACCGCCCCTACTCCCGCATTGGCTAAAGAAACACCTGCAAGCAGACTAACCCAGCTCATCTCTTTCCGCGCTTCTAGATCTTTTCCGTTATGAACGGCTTTCGGAATATTGGACGCGAATAATTTCATCGCTTTTTCTGCATACATTTTTGTCATCGGAGTCGCTCTCGCAGCGACATACGATTCAAGGGCATGGGTGAAAGCATCCACACCTGAAGCGGCGGTCACTTTTGAAGGACAAGACAGAGTGAGGACAGGGTCCACGATGGCTACATCTGGCAACAAACTCTGACTCACTAACCCGCGTTTCACCTCTTGCTCTTCATCACCGAAAATGGCATTCATCGTAACCTCTGAACCTGTGCCTGAAGTAGTCGGTAATAAAATGCACTTAATGGTTCGTGTCTCTATACGTTTTTCCCCGCTGAAGCATAAGGAAGGGGCTTCTTCATCCGCCAGTGCAGTCGTGGCTTTAGCTACGTCCAGGGCACTTCCCCCACCGATTCCGATAATCATGTCACTCTCATGCTCTCTCACCCTATCAATCGATCGAGAAAGCAAACGAAAGGTTGGCTCACCCGATATATCCGTAAATGTAGTTACATCTATTTCAAGGGGTGCAAGAAGATCCAAGACTTTTTGCACAAGTCCTACTTTATCCAGACCTTTATCGCTGATGACCGTAATTCTCCGGGCATTTAGTTTCTTCACTTCTTCGACAAGAGTGAGATAGGCATTTACTCCGAATCGAACATGTCCTGGCATGAAAAAATCTTGGAAGTCCACCGTTTTGACTGGTGGCTGTAGCGTTTGAATTGACATTTCATTCCCTCCCGTTAACTGAATCCGCATTCAAAGAGGTTATACATGTTTACTCATTTTCTTCTGAATGAAAATGATCTTCCACCGTATCCATGTAAACCTGCCGCAGTACATCTAAACCGTCAAAGGTAATCCATTCTTCCACCACTTTCTGATCACATACTTTCAAATGAGTGATGCCGGGAATTTCCACATGTTTTCCACTAGGCTGCCCGAAATATCCGATGCCCTCGTGAAGCCCCATCATCCTCCACCTGACCGCCACATCCCATTGTTCATGAGAAAGTTCGTTACAAGTCACCCTTTCTACGATGAATTTGGCATTTGGGAACGATGCAAATAAACTCACAAGCATCCCCTGTATTTGTTGGGTGCCGATTAAATCCTTGTCACAAATATAGTGGACGGTAGAATGATCCAAATAAAAATCTTTGACCCGGTTGAACAGCCTTCGTTCCCATATGTGGTTATAGAGTTCAAGAATAAAGTCGCCTATTTCAAACTCGTCATATTTAGGGGTATAGGTGGTGGGTGCGTACTGCCCTTCCATTGTTTCATTTGCCCCGAACCTTGTTTGCAAAGCAGCCTTCTTGTTCTTCGTTTCTTTCGCCAATCGTTTTGCGACATCGACAGGATCAAAACCTAGCTGCTGAACAATATAGAGGTTATCCCTGACCAGCCATTCTTCAATGATTCTGTTGGAATGCACGAAGCAATCCACGATAGTACGGAAGAACGCCTTCTTCCCTGTCGAAGGCCCGAAGGATGAATCTCCAAGATTCGTAGCTTTTGAGACAATGCGGTGGGAAGAGTGAAAACCATCTTGGTCATTCCCCGACCAAACCACGTTTTCTCCGAGCAATCTTCTGTCAGGGAAAGCGTGCAAGGTTTGCAAGGTTCCGGACACGACTTCATTGACCCCATGAATATTGATGGTACCTGCATGCATAACGACATTATTGTGATACGTGTCATAAATAACTCCTATGCCTTTTTCCTCCCAAATGTTGTGAGTGATCTTCATGATATAGTCTACAAAATCCGAATAGCCCTCATTGAACCCTTTCATGCTCTGTATTCGCTCTGTATTCTTAGAATACTCATTGTAATCCGCGTACCCGACCGGATTCACTTCATTTGTATCGCCATAAAACACGCGATCATGGCTTAAGTTTCTCGCATGATTGATGGAACTTTTTTCTGTACTTTCCATATAGACGCTCCTTCCGATTTTTTGAATCCGCATTCAAAATTTGATGAAATTCAGATGGCCGTCCAGCCTCCATCTACTTTAATCGTTTCGCCTGTAATAAGATCGGCCATATTCGATGCTAAGTAGAGCACAGCCCCCGTCACATCGGAAGGTCGAGCAAGTTTTCCTAAAGGAATTCTATTGATGACATCCTCTCGGAACGATGGATCCTCCAACATCTGTTTGGTCAATTCTGTTTCAATGAACGTAGGAGCCACAGCATTGACATTGATATGATGAGGGGCCCATTCGACAGCCAGGGATTTCGTAAGTTGTACAGCACCGCCTTTACTCGCACAATAAGGTGTCCGTTTGAAATAACCCACAAAAGCCATTTGCGAAACGATGTTGATGATTTTCCCTTTCTTTTGCTTCAGCATGTACCGTCCGGTCTGCTGAGAACAGAAAAAACTGCCTTTTAAATTCGTGTCTATCATGGAATCCCAGTCTTCTTCTGTCACTTCAAGGGCTGACTTTGGTAGATTCACACCTGCATTATTGACGAGGATATCAATTCCTCCCATGAGGCCAGCAGCTTCATCTACCATCTGAATGACTTTTGAGGCTTTCCTCATATCCGCCACGACGTAATAATGCGGTGAGCTCAACCTTCTCAGCTCATTCGTAGTCTTTATTAAGGCGGATTCATCTCTTCCTGTAATCACTACACAAGCACCGAGCTTAGCAAATTCGATAGCTATATCCTTTCCTATCCCTTTACTTCCTCCGGTTACGATAACATGCTTCCCTTTCAAATCAGAGAAATGGTCATTCACGACCTCACTCCTTTCACCTATCTTCTTTATGGTTTGTACACACCTGTCGTCTTTCTAGATATAAGTTCAGGTTCTAACACAATCTGTATCGGAGCATCCACATGTTCTTTTTCCTCAATTAACGAAACCAGTTTTTCTAGAGTCAACGCCGCCATTTTCTCTTTAGGTTGAGTGACGGTCGTCAGTCCTATGAATTGGTTCTTAGCAAGATCTATATCATCGAATCCTATAACGGAAAGTTGATCAGGTACTTTAATACTTTCGCTGGCGGCAGCATCTAGAATGGCCAATGCCATTTGATCGGAAGATGAAAAAAAACTAGTAGGCCGATTCTGTTGGTTTAATAGATTCTTGGCAAATAGATAAACTTCATCATAAGAAAAATCCCGATCATATATGAACTTTTCATTCATTTTCAGGCCAAACTTATCAAGTGCATCTTTAAACCCTAAATTACGAAGGTGTGTCGTTACATATTTAGAGGGACCTGCAATGTAACTGATTTCCTTATGGTTGAAATGGTATAGGTGTTCAACAGCAAGTTGAGCCCCTTTATAGTTATTGACTGCAATGTAGTTGGCATGATCATGCTCCATAATGCTGTTGTATAGAATAATAGGAAATCCTTGATCGTAAAGTTCTTTGATTTTTTGATTGTCCTTATCTGCAGATGCGATAATGATACCGTCTACACGTTTTCCTATTAGTGTCTGAATGTACTTATTCAAGTTTTCTTCACTATGATTGGTATTACACAGGATGACGTTATAATCCATTTCTTGCGCTTTCCTGGTGATCACTTTTGCCGACTCTGAAAAGAATGGATTTGTAATATCACCAAGAATCAAACCGATGGTTCTTGTCTTCTTGCTGGCCAAACTTCTCGCAATTTCATCTCTAGTAAATCCTAATTCCTCAATGGCGTTCAGGACCTTTTGCCTTGTTGTTTCCTTCATAAAAGGATAGTTGTTCAATACTCTTGAAACAGTCGATTGCGAAACTCCAGCTTTTTCTGCCACATCATAAGCGTTAATGCGATCTTTCATAATAAAAATCCCTTCTATTACATACATTTCATCTTTTTTAATATTAGAACATTCAGTCTTCTTTTATTATAACTGAATAAGGAGTAGAAAGATCGTTTGGACGATAAAGAATCCCAATAAAATGTAAGTATACTTGTCAATAGCCCCAGGTAAAATGGACGTCCCTTCCTGATCTTTGGTTCGATCTTCTCCCTTGAGCTTTGCTCTTTGACCAAGGATAGTGAATTCTTCGTAACCCACTTTTTCTGTTTTGAAAAGAAAACTTGCTGTGTAACCGATTATTAATGTAAAAGCACAGCCTATAGGATAATTCCATAACCAGTTCACAATCCCCATCTTCCCTATATAGGCTGTTAAGATGATCCCAATTACAAAACCTATAGCTACTCCTTTATCATTTGATTTCTTCGTTAACATTCCAAGAAGGAACATAGCAAGAATTGAACCAGAGAAGTAGGAAAGGTAACTTCCGACTACTTGAAGAATAGAAGCTGTAGTGTCTCCAAATGCCAACAATGTAAATACAATCAACAACAAGCCAAAAACCAGCGTGAAAATCATAGAAACTTTTAGCGAAGCCTCTTCCCCTTTTGTTATGAATTTTTCATAAACATCTTTAATGAAAACTGTGGTGACAGAGTTTAATACAGAGTCTATACTTGACATCGCAGCTGCAAAAACTCCAGCAATCATGAGGCCAAGAACGCCAACGGGGATGTTGGAAGCAATGAAGGTGATCATGACATTGTTGGAATTCTCGAATGTACGTCCATCCATAGTGATATACAACAACACGCCAATCAACATAAAGACAAAATACATAATGTTCATAACAAAACCACTGATACAAATCGATTTTTTCACTTCTGTTACAGACTTGGCAGCAAACATACGCTGGGTTTGCGTCTGATCTGTCGCATAATATTTCAACCATAAAAACGTTCCACCAATCAGAGCCACCCAGAACCCGTTCTCAAGTTGGACATCCATAGAAAAATCAAGCGCAGTAAGCTTTCCATCTTCCTTGGCCTCACTTAGAGCTTCAAAGAAACCTACATCCAGGTTAGCAATGATGATCCCCATGGTCGCAATGAGCCCTCCCCAAAGGACAACCATTTGTATGGCATCGGTCCAAATGACCGCTTTAATTCCTCCGAGAAGTGTATATAAGATAGCTACCACGACGACGATAGGAACAACGACAGACAAAGACCATCCCGTAAATTGCTGAATGATTAAGGAAGGAATAAAAAGAAACGACCCAACCTGAATGATATTTGATACAACAAATCCAAAGACAGCCAGCATTCGGCTGATCCCGCCAAGCCTCATCTCTATATATTCATAGATAGACGTAACATCCAAGTTGTAGAAGAAAGGCAGGAATACAGACAACGTAATAATCATGACTATAGGAATACTGTAATTCAACATAAAAGCGATCAAACCTGAAGTATAGGCCCACCCTGGTCCCCCAATAAATCCATTAGCACTCATCGTTGTAGCAGCAATCGATAAAGCTATCGGCAAAGTCGCTACGGATCTGCCACCAATGAAATAATCCTTCTGTGATTTATTTCCTTTTCCTAGCATGTAACCCATAACAATCAGTCCTGCCATGTAAGCTACAATAATCGTTATATCAATTGGATGCATGTAATCACCATCACTCTCCTGTATTATTCAAAATATTTCACCTTCACCTAATAAGGTATTGTCTTTTTCTAAGTCGATCGAAAATATCAATATCCAACTGAAGCAAATATTCTATAATGTCTATCAGAACCCAGTTTTCGGCTAGTAAATTATCTTCTCTCCTCCACCAATCCATTACTCTCATCGTCACTTTTTTATTCGGGGCTGGTATTCCCAACCAGCCCGCGCCAGTGTGTGTGGCTTCTACACTGGGCCAACCTGTCGAAGCGATGTAAGTGCCGTCAGCAAACCTTGAAGCGTGGTTGTGCCCCCCCACACGATCAGGCAGAGCTTTGACAAAAGGACCTTGATGATAATCTTTGAAACCCTGTATCCCCTTTGTCGTTCCTATTCCTCCAGGTCCATACCACATAAAATCCTCTTTCCAGAATGCTTCCAACCCCTGCTTTTCTAACCCAGATGATGCTTTCCTGAGGCCTTTGAAGATCATATCCTCTACCAGTTGGAGAGATTTAGTCCTCTCTTGAGTATGATCTTCTTTCAACAAAATTCCATCGTATGTAGAGGGCCCGGGTACATTGATTTCAGGAGCTAATGCAGGTATGAATTTAAAGCCTGCCTGTCTCATGACATCAAGTATATCTATTAATAATCTTGTTTCTATAATCTTTCCATCCTCGATTTTATGGAACTCACCAAACCTTATCCAGGTTGCATGTTGACTAGCCGGAATGTCTAGCCAATCATTTTTAAATGTTCCGACAAAGTTCCCGGTGGCAGTGACCCAATGGTTCTCTTGATACTCTCCTGACATGAGAATGTAGGATTGTTTATCCAAATCTGGAAAAGAGCTTACCAACGGCTTGTAGAGAGTGTTTATAATCTGATCTATGCCCTCTACTTTATTAATGGGATGACAGCAATAAAGAACTGCATCTTTATGATAGTAATGCTCAATGACCTCAGTGATAGTATCAGTAGTTGAGTTGTACAACCTTGACGAAAATTCATGAATCAGTTTCTTATTTTTCAAGTGTAAAGAATCCAATTAACCACTCCTTCATCTAAAATTCAAGAGACTTTGAATCCGCATTCAAAGTAATTCAAAAAATAATTCTACGTAGAAAAATAACTATTGAATCCGCATTCAAAAGAGCGTAAAAATAATTTGTATGCTCGTAGAGATTTTCCTCCTTCCTTTACGAGTTAAGAAAAATTATAAAGAAAAAAATTGCATTAGTAAAGCGGAATTTTAAATTTTCTTAATATTTAGTCAAAAAATAATTGTATTTGGTCACTCAAAAGCAACTCCCCTTAACCATAGCTTTAAATATATTGGATGGTTATAACCGACAAGTAGAAGTCGATACATGTATAGAGGATATTGAGAAAAGGACGGAAAGAGGAGATTAGATGGTAAAGAAGAGGTTTTATTTACCCACAATCAAAAACTGCTACAAGGCTTTTAAAAGCCTGCTAACAGCCGCCGATGAGTTTGAACTAATAAAAGATAATCCCCATAAAATATAAAGCCACAAATTATTTTTCAAAAGAAACCTCTCTCCTACTCCAGGCAGAAAACTAATCAAAAAAGCAAGTTGTTATTCATGACCTGCTTTTATAGAGTGAATGCATGGCCACCTTTTAGGTTATAACGGATCTGGAAAAGAGCTTGAAGAAATCCTGCCCCAATTCTTCCCCAAGTGGGGGTAAAGTGACCAACCAGCCCCAATACCCCAAATATATGAAAAACGCTGAATCCCTTGTCTACCAAAGGTTTCAGCGTTTAATCAGTTAGCGTCCCAGGAGAGATTCGAACTCCCGACCCACAGATTAGTTTGCCCTGAACTTCTTCAATTCTAGTTAGAGGGGGACTTAATTTAGTGAAAATAGAGGAAGCATATAAGACGTTAGGATTTTTAGAATTTTATCAAAAATATTTGGGATTTGAATTTGATACTGAAGGAAGAAACTATGCTATATATGCCAGACTTTAGCTGTAATACATAGTCTTCCTAAAGGAATTAACTACGTTAGCTGTTCCTATGCAAATCTATTTCAAAGATACTGTGCTTTTTACTAAAAAAATCACAAGAATACTACCAAAGATTGGATGTAAATTATTTTTAAGAAAATCAGATAACCTTCTCATGTGAAGAAAGCTGGGTATTTAAAGGGTGTATAAAATCACCCTAAAAATAAATTCAAATTATCGATTAATGTGACAACTTTGATATTACTCGGTATGATGTCTCTCCTTGTGAATCCATATAAATCAGTTCAAGCTTTATTTTTTCTTCACTAGCTTTGATTACCAAACTTTCCATTATTACCACCTTATTTACGAACTTTTGTTCTCATTATATTCATCCTTAGTGTTTTTAATCAATAAAAGATTCCGTTAGTTACAAAATAAAAAGCCCACCATTTAGATGAGCTTTCTCTTGAATACGACTTTTTTCTAGATGCTGATAAGTTCTCAATATCTCCCACCACATATTACCTTTTTTATTGTATTGCGTTAGTAATCCGTTAGGATATAACGAATGCCAAATCTCGTCATAGCTTAACCCACGCAGTTCGGCTATGCGGCTCAGAGACCACATTCAATAAACCCATCTTTGCTTTTTCTCAGTTACCAAAGCTCTCTGTGTAAAGAAGTTAGTTCATCTACTATTCTCGATTGATTCTGAACTTATGAGCAAACGTGAGTAGTTATTCAGATAGACAGGGGCATAGCTTAATCCAGGATGACGTCGATTTTCTTAAACGCACGGTCTCGGACTTTCTCAGCCCAATCGCCTTGAATGTTCTGCCCCTCAATGACGGTCGATCCTTCTTCATCATGGAGGATATAACGCACAACCGATGCTCCTTCGTCTCCAAAGGTCGGCTTCCTATTTGGATTATCATACGTCACTTCAATCTCTCCGAGGAAAGTAAACGTCAGTTGATTTTGTTCATTAAACAGCCATTCTGGCAGAAGAGGTTGGAGCTTTAAAGTTAAAGCACCGTCTTCCATGACAAACATTTCCTCGCCGGTCATCATCATCTGCCACATGGATAAGAATTCAGCCGTTGTCCCGCTTAAACGTGCTACAAACCCTCTCCCATGCATGTTTTCGTCAGGGTTGACACTACTCGCGATAAACGATGAATTCTCCAGCGTACTTCGTCCATAAATAGAAGGATCCATAAATGGAGGCAGCGCCGTCTTTAAATCTTGGAAAAAGTCTTCATATAAACCAGCATTCAGCAGGCTTAATAAATACTTGAATTCCATGTGCATAAACACGGATTCCCGTTCAAGCCATCCAGGAGTAAAGGCTCTCGCTCTTCCCACTTCATAACTCATTTCATCTAATGAAGTCGACGTTTTATACATCTGTAGTTTTTGATCGTAAAGACTGGATTGTCGAATGGACTGATGAAGTTCTGCTGCTGTATCAGCACTCATTCCTTTCAATGCCCTGGCCGGTCCTTCCAAGAAGTGAGGAAGCACATGAACATCAAAGGATTGAACATTCACAAGAGGAGCGCCTTTTTCGTTTTTCATCACTTGTCCTTCATCATCTCGCCTCACTTCATATTGAGAAGCTTCGTAATAGAAGTAGGTCGGCATTAAGCCCTCCCCTAATGCTCTTGCTTCTTCCATTCCAGCATCTACTTTTTCCATAAAGAGTTCGAGAATTTCCTGAACTTCAGCAGTTGTCAGGGCTTTTTCTCTTCCATCCAGCCCGTCCTGAATGGCGGCTCGATAGGACTCCCTCGCTGTGGAGACGGTATCCCAATATTCAAAGGAGGTAAGGTTTTGATGCAATGCCGTTTTCACTTCCTGTATCAAGGTATAGACCTCAACGGGCACCATTGTCTCTTCTTCCATTTCACAATCCATGATAAATTGGAGCAACCGTTTCAGTTCGACGGTTTCACTCATCCCTGAACCGAATATACCTGGCAGTCCATTCATGGAATCATTCCATCCCGGCTTATTCGCTTCCATTTCAATCCCCATACCTTTAGGATCTAAGGTTGCGAATTTGAGAAGGGCTAAGGAAAACATTTTTGTGAATAACGTACTTTGATACACATCACCATTCTTTGTCTTCAGCCAGTGATCCGCCTTAGCCCCATGCAATTCTGTAACGGCCCCATACTGACGAACCTTCTCATCTGATAATACATATTTCTCTGAACGACGATTTATAAAAACAGGGCTGGAAAAGTAACGATAAGAACGATCCTTAAATAACAGGCTCTGCTTCTGGTCTGGGAACACTTTAAGGTAGTTCTTAATTAAGTCCAAATTATAGGTCCAATGATCGACCCAGTACCCTTCTCCAAACTCTGCATCAATTTCCTGTTCACTATGATAAAGTACGGTACGTAAAAATTCTTCAGGTGAGACAGTTAAACGTATGTTCCGGTCAACAATCGACTGCACAATCACACCCGGTGTGAACGCATCTTCCAACTGTTTCTTCATATATTGGGCGTCTTCCTCACGGGTGAACAGGGGTTCCAACCATGTTAGGTCTTCTTTTTCAATAAGTTCAAAGTAAGACCCTTTAACGACTAATGGGTTATACCCGTCCGCTTGTACTAAACTCATAAACAGTTTGATATTGTAGTCGCCCACTTCAGGCTTGAAGAAGATATCATTCCGTCTATTTTGGTTCACATCCCTAAAGTTGCCGTTCCCTTGAGAGAAGAATTCCGGTGACACAGAAAAGAAGTTATAATCTCTCTCAAGGTCCCCGTGTTTCCTTGAATAAACATAGTAGAGAAATGGATCTTTCTCATTTTCCAGTAAAACCGGGTATCCGCCACGCAGCACATTATCTAAGTAACTTTGCTTCGTATAACCATCAAACAAGTCATTTCCGGATTTGGTTTGAATATCACTCGTCAATTCGTCTACAAGAAGTTGAGCCTCCTTGTACTTTTTATCAAAATACGCAGCAGATGCTACTTCTTGCTGCTTCTCTTGGATAATATCAAGGTCATTCACATGCCCGATCATCGTACGTAAAACAGATGATTGATGAGGAGAAAGCTCGGCAGCATATGCTGAGAAACCACACGGCACTTTATTTGCCGTAATCTGCTCCTTCTGTAAAAGTTCAGAAACCGACTGCGTTTCAAAACGATCCGGAAAGCTTAGGGACGTATTCTCACCAAAGAGAATGCAAGCATCGACAATCGGTTTTAATAAGGAGTTATCCTCGGCAAAACTTGCATAAAAGTGGCCTTTGGTGATCTCCTCTACTTCAGCTGTATCCCCTGTGGAAGAGCGGACACGGTAATAAGGGATGTGATTATGTAGATTGAACACATCCATCCAGCTCTTCAAAGTGTTCCCGACTGCTTTATAAGCAGCATCTTCAATCCCGAATGGAATAATGGCAGGCAGGCCATCTACGACTTCAATACTTACTTTCTCTTCAGAAATATTCTCAACTTCCACTTTACGCATAAGAGATGCATAATTTTCATGCGGCAATGTGAAATAGGTTACGGTCGTTTGAATGCCGTATTCTTCATTCCGTTCCTTTACGATCAGTTCATTTTCCTTAATGAACATCTTCCGCTTCCCTTTTTTCTTCAAACGATCATTGAACGGTTCAAATAGAAAGGACTCATCCTTGAGTTGAACTTTAATGAAGGTACGAAAGCCATTCGTGGACACACGCTCATAAGCCTGATTGGCTGGGAAAAATTCTGTGATCGCATTGCTTTTATCCTGAACGCCAAAGCTCACCATTCCTTGGCCTCTATTCACATAGAAAGCCCACATCGGTACCCCGTACAAACCAGCCAGCCCAGGTAAAAAGCTTGAGAACGTCTTAGCCCGATCAAAATCTTCAATCACAAAATACTTTTCTTCATTGAATGCATAATTCACCATGCATCAGCACCTCTTTCTAAAGTATTAATGAAACGTCTAATCTAAATGCACACTGTAAAGGGAAATGAGGTGAAGAGGATCTCACTCCTTCATCATCTTAACGAAACCGGTTTCGTAAAAGGGCATACGTATAGGTTTAAAGAAAGTTCAGCCCCGTTTTTGTTGGAAAGGAGAAGACGCTTTACCCTTTACCCAAATCCAGCGGACATCCTCGTGGGACAAATTGACCTTCGTTCTTCCATCTACATAGTAAGCGGTATCATTTTTCTCAATAACTTTGCAGGCAGTAAAGAATCCCCCATTAGCATGAGTAGGATATGGCTTCCCGTCCACGTTGACCCCTCCCTTATATTTCTAGTATATCGAATAACGGTCTACTATCGTAGGGGGATTCGGACAAATTACTCTAAAAAATTACACATCCTCTTTATCATATTAGGAAGGATGCGAATATAATCTAGAATAACACCATATAAGGAATTCAGTAATAAAAAGAGATGGCGAGCAAATGCTCGCCATCTCTTTTGTATCTAGACTGAAAGATTGCTTCATAAGCAAACGACCTACTAGGAGAGAGGTGGTCAGATTCTTATACTTTAATCTTTTTCTATTCTTTCAACAATAAGTTTAATTATTATACCGATTAATGCTCCTGACAAACATATATATAGAGTATAAACTTGAATTAAGAATATATGTTGCTCTGAAACAACTGTATAGAACAACAATGTCGTTAATGACAAGATTAGCAAGTATAATGTAATAAAAAAACGCCAATTTTCTTTATAGCATTCACTTTCCACCCTAATAAGACCTTTGATATATAGACACTCATAAAAATACCAATTATCCCAAGTATCCAACCCGGAAAATTAACAAGCAAGTTTCAACTTAATTCCTCCAATCTAAATCATCATAAGCGATTACTTAAGGAATCGTAATCATGTATAAGTTTCCTAACTAACTTCAATTCTATGTAATCTTTTTCTAAAGTTAAATGTATGATTATTTCCTGAGCTTCCCCGATTATCTTAAGTTTTTTCAACTAATGAGAAACCTTATTCGTATCACAATGTTAGCATTTTGTTAGAAAAATCATTCAAAACCCTAATTTATTAAGGGCTTGAGCGGTCATTACATCATGCCGCCCATTCACTCGGCTAATTAATAGGAAAATAATAAGACCCACAGAACCTTATTATCTCAAGGTTTCCGTTAGCAAATTAATTTATTGACCACAATAAGTTTTAATACTTTATCAACAGTATCCAGTCATAATCCAGTCACTAAATATTGGGTTCACAAATTAGAAGTAATTGCTCACGTGTGGGGCTTTATTTTAATGGCTATTCCATCACTTTCCCATTCATCCGTTCAACCCACTGATGGAGAAGGTTATTATACCGAAATAGATTTTTGTGGATTTTAATGGCCACTTCTTCATTATAGGTATGGACGGTCAAATTACGATCATTTACCATTTCCAAAGCCAGAACGGCCTCTTCATCTCCCAACAAGTGGACCTCCCTGAAACTGCGAATGACGCTCTTCAGAGAGCGGGCATCTACCCCTTCTATGTCATATAAATATTGTTTAGCCGCTTTCCAACTAGCCTCGAAAGAAAATTCAAATCGTTGGATCGCTGCATCTCGTTCCACATCATTTGGGGTTTTAAGGGTAGCTAACTTTTCAAAGGCAGTCAACGCTTTTTCTGCTGCTTCTAATCGTTGGCGTAATCTCTCCATAAAATCCTCTCCTCTTTCACTTGTTGGACTAGAGAGTGTTTAGCATCATGTAAATCCACCACATCTACCTTGTAAGGAATGGTAGACTCTTCAATTTGCTCGATTAGTTTATTCCATTTAAAAGGAGAGGTTGGGTAGGCGGATTCCATAGCGATGTCGATATCCGAACTATGTTTTTCTTCCTCTCGGACCCAAGAACCAAATAAGTAAACGCGTGCTTTTTCCTTGCCGAGCTGTTCATTCAAAATTGATTTTAGTTGTTCTAAAACTTGCTCCCGTAAATCTGCAGGAACTCCCATAATATCCCTTCCTCTTTTTTGTCCCATTGTAGCATATGTACATGTTATCGATTATGGATTCTCCTTCTCCACTCCCCCAACCAGAAGTTGGATTGCTATCAAGACCCTTATTAACTACACCAGAACCTAAATTTAGCTTTTAGTATATTAGGGATAAGCCTCCTTATCCTATTATGGTGCTTTCATGATTGGTTCGGTAAAGGTCAATTGTTCATAACACCTTCCCCCTTACACCAATTTCTTAGATTTGTTAGCATGAAAAAGCACCCCGTTATGGGATGCCATTAATTAGTAAAGTTGTTTGCTTAAGTCTTCAATCTGTTCACATGTTTGTTGCATCTTTTCATTAACCCACTCAGGATACGTTTCTTCATCCCCGCTCTTAATTTTCGAAAGTGTTTCCAAGTAAACAATAAGATAATCAAGCTTTGATGATGGGTGCTGCATTCCATCACCTCCCTCCTATCGAACTAATTCGACAGAAAGGATTTATTCCCTTCATAACAAAACACGCGCAAGGGTAACTACTCATTTATGGATCCCTCATAAATCGTGTCAAACTTATAGCGATAAGTATCGAAAGTTGGAAAGGAGTGCCTGAAAGAGGCAGCTTCCGGTAGTTTCAACTGGAGAGAATTTCTATTATATAATTTTGTAAAGGATACAACTTTTAAGATACCCCTCAATATCTCGAAACTGAGTCTTCCACAATCCTGACCTATACTTGAAGACTCAGTTTTGAGATTAATTGTCTTGAATCACCATTATTTCAAAAAATCAACCCTTTCCCACATGCATTTTTTCAAAAAGAAAAGCCTCCCAAAAGTTTATGAACTCTTGAGAGACCTCAATATTTTGTAAACAATTTTAAAAACCAGTCATAATCCAGTCAAATTGTTCTTAAACCCTATGATGAAGGGGTTTTGGGGGCTATCACATCATGCCGC
>NZ_JBPCEO010000012.1:0-125000 GCF_050971765.1 Halobacillus sp. A1-3 | reverse complement strand
CATTCGTGGGTTCGATTCCCATCAGCCGCCCCATTTTTATCTGAATAAATCCTTAATTGGGCCATAGCCAAGCGGTAAGGCAACGGTTTTTGGTACCGTCATGCGCTGGTTCGAATCCAGCTGGCCCAGCCATCTGATGCGGGAGTAGTTCAGTGGTAGAACACCACCTTGCCAAGGTGGGGGTCGCGGGTTCGAATCCCGTCTCCCGCTCCATTAGATACATGAGACACATATTCAAGATGAGTTGAATATGATACAATCGTAATCGAAAGTGGTCTTATATGGCGGCATAGCCAAGCGGTAAGGCAGAGGACTGCAACTCCTTTATCACCGGTTCGATTCCGGTTGCCGCCTCCAATAAGATTATGCCGGTGTGGCGGAATTGGCAGACGCGCACGACTCAAAATCGTGTTCCTCACGGAGTGCCGGTTCGACCCCGGCCACCGGTACTAACTTTATAAAACGTCAATTACAGAAGAATTAAGCAATATCAACGTTTTTAACGTCTTTCTACAGTAATGTAGGAAGGCGTTTTTTCTTGTTTTAATGGCTCTTATTCACATGACAATATAACTTCAAATCGTGTGCACTAATCGTGTTCACAGAGAAAGGGGAATTGTCATAATGGCTAGATGTAAAAACACCTTAATGAATTAACAATAGAAAGAAAGTAAACATAGTGAGAAAAATAGAAGAATCTAAAAGGCAAGTATCCCCTTTAATCTTAGCAATGTACTGAGATCATCTTTAATCTGATAACTAAGATATAGGGGTATAGGGGGATGGGGATGTCTATATACGGTGTTCTAGTGTCTTGAAAATATCTGTACTCTTTTCGAAACTTTTTACCCATATTCACATAATATTTTTAACAAATAATTCATATTTTATAAGAAAATATATACCTTTTATCACCCTTTTTATGGTAAAATTATTCCTGAAATAATAAATAAATTAATTTGGAGGAGAAAAATGAAAAAAGAAAAGATTAAGAAACCTTTCTATAAGAAATGGTGGGTATGGTTAATCGCTGTTATCGTGGTGTTCGCTATCGTTGGTGGTGGAGAGGACGACACAGCTACTACAGATACATTAGATAATGTCACTGAGGAACAGCCTGCCGAAGCTAAGGCAAGTGAAGCACCTGAGGACACTGATGCTACTGAAACTGTGTCTGAGGAAGAATCTAAAGAGGAAAAGAAAGAAGAACCTGCTGAACCTGATATGACTTTGGGACAGAAAAACGCTATCGGTTCTGCTGAAATGTACATTAACACTATGGCATTTTCTAAAAGTGGGCTTGTAGAACAATTAGAATTTGACGGTTACTCAAAAGATGAAGCTACCTTTGCTGTTGATAACATTGAAGTTGATTGGAAGGAACAAGCTGTAAAGTCGGCTGAAACTTACATTGATACTATGTCCTTTTCAAGAAGTGGACTTATTGATCAACTTAAATTTGACGGATTCACCACTGATCAAGCTAATTACGGTGCTGATCAAGTCGGCTACTAATATATGACTACTACGACTGGCTGAAATGGTCAGTCTTTTTTATATCATAAGGGGGCTAATAATGTGTTAAAAATGATGAGTGCTGTTCTTATCGTAATTTTAATGGCTGCTTGTTCTGACGGTGAAGCTACTGAATCAAAGAGTGCTGCAAAGGAAACTGAAACCCCTAAGGCTACTGAAACTGATACTAACACTGAAAGTGAAACTAGTGAGGAAATAGAAGAAGAACCTGAGGAAGTTGTAGAGGAAGAAGTAGAAGAAGTGGAAGAAGAACTGACAGCACAGGAAATATTGAATTTAACTGCTGACGAATGGTTAGCCTACTCCGAGGATGAAAGACAGGTGCTTAGGTCTAAATTGATCTTTGAACTGAAACAAGAAAAGGGCTGGTCATTCAATTATAGATCGTGAGTATTTGGGTATCGTTAGTAGCCTGTTAGGTGAGGAAGAAGAAGGTTCAGACAAAACGGTGTCTGAGACTATGGGATTGCTGATGTTAATGGAGGGTAACAAGTAACGTCCTTAGGGGCGTTATTTTTTGTTTAACCGAGACCTACAGCTAATTGAGAGTTAATCATCTTTGAGTATCTAGAGACTATTCACTAACCATTTCTATTTAAGTGAACTTTAATCGTGCAGTCCTTAGTGCTTATATGAACCAGTGATGTTGGATAAGGGATATTTAATAAGTTAAGAGAAGGGGTTTATTAAAAAAGTCACTTAAATGACCAAAATAAAAGCTGGAATAATTGCATCCAGCTTAGCTTAATATTCAAATGTACAGTATTTTAAGGCTTTTGAACACTTAATCCAGGTAGGTTCTAAGATCTTATCATTATTTTTGTTTCTCCATAAAAGTCTAAATTCTTTTTGGTAACTATACCTCAATTCTTTTATTAAGAAAGGTGTGTCCAGTACGAAATCTCTATCGAATTCAGTAAATACGTTCTCTCTTTTACTAACATATTTACATTTTCCAAAAGAGAAAGGTTGTATTCCCTGACTAAGCATTTCGTTATTGATCTCATACAAAAATTTAGGGAAGTCCTCTATTACTAAGTTGCCCCTCCAAATTCTCTCTTCACTTTTTCGTCATATTCCAAACAAGTACAAAGTACGAAATAATTTCTATCAACTATGGATTGTTCAATTGCTACATTTTGTAGTGTAACTTTAGATGTATTATCTATACTTATACCACTTTGCATATTATGAAAAGCAGTCTCAAAGTTATTATTTACTCTATTGCCATTATTGAAAGTGTAATCACCAATTTCGAACCTTAAATTAGAGGTTCCTTCAGCATTGTCGCCAATTTCTTGTCCTAATTTTTCTTCTTGGTAGTTATTTAGATGGTTAATCCGAAAATTCTTTTCTCTTTCTAATGGTGCTAAGTGTTCAGGTTTCATAAACTTGTAAACTCTCTTAGGTAAAGGGAGGTTGAGTAACAGTTTGCCCGCCATCCTTTCATGTATAACTATTTATATTACAATATTATCCAATAAAGGGGATTAAAGCAATGTTTTTATCCTCATAAATCAGGATCTCAAAATTAGTTTATTTGTCAACTTAATCCTAAAAGCTACATAGCCTAGTAAAATACTATCAATATCCCACTCTAAAGAAAAACCTTGATATCTAATAATGGGAAGTAGTCAGGGGCAGGCTAATATAGTGGATCAACTATATGCTGTGTACACATAATAAATACAAAACTATAATGGGATATTATGGTAAAGTTAATATAAAGAATTATAAGAGGGAGGGAACTTAATGATGGAAGAATATGAAGAGGATAGAGAATTAGAAGAAATGAAAAACAGAAGGAAAAAACTAGAAAATGAACTTAAGGAACAACATCATAAGGAACGTATGGATAGTATTATCGGTGTTCTTGGTAAAAGAATTAAGTTAACAAAGGAACAAAGAAAAGAACTAGAAGAAAGCATTAGAAAAGATTTTTTAGAATCACCTCAATTAGGGAAGGACTTACTGGTTTTTATGCAAAGTTTATCTTTAGATAACCGTAAAGTTCATGAAAAAGTTATTGATACTCATAAAGATACTATTGATAAACTTTTTGTTAGGCTAGATAAAGAGAATTTATCAGAAAAAGAGATTGAGTTAATATATGGAGAGATACGAGAATTAAGCGAAAAAATTGAGAAGGCGAGGAAAAGCTGGAAAGATTGGGTGGATAAAGCGGGAGTAGGATTATTGGCAATTATTGCAACTTTAATAGGTGGATATGCAAAATCAAGATTGGATAGTAAGTATTCAGCCGGTGATGACCCTGACATCATAGAAGGTGAGTATTCTGAAACTGATGACGAACGAACTTAATATCATTTATTGATTAACAGTAATGTTACGGCTATAATGAATAGTGTTATATAAATCGTGTGAATCATTAAAAAGAACAATAGACCAATTAACTGTAGAATTCCTTAATATCACTGAAATTAACGATAATTAAATTTAGTACAGAGGAAACTTTTCCGACTCAAAATCGTGTTCCTCACGGAGTGCCGGTTCGACCCCGGCCACCGGTACTAATAATAAAAAAAGTAAAAAGCTCTCAACACTATTGTTGTGAGCTTTTTTATGATTAAGCTAAGAACTCAAATATACAATTACCCTGAACGAAGGTCGCATAGTTTATTTTCTTTATATAGTATTTTAGAACCTGCGTGTCTAGTTTGAAATGTTCATTTTGCTATTAAATTGAGTTATTCAGTTTTACATATGTTATCCCGGGAAAACAATTAAAGGCTGGCAATAATTTCTAATGACAACGCTTACAAAAACAAACATGGAGGTTTTTTAGTGAAATTAAGATCTATTGCTGTCGCTCTCACAATCGCTTTGGTTAGTACTTTGTTTCTGACTCCTTTTAGTGCATTGGCTGCTTCTTCGACTACAGGTTCTAAAATACTTAAAAATTTAAATGTGACGGGTACATTAGAAGATGGCGGAACATTTGATGGTAAGGTAACGATTGATAACCTTTCCTATGATGAGGAAGAAGGATTGCTCATGAGCGGTGTTGTAAAGGGTGAGGCAGTTTCTGCAGATGGAACGACTACTGATGTAAAAGAAACGTTTGAAGACGTTCCAGCTACCTTGAATGAAGGGGCAGAGGGAAGCGCTTCACAGGCGGCTTCTTTAAATCAAGTTTCCCAGGCTCAATCTGAGTGTGATCTTCTCAATTTAGATCTTGGACCTATCTTCCTTGATTTACTTGGGTTGCAGCTTGATCTTTCAGAAATTAATCTTGACCTTACCGCTGTCCCAGGACCGGGAAATCTTCTTGGGAATCTATTGTGCCAGGTAGCTGGTCTACTTGATTCAAATGGTTTGCTTAGTGGAGTGCTTGATGGAGTAACGGGTCTATTAGATTCATTACTTGGCCAAATTAATTCTTTATTAGGTTAATTATTCTCTGAGTATCGAGGTGCCAGCCACGGTTCTCAATTGGTGTAGGAATGTAATCGGCTAGGTAACGATTGGAATAGGAAAAAAGCGATTTTCTCATTAGAGAGTCGCTTTTTTTATGTGCAAATTAGATCTTTTAAACAAGCGTTGGTTAGTTCTTCTTCGACCACTTTTTATACCCGAATTCTTATTAGAGTGTTAAAATGAGAGACTAAGAAATTGAGAGGTGAATTTCAATGGGAAAAGTCTTAGTAGTATCTGGAGTTGCAGCAGCCTCTATTTTAACAACAATTATATTAATGATAGATCTAAAAGTGTTCCAGAATGAAAAAGCCTCTTGTCATGACCGGTTCTGCAGCTTTAAAGATTTAAAGCAGGTGTATCAAGAAGGCGAAGATTGGGAGATTCAAACGCGCGATGATTCAAGCAGTAAGCTGCTAGTCAGCGCCATTCATGGAGGAGGCATTGAGCAAGTCACTTCGCAGGTGGCTGACGCCGTTGCTGGTGATCGTTATAATTTTTACACCTTTAAAGGCAAACTAAGTTCGGGTAACTTTGATAATCTACATATAACTTCCACACACTTCGATGAGCCGGCAGCTTTAAGAATGGTGAGTGCTGTGGATCATCATATTTCTATACATGGTACTAAGGGTGAAGTGCCAAAAACTCTTCTAGGGGGCTTAAATAAGGATTTAAAAGAGTTGATAGCCAGCAGCTTAGAACAAAACGGGTTCACGGTTGAAGATGCTCCTGAAGACTTGGACGGTGATCACCCTAAAAATATCGTGAATCAATCCAAAACTGGACAAGGTGTACAATTGGAATTGACGACAGCACAAAGGAAGGCCTTCTTTAAAGATGGAGAGATCGATTATAGTTCGAGAAACGATCCATTTAATCAGACAGCTGCCTTCGATCGTTACGTACAAGCGATTCAGTCAGCTATAGAGGAATATGGAGAGATTTAAAAAAGCTATTGGAGTGAGCATCCTCTTCCAATAGCTTTTTTTACTTTGCGGAGTTAATTAGAGTGAAACATGAATGTGCTTGAATGTTTCAACATCAAACAACCCTGTATCCGTAAGCTTTAAGGATGGGATGACAGGCAAGGTCAGAAAGGATAATGTCAAAAATGGATTATATGCACTTTTGAATCCTAACGAAGACAGAGCTTTTTTGATGGTCTTTAGTCCTTTATTGACTGTTGTAAAATCCTGATCTGACATAAGGCCAGCAATCGGTAGTGGAAGAGAAGCTATTACTTGCTCATTTTTAACAACAACCAATCCCCCTTGAAATTTCTTTAGTGATTGAATGGCTGTTATTAGATCTTGATCATTTGTGCCTGCTGCGACGATGTTATGTGAATCATGGGCAATGGTTGTAGCAATCGCTCCTTCTTTTAATCCGAAGCCTTTGACGATCCCGATCCCTACATGGCCTGTCAGTGAATGTCTTTCTACCACAATCATTTTTAATTGATCATTTTTTATTGATGGAGCAAACATACCATCTTTCACTTGAACCTCTTCGACAACTTTATTCGTCTTCAACTGATTTGGGTTGATTTTAATTATATTTGCTTTCTTTCCATCACCAATGGGGATAGAAATGTTTTCCTCACTTAGATCCTTAAATTGTACAGTGGATGTAATGGATGGGGACGGTGCTTTTTTTGAATCATTATCACCAACGTACGTTCCATTTTGAGCAATCAGCTTGCCTCTTTTATACACTTCAGATATTTTTACGGTTTCAAGGTCGTCTACCATTAAAAAATCTGCATCATATCCGGGAGCTAGAGCACCTTTATGTTTTAAACCATAACACTCTGCGGCATTCAAGGAGGCCATTTGGTACGCCTGAGGAGGGGATACTCCTGCTTGAATCGCTAAACGAATATGATGATCAATACTTCCTTCGTCAGTGAGTTCATCAAGGTGCTTATCATCCGTGCAGAAAAGACATCTTCTAGCATTCGCTGGAGTAACGACACTGATCAAGTTAGAGAGATCCTTGGCTACAGAGCCTTCCCGGATAAGAAGGTACATGCCGCGTCTTAAACGGTCTTTTGCATCCTCTAAGGTGTTGCATTCGTGGTCCGTGCTGACGCTAGCTGCACGGTAGACGTTAATGGCGTTCGTTTCAAGACCGGCTAAATGCCCATCAATTTTGCCGCTTTCTCTTTGAGCCATCATAATCTTATCTACCATTGAATCTTCTCCAGCGGCTAAGGAGGGGTAATCCATTACTTCTGCAAGGCCGAGTACTCTTTCGTTCGTAAGAAAAGGTTCCAAATCCTCTGCTTTCAGGACTGCTCCGGCATTTTCAAAAGGTGTAGAGGGTACGCAAGAGGGAAGCATAAAATAGACGTCCAGGGGCAGCTGGTCGGAATTATCAATCATGAATTCGATACCTGTTTGACCGAGCACATTAGCGATTTCATGAGGGTCGGTAATTACTGATGTTACACCGTGCGGGAGGACAACCTTGGCGTATTCAGAAGGAGGGACCATAGAAGATTCAATATGGACGTGGCCATCGATGAAGGAAGGACAAACATAGCGACCTTTTGCATCGATGATTTCTTTACCTTCATATTGACCCAGGCCTACGATTTTTCCATTGGAGAGAGCTATGTCCATATCAAGCCATTCTAAATTGAAAACGTCTAATATACGGCCGTTTTTAATGACGACGTCAGCGGGTGAATTTTTACTGGCGATTTCAATATCTTTTTTTAACTCGTCTTTATTAGGACTCATATGATCTCTCCTTTTAGAGTAGCGGCAAATGTTTATAATAGTAGAAATGATTAATAGTGATTCTATACGTCTGTGTGTACTCTTGTCAATTCAGTGGAGGATGAGGAAATGTACGAATTTCATTCTCATTTGTTCCGTTCTGGTTTAGTATAATAGTGAAGATGATTATAGTTTACACGATAAAAGGAAGGTTTGTATGTCGACAATGGAAGAGAACATTACGAGGATCCAGTTAGGTGATAAAGAGTTGATCCTGATTGGAACGGCGCACGTATCAAAGCAAAGTGCTGAACAGGTGAAGCAAGTTATTGAAGATGAGCAGCCTGATTCAGTATGTGTAGAACTAGATGAGCAACGATATCAATCCATTAAAAACGGTGATCAATGGAAGAACACCGATATATTTCAAGTGATTAAACAAAAGAAGGCTTCACTTCTGTTAATGAACCTGGCTATTTCGTCTTTCCAAAAAAGAATGGCGAAACAGTTCGGTATCCAGGCTGGTCAGGAAATGATTCAAGGAATCGAATCAGCTGAAAAAACTGGGGCAAAGCTTGTTCTTGCAGACCGTAATATCCAAACAACGTTCGCCAGGATCTGGGGCAATATTGGTTTTTCAGGAAAGGCAAAACTTCTTCTTTCCATTATTTATAGTATATTCAGTAACGAAACGATCTCAGAAGAAGAGCTGGAAAAAATGAAATCCCAGGATATGCTGGATGGGATGCTGAAAGACCTTACAGATAATTTTCCAACGTTAAAGAAGCCGCTAATCGATGAGCGAGATCAATATTTGGCGCAAAAAATTAAAAACGCACTTGGCAATAAAGTAGTAGCTGTCCTGGGTGCGGCCCACGTTCCGGGGATTAAAGAAGAGATCCATAAAGATCATGATTTGAAAAAGCTGACGAAGCGACCTCCGAAATCGAAGTGGCCTAAGATCATCGGTTGGGCGATTCCAATTTTGATTATTTCGATTATCGCTTATACGTTTCTAGCAAACCCTGAAGCAGGTACACAGCAAACGATTAGCTGGGTGTTATGGAATGGAACATTCTCCGCAATTGGTACAGCAGCGGCACTTGCCCATCCTCTTGCCATTTTGACCGCTTTTGTAGCGGCACCGATTACGTCACTCAATCCATTGATTGCAGCCGGATGGTTTGCCGGTTTTGTACAAGCGTATTTCCGCAGGCCGAACGTAGCGGACTTTGATACATTATCTGAAGATGTAACAAGTGTGAAGGGGTTTTGGCGTAACAAAGTGACAAGAATTCTGCTAGTCGTCATCTTAGCGAATATCGGAAGCTCCCTTGGAACATTCATTGGTGGAGCGGACGTGATCCGATTATTCTTTGAAAATTTATAAAGTAGGAGAGAGCATTTACAAGTGCTCTCTTTTTTTGTTGGTAAAAAAGGTAATGAAGGGTTTTAATAGAAAAAGTAAACAAAGGAGGAGACGACATGAGAACGATGATTGGGTTAATGTTATTATTACTAATTGGATGTACAGGGAAAGCAGAAGAAACCTATACCATGGAAGACGCAAAAGCAGATGGCTACGTAGTCGTCGAGCATAAAGGGAATACCTTTGACCAGATCGTTCAAGGTGCAATCGAAATTGAGAACCTCCAGCAGATCAATAACGTACTTGAGGCTTTCAAAAATGGTAAAACACAGTCGGCGACCATTTATATATTTGATTCTGACGGCAATTACTATAAAAACAGCTTAAAAACGGAAGGGCGATCCATACAATTTGAAAATAACTATGGAGGATACAAAGGTGCACCTAAAGGGAGTTTCAGTTGTGAGTACATAGAAAAAAGAGGACCAATTGTTTACTTAGAAAGCTGCTCAAGAGAGAAAGGTGAAGACATATCGACCATGATTGGCTTTGTGGGATCAGAGAAAGAGTTCAAAGAAGCAAAGTAAAAAGATAATTTAGGACTAGGTTGGGTGCTTGAATGTGTAAGCGCCCGGCCTTTTGTATTGAGAAAATAGCTGTTTGTTCGTGTTTTATTTACAATATTTACACATAATGTTACGTTTATATTACAAATGATTACAAGATTTAGACTTTTTAAATATAGGCTTTGTTAACTAAAAAAACGGAATTTCCTCAAGAAGTGAAGGGTTTTATGGCCTTTTTAACCAGTTAACAGATCCATCATATAAAAAAGGATGAACGTGTATGAGTAATTTTATAAAAGGTACTTCCATTATTGGGGTTATTGTTCTCGGTATTGGCATCTGGCAATTAACAGTGAGCGATGGAATCGGCCAGAATAAAACAGCCGAAAAAACTGAACAGACAGAAGAGAAGACAGATGAAACTCATTATCAGACTGTAACCGTACAGTCAGAAGAGGAACAATCGGAAAACTTGAAGCGGCCGGATTATAGTGGTCAAACTCTTGTGAAGGATACCGTAGTGGCATCAATAAAAAATATGATTAATGAAGATAATCAAATAAGAGAACTGATTCATAAAATTGGAGAAGATAGAATCCAGGATGATTTGGCGTACGGAGCTCATAGTTATGACTGGAGAAAACTTGAGAGCGACACTGAAGAAAAGCAGCAATGGATCGATCAATTAATTGAGTTATCGGACCATAAGCAATTGAACGAAATGGCAGAGGAAGCGAGTGTGAATTTTTCTAAATCACTTAAGCAGAAAGACTTAAACTATTATTTTGAAGCGACAAAGAAATTTCAATATTTACGTATGAAATTGTAGAAGTAATGACCGCTAAATATCTATATTAATATAACGTTTACATATTTTTCCTACTTTTCTCTTAGGATAATTTTTTAGAAAATGTCGAGGGATTCGTTCCTTTTATACGGGGGCCCCTAAGGCTTTTGGTATTTTTTGTTTATTTTTCTCAGATTAAGTTTTCTTTCTTTCTTAGGCGGGGACATAACCTATGAAATATCATTAAGGAGGTTATGGAATTGTCCATGGCATTAAAAGAAAGGTTAAATTCTTCTAGTCTGGAAAATTTGCGTCAGGCGGCTGTTCTGGAATTCACGGAGGATGTTTTTGAGTCTGATAACTATTGCTCGCTTGAGGTATTAACTCCGGATGAACACCAACTGTATATCGTGAATCGAAATGACCGGACACTGACAATTCTTGGTATTTCAAAAGACATGGCAGTTACGAAGGAAACGTTGTTTACCCAGAGGATCATTTCTATGAAAGAATGGTTTGTGGATTACAGCATGTCAGACAATACACCTCCTCGAAAGCTTGAAATTGTGTTGATGGGCGGAAGAACGCTTTTAATTGAACCTGGACTATCGACGTCGCAAGAGAAGAATTACAAGAAGCCGGAATTCTCGAATCAAGTCAATGAAGACTTTGAGCGTCTCATCGCTGCATTGAAGAATACGGTTATCTTATAATTAAGATATCAATCCAAAGAGCCTTTGCTAAGGCTCTTTTTTTATGGGTAGTTTTGTTGTTCTGCTGTTAGCACTTTGATAAGATAATGGAAAGTTTCAGACCCGAGGGCAAGAAAGGGGAGGCTTGATGTATCCTTATCTACTAATGGTCTTAGTTGTAATGATGTATGCGGGAAACATCCTTACAGGTAAGGCCATCAATGAATTGCCGCCGTTCACCATTGCGTTCTTTCGTTTATTGATTGCATTTCTCGTTTTGCTTCCGATAGGGGGAAGGAGCCTAATAAGGGAACGATCTGTCTTTCTAGCACATAAGAAACCATTTCTAATGATGACTCTAACAGGGGTCACTTTTTTTAATACATTCATTTACGGAGCTCTTCAATTCACAACGGCCACGAATGTGGCTGTGCTTGAGACAGTCATTCCGGTAGTCACTGTTTTGCTAAGTTTCTTGATACTGAAAGAGAAACTACAAAAACTTCAGTGGTTAGGAATATTCTTATCTTTTATTGGGGCTGTTTGGGTAGTAATGGATGGAGAAGTTTTTAAGTTAACGAGTTTTCAATGGAACGCAGGAGATGGGATTATGATCGGAGCCATCTTAAGTTGGGCGTACTACTCTATAGTTGTGAAGCAATATATGCATCTCTTTCCTGCCTATGGGGCGATCTTAGCCATGACGTCCGTTTCCCTAATAGTTTTGGTTCCATTTGTAGCCATTGAATGGGTCCTTACTGGTATACCGACCTTAAGCAAACCAGAACATGTTATGGGATTCTTATACTTAGGTATTTTTCCATCCTTTATTGCGTTGGTCTTCTATAATCGGGCAGTGGAGTGGCTGGGACCTGCGAAGGCATCTATTTTTCTAAATTTCTTACCAGTCGTCACTATGGTTGGCGCGTACTTCTGGTTAGGAGAAAGAATTGGAATCATGGAGGTTCTAGGCGCATTGATGGTGATAATCGGAGTACTTATGACAACACAACTGAGACTTAAACGCCGATCTAGAAAATCCATCTCTGCATAATCGAAAGCATATTGGTTACATTAAAAGGTAACACCGTACAACCCAAACTTAATTTTAAACCTCCTTACTGATTTCTTAACGCTTCCATTGCAGCAACAACTGTGAAATAGCGGTGAATGCAAATTGTGGAGGTGAGGGGTTTGGATGCAAACACATTATTAGAATTCATAAGACTCTCCATCGATGTTCTCAACTTCCTAGCATTCCTCATATTCTCAACCATTTTCGTATTCAAATCGAAGCAAAGCTAAAAAGCTGCCATCTTGGCGGCTTTTTAGCTTGTGTTTATATTTATTAACTTCAAAAGCAAAAGAAACCTTTTATAAAAAGGAGTAGTAAATCCCTGTGGAAAGCAAGTACAAAGTGAATAAACCGAGGACAACGATGGTAAGAATAAAGTTCTTTTTCGAAAAGGAAACGACGATCGCATTGTTGGGATCAAAGACATAACTCCAAAAGAACAATCCCAGTACACCGAGCATACCGATTCCGAGGAGCAGATTAATCATACAGGGCCTCCTTTTTGAATACTCTCTAACTTTTTTATACGCAATAAACGATAAAAAGGTTTCAGTCTTACGAAATTTGTGAATAGGTACATATGGACTAGTTTTCTTTGGAAATGTCCTCAGTATAATAGGTATAACTTTTTAGACTATTCATCTATGTAAATAAGAGATTAATTTTTCGACAAAAAATCGTAAATTTCGTGTTGCATCGATAGAATTCGGTTGTTATAATTACAAATGTACTTCTGAGAGAGGTATAAAAATTACCTCGATACGAAAAAAATACCAAATGCGGGTGTAGTTTAATGGTAAAACCTCAGCCTTCCAAGCTGATGACGAGGGTTCGATTCCCTTCACCCGCTCCATTACTTTCTGTGTAGAGAGTACGCTATTATTTATACAATGTGAGCCAACGCAGTGTTTCGTTAAAAGTAACGAAGCATTGCGTTTTTTAATGAAGTAAAAAGGATATCCCTATACTAGACCATTCTTTCATAGGAGGATTCCAGATTATGAAAAAACTACAGCAGCAATTAAAACAAATTGATGGAAAAAGTTATAAAGGTTACAAACAAATCCAGGGGAAGTATTCCTTTGCTGATTTTGAACTATTTATTGACTACGTACAGGGTGATCCTTTCGCAGCCCCATCTAAAATAAGAGTACGTATTCCTAGCGAAAAAAGATCGGTGCAATCCTCTTGGAAAGAAACATCGCGCCGAAAAGTTTATACAGAAGACAGGCTGACGCGTGCGGTAGCTAGATCTGTCAATAAGAATCACATCCAAGTAAAAGGTTCTGGAAAAAGCGGGATGGTTGCGATTGATCAGCCGGGGCAGGAAATCCTGGAACGAACGGCGGTTTCCCTCAATCATCAAGATGTGACGGTTTGTTTGACAGTTGGGCTCCCGGCTAATGGAAGACGCATTAACGGAAAAGAAGCAGAGAAGCTTTTCTTCAAAGTAATCCCGGAAGTCGTGAAGGATTCTGTTTTTGCGATAAAAGATGAGGAGCTAGAAAAAGCATGTGAGCTGGCCGATCAACATGAAGCCATTGAGAAAAAGATGAAGGAAAATGATTGGATTTCCTTTATAGCAGACGGCTCGATTTTACCCAGGGAAAGTGGTATCAGTGATCGTCCGATGAAAAATGCCGTACCGTTTAAGAGTCCTGAAGAGAACCGGGTTTCTTTTTCTATCCCTCATAAAGAAGAACCAATCACTGGAATGGCTCTAGAGAAGGGGATTGTATTAATTGTCGGAGGCGGTTATCATGGTAAAAGTACCCTCTTGAATGCGATGGAGCGTGGGGTGTATCCTCATATCAGAGGGGACGGCAGAGAGTATGTAATTACAGACCCGCAAGCCGTGAAAGTAAGGGCTGAGGATGGACGTCAGGTTACGAATGTTGATATCTCCCCGTTTATAAAAAACCTTCCTCATGGGGCGGACACGACTCAATTTTCTACGGAAAATGCAAGCGGGAGTACGTCTCAGGCAGCGAATGTTATTGAAGCGTTAGAAGCCGATGCTCATACGCTGCTCATTGATGAAGATACTAGCGCGACAAATTTCATGATCCGGGATGAACGGATGCAGGAGTTAGTCGTCAAAGAAAAAGAGCCAATTACACCATTTATCGATAAAATTAAACAAATGCGTGATGACCTGGATGTATCCACTATCCTAGTAATGGGTGGTTCAGGTGATTATTTCAATGTGGCCGATGACGTGATCATGATGGATCAGTATGTACCTCATAACGTAACGGAAAAAGCGAAAGAAATTGCCGAGCGTTATCCTAGTCAAAGAACTGCAATGAGCGAGCAGGAGTTCGGAGCAATTCCTAAGCGCTCCTTTTTGCCGGCAAGTCTTCAAACTAGACGTGGCAAGAAAGAAAAGGTTCAGGCCAAAGGGAAAACAACGATTATCATGGGTAGAACAGACATCGACCTCGATGGCGTCGAACAGTTGGTAGATCCGTCTCAGACGCGGCTTATCGCAGATTTAATTATGCATCTCGATAAAAAAGGCATTTTGAAAGAAGAGCAGTCGTTGAGTCAGCTGCTTGAGAATATTGAACAGCAAATAGATACAAAGGGACTCGCTGCATTCGCCCCATTTAAAGATCAGCACCCAGGGGAATTGGCGCGTCCACGTCGTTTTGAAATTGCTGCGACGCTGAATCGGATCCGAACAGCAAAAGTAAAAGATATAAGATAGAAAGGAGGAAGTCAGGGTGGATTTTCACAAGTTCAAAGAAGAGGTTATTGCCTACAGCAAGGAAATTGGCATCGACAAGATTGGTTTTGCCTCAGCAGACGTGTTCGGTGAGTTAAAAGCCCGACTGAAGCGTCAAGAAGCGCTTGGTTATCAGTCCGGGTTTGAAAAAGGAAGCGTAAACGAACGAACAGAACCAAGTCGTTTACTTCCGGGTGCTCAATCGATCATTTCCATTGCCCTGGCTTACCCCTCAAAAATGCACGATGCGCCTAAAAGTAGGAAAGGCGATCGACGCGGGATCTTCTGCCGTGCATCATGGGGACAGGATTATCATGATGTGCTGCGGGATCGCCTTAATAAACTGGGGGCTTTTATTCAAGAACATTTTCCAGAAGTTGAACTGAAATCAATGGTGGACACAGGTGAGTTATCTGACCGTGCTGTTGCTGAGCGCGCAGGCATCGGATTCAGTGGTAAGAATTGCGCCGTGATCACTCCGGAGTTCGGTTCATATGTATATTTAGGAGAACTTGTTACGAATATTCCTTTTGCTCCAGATGATCCGGTAGATGATAGCTGCGGAGATTGCAATATTTGTGTAGATGCATGCCCAACGGGAGCGCTTGTGCAAGGCGGTCAGTTGAATGCTCAGCGCTGCATTGCATTTCTAACGCAGACGAAAGGGTTTTTACCTGATGAATTCCGCAGTAAAATCGGAAACCGGCTTTATGGATGCGATACGTGTCAGACCGTATGTCCAAAGAATAGAAAGAAGGACTTCCACCACCATCAGGAGTTCGAACCGGACCCAGAGGTTGTGAAGCCTAAATTGACACCCCTGCTGTCGATATCGAACCGCCAGTTTAAAGAAAAGTTCGGCTTTATATCCGGTTCATGGAGAGGGAAAAAACCGATCCAGCGAAATGCCATTTTAGCTCTGGCCCATTATCGTGATGAAACGTCCATCAACGAATTAATTCGTCTGATGAATGACGATCCCAGACCCGTGATTCGCGGCACAGCTGCCTGGGGTCTTGGAAAAATAGGCACGCCAGAGTGCTTTGAAGCTGTTGAAGAAGCAATGGCGAAGGAAAATGACAAACAAGTCCTCTATGAGATGGAAAAAGGGCTGCAATTTGCTAAACTATGACGATTTGTACCTTTTCATCTACTAAAGAGTTTTGTATAATAGAAAAAACTGTTAAATAAAGAAGGGGTTGTCTATGAACCATCGGTCTTTCTTATATTATGACACTTTTACTACTCCTTTAGGTCCGATGACCGTACTAACGAACGATGAAGGAGTATGTCGCATCGATTATGGACATTATGAAGACCGTATTGCTTCTTACCAATCATGGAAAAAGAAGCACTTTCTCAAAGGTGAACTGGTCTATGATCCAGATCATAAATATGTAAAACTAACAAAAGATGAAATTGAAGAATATTTTAATGGAACACGAATTGATTTTACGGTTCCTTTGAATTGTTATGGAACAGAGTTTCAAAGAAAGGTATGGAGAACATTGCTGCATAACGTACCTTACGGTGAAACTCGATCGTATAAAGATATTGCTGCTGCTATGCATACCCCTAAAGCTATTCGTGCCGTAGGGGGAGCGGTTAATCAAAATCCGTTTTCTATTATTGTTCCCTGCCACCGAGTGATCGGAAGTAATGGCAAGCTTGTAGGATATGCAGGTGGTATTGAGAAGAAACAACAATTGCTAGAATTTGAGAAAAATCATGTGGTCTTACCAAATAGTCAATAACTGTCTTCCCTTAAAGGGAGACAGTTTTTTTGTTGTATGGGATCGTTCCCTTTTTCATAGGATGTAAAAAGGGGGAGAGGGCATGAATCCTACTCATCAACTTCAGACTTACTGGCAGCGCGTCATTGATCGTTTAGTGGATCAAGAAGAAGAGCAGTGGTTACATAAAAAAGTTCGAGGGTTGGAAAAACGAGGGCATAGGGTAGAGCGTGCCACCTTCCGCATTAAACCGTATCATCGTATTGCATACGATCGAAAGGAAAGCATTCGATATATGCTATTCCTTTCTCTTTTAATAAAAGATGGAAAAAAGGTATATATGGAGGAAGGGATATACGAGGGTCTCGCTTTATTAGAGCGAAATGAAATCATTCATCAATCCGTGTCGACAGAGGCACCGTATACTTCTGGCCTTTCGCCGAGTGCGGAATTTGTTGAGAAGGAAGATAGGAAAGGTCCACCTTTTTCATATAACCGAAGAGAGGCGGTTCGCTATGCCGAACGATGGTGGGACAGTTACAATTCTGCTTACAAGCATTTTGATTTGGATTGTACGAACTATATTTCTCAGTGTCTAAGAGCCGGTGGTGCCCCAACGTGGGGGCTCCCGAACCGTGCGAGAGGCTGGTGGTACACAGGAAAAAATTGGAGCTACAGTTGGGCTGTGGCCAATTCGCTGCGCTGGTATCTCAGTGGTTCACGGCAAGGGCTGACGGCGAAAGAAGTTTCTTCCGCCGATCAGCTAACACCGGGCGATGTCATTTGTTATGACTTTGAAGGAGATGGAAGGTTCGATCATAATACGATCGTTGTGAAAAAGGACAGTGATGGCATGCCGCTCGTTAATGCCCACACCACCAACAGTCGTCATCG
Organism: Halobacillus sp. A1-3; assembly: GCF_050971765.1. Lineage (NCBI taxonomy): Bacteria > Bacillati > Bacillota > Bacilli > Caryophanales > Bacillaceae > Halobacillus > Halobacillus sp. A1-3. The sequence goes on along the minus strand of NZ_JBPCEO010000012.1, from coordinate 107,459 downwards.
TTACTGGGCCTATGAAGATTCTACCGCCTATACACCGAACATTAAGTACAAATTTTTCATAATCGGTAGTTGATAGGTATGATATAATAACCTAGTTGACTAAGATTAGACTGAGGTGAAGAAAATGCCTAATCATATCGTATTGTTCCAACCAGAGATTCCAGCCAATACAGGCAATATTGCGCGGACTTGTTTAGCTACAAATTCCCAGCTTCATCTAATCCGGCCGCTCGGTTTTTCTACTGATGACAAAATGCTGAAGAGAGCAGGTTTGGATTACTGGCATGATGTAACGATTTATTATTATGATTCAATTGAGGAACTATATGAAACTTTCCCTGAGGGAGAGTATTATTACATCGAAAACTTTGGTGCGAAGTCTTTTGCGGATTTTGATTTCTCGTCTACCGACCAGGATTTGTTTTTCGTATTTGGACGTGAGAGTGACGGGATACCGAAATCATTGCTTAAAGGCTTAGAGAACCGTTGTTTGCGAATTCCAATGACAGACAAGGTTCGTTCTTTAAACCTTTCCAATACAGTATCCATCGTTTTGTTTGATGCGTTGAAGCAGCAAGGCTATCCGAATTTGATTAAATAAAGGAAGATACCGGCGAGTGTGCCGGTGTCTTTTTTTGTGTCAAACCAAACAAAAACCGCCTCCCGGTCAGGTCCGGTGGCGGTTTTACATTTTTTATTTTCTTGGGGTACCCGCTTTTTCATCATATCCTGCTGAGAAGATGGATGTCAGAAACGCTGCGCACACAAGAATGATCAATGTGATTTTCATGTATAAAGTCCTCCTTTTATCCAGACAAGCTATGCTACCCGTATTATACCTTAATTGTACAGTAATGTGAATGGTTTGTCCTGTTAATTTTATCCTTCACCTAATGGCAGATGCCTATACGAAACGGTTGGCCATAACATACGTTGAAGAGTAGGTATATAACCAGGATGGGAATGGAGGAGTTAAATTGGAACAGTATCCTTATCAATACCCGTATGCAAATTTTGATGATTTCCGTGATGAAGATGAGCGTTTCTTCTTTTTAGGTCCTTTCGCAGGCGGTCTGCTTGGCGGATTCTTAGGAGGGGCGATTGCTCCTGGACTATACGGCGGATTCGGCGGTGGCTATGGCCCTGGACCGTATTATTATAATAGACCTCCTTATTACGGAGGATATTACGGACGCCCCCCATATGGAGGCTTCTGGTAAGATATAACAAAGGCTATCTCAATGAGATAGCCTTATTCTTTAGAAGTTAGTTGTATCAAGCTCTTTGCCCTGAGATTCGTAACCTTTCATATACTTAATCCGACGTTGAGCAGATGTACTGTTTACTTGTTCGTCCGCATGATAAGAAGAACGCACCATTGGCCCTGCTTCACAATGTTTAAAGCCTTTTTCTAGAGCGATTTGTTTCAACTCTTCAAATTCATCTGGATGATAATAACGCTCTACGTTTAAATGTTTTTTCGTCGGCTGCAGGTATTGGCCGATGGTCATGATATCTACGTTATGAGCCAGAAGATCATCCATGGCCTGAACGATTTCTTCTTTCGTTTCTCCTAGTCCTACCATGATGCTTGATTTTGTTGGAGTGTTTGGGCGAATTTCTTTAACCCGGCGCAGCAACTCTAAAGAACGATCATACATAGCACGAGCACGTACTTTTTTCGTTAAGCGACGAACTGTTTCAATGTTATGGTTGAAAATGTCTGGTTCTCCATCCATTAAAGTATGAAGGCTTTCATAATCTCCCTTCATGTCAGAGGGAAGAATTTCTACTGTACAACCAGGAACACGTCGTCTGACCGCTTTTACCGTTTCAGCAAATACAGCTGCACCGCCGTCGTTAAGGTCATCACGAGCAACCGCTGTGATGACTACGTGTTTAAGTCCCATGATTTCTACGGATTCAGCTACACGTTCTGGTTCGCCCCAGTCCAGTTCATTAGGAAGACCGGTTTTGACTGCACAGAAACGGCAGCCGCGGGTACACGTATCACCAAGGATCATGAAGGTAGCTGTTTTTCGTTCACTCCAGCACTCATGAATGTTGGGGCAGCGTGCTTCCTCACATACTGTGTTAAGCTTTTTGTCTCTCATTAGTTTTTTAAGACCAGTATAGGATTTATTCGTGTTGATTTTAATTTTCAGCCAATCCGGCTTTCTTATGTACTCTTGTTTCTTTGCCATGTTTTTTTCCACTCCTTTTTATCGGGAAAAGTTCCACTCGTCCGTACCGTACCGTTCACGAGCGATTTGTTCGACTTCGTTCCATTGTGCTTTAGAGAGTTCCAGAGGTTCTAAGTGGACTTCAAGTCCTTTTTCAAATCCCTTTTTAAAGGCAGCTTTTGTATCTTCAAAGCTTACATTATGTTCAACAATCTGGTTTATGGCTACTGCCTTGTCGCCAAACGCTCGACGTGCTCTTTCTTTCACACGTTCATTCTTATAGGTGAACATATCAAAAAGTTTCACATCGTCTACATCAATCGGAATGGATCCGTGTTGAAGGATGATGCCTTTTTTTCTCGTTTGGGCGCTGCCAGCAGCTTTCTTGCCATCTACAATCAGCTCATACCAGGAAGGTTCTTCAAAGCAGACTGCGGAGTTTGTTACATCCAGTTTTCCTTCAGGAACGGCGAAGTCTGCCTGTATACCTAATTCTCGGAAGCCTTCTAATAATCCTTTTGAAATAACCAGATAAGCATCTTTGACTGAGGCAGGCATAGCAGGGTGATCTTCTGAAACTATGACACTATATGTGAGTTCTTTGTCATGCAGAACAGCTCGTCCTCCAGTTTGGCGGCGAACAAGCTCATAGCCATGTCGTTTGACTCCTGCTAAGTCAATTTTTCCATTTACTTTTTGAAAATATCCAACGGACAGACCTGCAGGGGCCCAGCCGTAAAATCGAAGCACAGGTGGTATGTTTCCTTGACGATGCCATTTCATCAATGCTTCATCCAGCGCCATATTGATCGCTGGTGTACAATGGCCAGAATCGACAAAGTACCATGTTTCCATTTGCAATCCTTCTTTCTGTCCTAATGTACTTTATCTTGCTAAAATGTTCAAACCAATTCTAACAAGGGTGCCATAGTGTGTCAAAAATTGCAAGTCTTCTTCAATGGCCTGCTTTTTTGGTGAATACGTAAAAAGTACGAGTTCTGTTGCTAGAGCACCTTTCCTCTCATCATAGGGAAAGGTTTGCAGCTTGTAAATATAAAAAAAGTACAAGAAATCTCCACAATTGATATACAATAGTACTTAGGAGGGGTTCATGATGACACAAATGTGGATTACGAGTATTCTTTTCTTAACAAGTGCAGCGATATGGGCCGTTCTTGCTATTATCTACGAGGACTTCCGACTTTTGAATTTATTTCTATTTATAACTTTCCTTTTAATTGGACTTACACAAAGGAAAAAGTACAAGGAGAAAAAGGATTATGGAGAAGACTGATCTTAACGGATCAGTCTTTTTTTATTGAAAAAACAGCAAACTATGGAAACGAACAGAATTTGAAATTAGGGAACATAAGCATCTATATATAGGATAATACATATAATTTATTGTTCGGCTGAAGTTGGCTTGTCTCTCTAGTTGAGAAATCAGTATTCTGGTGGTTTTTCAGAGGGATAGCTCTTCGCGGCATAAGCAATCCTACTTCGTGGCCAAACACGCCACGCCGAAGAAGTGCTTATGCGTTTCAGGGCTTTCAATCCCTCTGCACTTTTCTTTCGTTGTCCAGCTGCAGCGTCTAGCCTCTCGAGGTTATAAGTCAATCCATTTTGCGGGTATAATCCCGCCCACTACAATTGCTTGTCTTATGCTTGTCGAGGCTTAACAAGACGCTTCCGCATTTCTTTCTTACACATGTTTCTCGTAATCCAAGCATAGGATATATTAAATTTCGTCTGTTAGGACGGGGGAGGTCTCTAATAAGTGGACATTTTAAAAAAGATACAAGACCACAGGGAACAAGAAGAAGAGTTAAAGTGGGAAGGTACATTCGCAGAATACCTGGAGCTTTTGAAAGAGCGTCCGTATTTAGCTCAATCAGCACATTCCCGCGTTTATAATATGATAAAATCCGCGGGTGTAGATGAGGATCATGACCATAAAAGGTATAAGTTTTTCGATCAGGATATCTATGGGTTAGATGAAGCGATGGAGAAGCTTGTAGAAGAATATTTTCATCCGGCTGCGAGAAGACTGGATGTTCGTAAACGTATTTTGTTACTGATGGGACCTGTCAGTGGCGGTAAATCGACATTGGTGAATTTATTGAAGCGTGGTTTAGAGAAGTATTCTCACACAGAAGAGGGAGCCGTTTTTGCGATTAAGGGTTGTCCAATGCATGAGGATCCGCTGCATTTGATTCCACAGCACTTAAGAAAAGAATTTCAAGAAGAATATGGCATTCGAATTGAAGGCAGTTTGTCACCGCTGAATACGATGCGAGTGGAGACTGAATATGGAGGAAGAATTGAGGATGTCTTAGTTGAGCGTATCTTTTTCTCAGAGGATAAGCGTACAGGCATTGGTACCTTCAGTCCTTCTGATCCAAAATCCCAAGATATCGCTGACCTTACTGGATCCATTGACTTTTCAACGATTGCACAATACGGATCGGAATCGGACCCTCGTGCCTACCGTTTCGATGGTGAGCTGAACAAGGCGAACAGAGGCATGATGGAGTTCCAGGAAATGCTTAAATGTGATGAGAAATTTCTTTGGCACTTACTCAGCCTGACCCAGGAAGGAAACTTCAAAGCTGGACGATTTGCGCTTATTTCAGCGGATGAATTAATAGTGGCTCACACGAACGAAGCGGAGTATCGTTCATTTATTGCTAATAAGAAGAATGAAGCCCTGCATTCCCGAATGATTGTCATGCCTGTGCCTTACAACTTGAAAGTAAGTCAAGAGGAACGGATTTATGAGAAAATGATTCGCGAAAGTGATATCCGTGACGTCCACATTGCGCCTCATACATTAAGAGTAGCAGCGATGTTCACGATTCTTACTAGATTAAAAGAATCGAAGAAAGCATCTGTTGATGTATTGAAGAAAATGCGTCTCTATGATGGAGAAATCCTTGAAGGATTCAGTGATGTTGACGTGGAAGAGTTGAAGAAAGAACACTCCGACGAAGGGATGAGCGGTATTGATCCGCGTTATGTTATCAACCGCATATCGTCGACGATCATTAAAAAAGAACTCACATCGATCAACGCGCTTGATGTACTTCGCTCTCTCAAAGATGGATTAGGCAGTCATGCTTCCATTTCTAATGAAGATAAAGAGCGGTATCTTGACTTTATCTCTTTAGCCAGAAAAGAGTACGATGAAATTGCGAAGAAAGAAGTTCAAAAAGCTTTTGTCTACTCTTATGAAGAGTCTGCAGTCACTCTCATGGACAATTATCTAGACAATGTGGAAGCTTACTGTAATAAGGCGAAATTAAGAGACCCATTAACTGGTGAAGAATTGAACCCGGATGAGCGTCTCATGCGATCCATTGAAGAACAAATCGGTGTATCTGAAAACGCGAAGAAAGCATTCCGTGAAGAAATCTTGATCAGAATTTCTGCTTATGCACGAAAAGGGAAGAAATTCGATTACCAATCACACGAACGTTTACGCGAAGCGATCCAGAAGAAATTGTTTGCTGATTTGAAAGACGTAGTGAAAATTACGACATCCACTAAAACTCCGGATGAGCAGCAGCTTAAAAAGATCAACGAAGTGGTGGCTACTCTTGTTGATGAACATGGTTACAATTCCAGCTCTGCCAATGAATTGCTTAAATACGTTGGAAGCTTGTTGAATCGATAAAACTCATAAGAAACCATCCTTCTCAATGAATTGGGAAGGGTGGTTTCTTTTTTATTGGCCTTAACAAATATTTCGTTTAGGTATGGATCAATTCAACAATATAGCAGGATTGACTTAGGGTTCGTTCCCATTAAATAGGCTTGGTGTGGCTAGGAAACGACTCGCTTTCCTGCGGGGGAACTGGCAAGCCTCCTCGTTCGCTTCGCTCTCTGTGGGGTCTCGCCTAGCTCCTCCTCCCGCGGGAGTCTCGCCGTTTCCTAGCCACACCTTAACTTATAATCCTAACGAACCCATTTGAATGGAGATTAACTTTTTAAAGAGTAAATTCTAGGTTACCTCCAGCAATAGGGGATTGAAAAACTACCAATAGCCTTCCTAAAAGAAAGTGGTTTTTCATCATAACAGCGTTTCCGTTCATCAAATGAAAAGGTAAGGTGGGAGGGGAATTGCGAGCCTCCTGCGGGAATGGATTTCCGTCATCCCCGCGGAAAGCGACCGATTTCTCCGAACACCTTCCTTGTATTAGGTACCGGAAACATCCTTACAAATGTCCTAAACTGAGTATTCAGGATATGGAGAACCAGATTATTAGATTAACTGTTTTTTAAACCAAAAAAGTGGAGATACTTTGTTAGAAAATATTTGAGTAACAGAAAAATAGGGTACATAGAATTATAGTCGCTCATAAGGATACAGGTCTTCTGCATTTAATGAAGGGAACGGAGGCAGTTTTATTGAAAATTCGGTGAAGAAAGCTATTCTAATTTCTAACCCTCTGACGTTTCATTTCAAACGTTTATAAACAGCGGTTTGTATATTGGAATCTCCCTGGTAAATCAAGGCGTTAACACTTTTGATCTGATATAATGGCACAAAATATGAATGGTGGGTGAAAGGATGGCTAAAAAATATTACGCAATAATCGATGTAGGCTCCAATACGATGCGTTTAGTCGTTTATTTAAGAGATAAAGGCGGACGTTTGCGCGAAATCGAAAACGTCAAAGCTGTCGCTCGGTTAAGGAATCATCTTCAAGATGACGGTTATTTGTCAGACGAAGGAATTCGTACATTGCTTACCACTTTAAACAGTTTTAAAGAAGTGGCTGGATCTTACGAGCTGGAAGAAATGGTGTGCGTGGCCACAGCAACCATCCGTCAGGCAGTCAACCAGGAAGATATTATTAAAAAAGTATCTGAACACTCAGGGTTTGACATGCGAATCCTTTCCGAACATGAAGAGGCCTATTACGGGTATCTCGCTGTAGTCAATTCTACCCCAGTGACCGAGGGGGTAACGGTCGATATCGGTGGTGGAAGTACAGAGGTTACATACTTCAAGGATCGGAAACTTGTGGAGTCTCACAGTTTTCCATTCGGTGCCTTGACGTTAAAACAAGACTTCTTCAAAAAAGACCTTCCTACAGAGGGGGAAATGTCAAATTTACGTCATTACCTCCTTTCCCAATTTAGAACTCTGCCATGGTTGCAAGAGAAGAAAGTTCCTCTTATTGGTATTGGCGGAGGCGCACGTAACTTAGTACAAATCGATCAAAACTTGAAAGAATATCCGCTCGCAGGTTTACATCAGTACAAAATGAAAGATAGCGATCTGTCTTTTATAAAAAACTACCTGTTCACTCTTCCCATGAAAAAGCTTCAGAAAGTAGAAGGATTATCAAAAGACCGAGCGGATATCATCCTGCCCGCTACAGAAGTATTCCACTCCCTTTATGATGCGGTCCAATCATCAGGGTTCATTTTAAGCCGAAAAGGGTTAAGAGACGGGGTTTTTTATGAACAGTTGACCCGTGATATGGGCACTTCTGTTTTCCCGAATGTTCTTGAGGAGAGCATTCAAGAATTAGTGACAGATTATGATTTGAGCATGAAGCAAATTCATCATGCGCAACATCTCGCCCATGAATTATTTTTTCAGCTTCACGAAAAAGGGGTAGGTGCACTTAGAAAAAAAGATTGGAAAGAAGTAAAACGCGCGAGTTACGTTTTCAATCTGGGGGACTATATTGATAGTGAATCCAGTTCACAGCATACCTTTTATCTTTTAGCGAACCGTACAATCGATGGTTTGATGCATATGGAACGTTTGCGGCTGGCACTTTTAGCTTCCTTTAAGAATAAGACCGTCTTTAAACAGTTCCTTCATCCTTATAAAAGCTGGTTCTTAAAAGAAGAGCGAAAAAAATTACGTCTGCTTGGAGCACTGCTTAAGTTTTGCTACAGCCTTGATAGTACGAGACGGCAGATTGTTAAGGATATCCATGTCGCCACTCATGATGGGGATCTTCATATTACTCTTTACTGTAAAGATGAATGGATGCCGGAAGAATACCAGTCTGAGAAGCAGAAGAAACACTTGGAGAAATCGCTGAAAAGGAATATCGAGTTATCCTTCGTGGAAAGTAAGGAATAAAGTTCTGTTAATTACTTGGTAAAGCTCAGTTGTTGTACTATTCATCCGTAAGATAGGACTATAATTCAATGGCGTTTTTGGTCGAATATTATCGAAAATTTACGAACACTTAACGTCTTGTTAATATTCAACTTATAAATAGGCATTATGGTGGAGGTAAGACTACAGTGTAAAGGGTGTGCGTAATGGCAACAAAAGAAAAAAAGAAGGAACTCGACAACCCACTATTTTATAACAACCGCGAACTAAGCTGGCTTGCTTTTAACGAACGGGTGTTAGAAGAGGCGCTTGATATGGACAACCCTTTGCTTGAACGTTTAAAGTTTCTAGCGATCTGCTCATCAAACCTTGATGAGTTTTTTATGGTTAGGGTCGCTGGATTAAAGGACCAGGTAAAAGCGGGCTTTAATAAACCAGAAAATAAGGCTGGGCTTACACCGAAACAGCAGTTGGCCAAAATTGCCGAAATCAACCATGAACTTGTAAGAAGGCAGTACGAGAGTTACCAGACAATTAAACCCCAACTGGAAAAAGAAGATATCTCTATCCTTTCGATTGAAGATTTAACAATAGAAGAAATTGAGCAGTTAGAAACTTATTTTAATGAAAATATCTTTCCGGTTTTAACTCCTATGGCCGTTGATGCCTATCGTCCTTTTCCTATGTTGTTGAACAAGTCCATCAATTTAGCGGTCGTCATACAAGATGCGCTTGATCCGAATGACAATGTGAAAAAGACAGCGATCGTACAAGTCCCAGCGGTCTTAAATCGCTTTGTTCAAGTGGAGCATGAGACAAAATACCAATATGTCCTGCTGGAAGATATCATCAGTCATTTTATCCATAAGCTGTTTAAAGGGTATCAAGTCCATTCCATCACGGAGTTCAGAATTACCAGGAACGCAGATATGACGATTCATGAAGAAGGAGCCCGCGATCTACTTAAAGAGATCGAAAAAGAGCTGAAGAAGCGAAAATGGGGGGCGGCTGTCCGATTAGAGGTTCGGAACAATAAATATGATGATAAAGTTATCCATTTCCTATTAGGCGTCCTTGAGATTCATAAAGACGACCTGTATATTACCAACGGTCCATTGGATTTGACGTTCTTATTTAAGTTTCACAAAACGTTTTCTACAATAAAGGATCATTTAATTTATGAAACTCTGATCCCGCAGCCTCCACGAGACCTTGAAGGAGAAGATGATATTTTCGAAGCAGCTACAGATAGAGACCTTTTCCTTCACCATCCTTATGAATCATTCGAACCCGTTGTGGACTTTGTTGCCGATGCAGCTGATGACCCTCATGTGCTCGCCATTAAACAGACTCTCTATAGGGTCAGCGGCGATTCCCCGATTATTGAGGCTCTAAAACGGGCAGCTGAGAATGGAAAGCAAGTCACTGTACTTGTGGAGTTGAAAGCGAGATTCGACGAAGAGAACAACGTTCAATGGGCGAAAGAATTAGAGAAGGCTGGCTGCCACGTGATTTACGGAATGACTTATTTAAAGACTCACAGCAAGATTACATTAGTAGTCAGAAAAGAACGTGACAAAATAGAGCGTTTCGTTCACCTGGGAACGGGGAACTATAATGATCAGACGGCCTCCCTATATACGGATATGGGCATCATAACCTCAAAACGTAAGTTTGGGATCGATGCCACTGATTTTTTCAATTACTTAAGTGGGTTTACAGAAAAGCCGAAGTATCATCATCTGTCCATGGCTCCTTTTGATATACGAAACGATTTTATTCGTTATATGAATAATGAGATCCGATTCCAAAAGCAGCACGGGAATGGACGTATCATAGCCAAAATGAACTCCCTAACAGATAAGAACCTCATTATGAAAATGTATGAAGCTTCTCAAGCCGGGGTACAAATCGATTTAATTGTTCGCGGTATCTGTTGTTTAAGGCCTGGCATAAAAGGAATTAGTGAAAACATTCGAGTCATCAGTATCGTCGGCCGTTTTTTAGAACATAGCCGTATTTATTATTTCCATCATAACGGGGATGACCGTGTCTTTCTGTCATCTGCGGATATGATGACAAGAAATATGGTTAAGCGGGTAGAACTTTTATTCCCAATTTATGAAACCGGGGTCAAAAGCCGTCTCCAAAAAATTCTCTCCATTATGCTGAGTGACAATGTGAAAGCTCGCGAACAGCATAATGACGGGACATATCGTTATATCGAAGCTCCAAAAGGGGGCGAGAAAATTAATAGCCAGATGAAGCTTTTTGACATGGCTTATCGTGTGCTCGAGGATGAAGAATAACAAATTTATAGCACTTTAACGATAAAAAGTGAAAAAGGCGTACCATCTGGTGCGCCTTTATTGTTATAATAAATTTGTTATATAATGAAAAAATCAGCGAAAAATGTTGAATACGTAAGCGTTTCAATTCTATAATAGTATTTGGACTTGGAAACGTTTTCGAGGAAACAATAGCCAACTACTACTTGGGGGTATTACACGTGTCTAATCAAGGCTCCAATGAAAGATTCTGGGAAAATTTCCATGGCCCCAACATGGGGTATATTGAAGAACAATATGAACAATACACAAACGATCCGAGTGCAGTCGATCCTACATTAAAGGAAATGTTCGACGAGCACGGAGCGCCTGACTGGATGGCGGGAGATACGTCTGTGAAAACCAATGGTGCTGTGTCGCCAACGGATAAAGACATTTCTAAAGTGACCTCAGCAATCAAACTTGTTGAGGCTATTCGTCGTCATGGCCACTTACAGGCAAATATTTATGCCGTAGGGAGTTACGATCGTCCTACGACAAATTTACTTGATTTAGAAACATACGGATTAAAAGAAAAGGATCTGGAAGAGATGCCTGCTGAATGGGTTTGGCCTGATTCCCCATTGAAGCTTCAAAATGCTCTTCAAGTGGTTAATACATTAAAAGAAAGGTACGCAGGTACCATTTCGTTTGAATTTGGCCATGTCTACAATGAAGATGAAAGAAAATGGCTTCAAGAGAAAGTTGATACCGGTTCATTTCGTGTATCGCTCAGTAATGAAGAAAAGAAACAGTTGTTACGCAGGTTAGCAGCAGTGGAAGGGTTTGAGAACTTCCTTGGAAAAACCTTTGTAGCGCAAAAACGCTTTTCCATTGAGGGTCTGGATGTTATGGTGCCGATGCTCGATCACATTATTCAATTAGCATCCGGTGACAAGATTAAAAATATTATGATGGGCATGGCTCACAGGGGCCGTTTGAATGTGCTTGCTCATATTTTGGGTAAACCATACGAACGTATTTTCTCTGAGTTTCACCATTCTCCGGATAAGGAATTGGTTCCATCTGAAGGCTCAACGGGGATCAATTATGGATGGACGGGAGACGTAAAATACCACTTTGGTGCACGTCGGGAGATTGAGAACGGGCAGCAATCGGCTACTCGTGTTACACTCAGTCACAATCCATCTCACTTGGAATACGTTAATCCAGTTGTTGAAGGGTTTACACGAGCGGCGCAAGATGACCGTTCAGAGCCTGGATACGCTCAAATGGATAAAGATGAAGCGTTCGGTCTTCTTATTCACGGAGATGCGGCATTCATCGGAGAAGGTGTAGTCGCTGAAACCTTGAACATGAGTGATCTTCCTGGATACAGAACCGGTGGAACTGTACACATTATTGCAAACAACTTGGTTGGGTTTACGACTAATCGTAAACACGGCCGCTCTACTCGTTATGCAAGTGACTTGGCTAAAGGATTTGAAATTCCGATCGTCCATGTAAATGCCGATGATCCGGTAGCGTGTTTATCTGCTATGGCATTGTCGTATGAATATCGCCAAAAGTTCCATAAAGACTTTTTAATCGATCTGGTAGGGTACCGTCGATTCGGACATAATGAAATGGATGAGCCGCGTGCGACGCAGCCAAGACTCTACAGCGAAATTGATGAGCATCCGACAGCCGCTGCGGTATATGAAAAGACTTTACAAGAAGAATCCATTGTTGAAGATGGAACTCTTGATGATATGAAAGAGAAAGTAGAGGAAGAGCTTCGTGAGATTTACAACAATATGGATGAACATGAAGCCACTGCGGCAGACGTAAAAGACCGACCAAGCGGGGTAGAACGGCCGCTTGATGAAATCGAAACAGCTGTTGACCTTGAACGGTTGCGCGGCCTAAATGAAGGTTTGCTGAAACGCCCAGAAGGATTCAATGGATTCAAGAAACTTGAAAAAATTCTACAGCGCCGTGGCAAGATGTTAGAAGAGGGGCAAAAAGTAGACTGGGCGACAGCTGAAGCATTAGCTTTTGCTTCCATTCTTGAAGATGGACGCCCAATCCGTATTACTGGACAAGACACAGAGCGAGGAACATTCGCTCACCGTCATATGGTGCTTCACGATGTGGAAACAGGTGAAACCTATTGTCCGCTGCATGGGTTAGAGCAAGCCAATGCATCCTTTGATATTCATAACAGCCCGCTTTCTGAGGCTGGGGTCATTGGATTTGAATATGGATATAGCGTCCAGGCTCCTGAAACGCTTGTGCTTTGGGAAGCACAGTTTGGCGATTTTGCTAACGCCGGACAAGTTATTTTTGACCAATTCATATCCGCAGGACGTGCGAAATGGGGAGAAAAATCCAACATGATTTTCCTACTCCCACATGGGTATGAAGGACAAGGGCCTGAACACTCAAGTGCCCGCCTTGAACGCTTCTTGCAAATGGGAGCAGAAAATAACTGGACAGTGGCAAATGTAACGTCATCAGCTCAATATTTCCACTTGCTTCGTCGTCAAGCAGCTATAAGTGATCGGGAAGAAGCTCGCCCACTGGTACTAATGAGTCCGAAGAGCTTGCTTAGAAACCAGCGTGTCGCTGTAGAAGGAACTCACTTCAGCGAAGGTAAATTCCAGCCAATCATGAGGCAGCCTGGATTGACGAAAGAAGATGATAAAGCAAGGGAGAAAGTGAAGACATTACTTCTTGGAAGCGGAAAAATCATGGTAGAAATTGAAGATACAGTGGAAAATGCGGACCAATCCTTTGAAACGATTGACGCTGTTCGCATTGAACAAATCTATCCTTTCCCTGAAAAGAGATTGGCAGAGATTCTTGAAACCTATCCGAACCTGGAAGAATTGGTATGGGTCCAAGAAGAACCGCAGAACATGGGTAGTTGGTACTTTGTTGAAGGAATCCTCCACAAGCTATTGAAAGGTGATCAAATTCACCGCTATGTTGGCCGTCCACACCGAGCGTCGCCATCAGTCGGAGAACCAAATATTCATAAAACAGAGCAAAATCGTATAATTCATGAGGCGCTACAGATGTCTAAAGGAGGAAATTCAAATGAAGGAAATTAAAGTCCCTGAATTAGCTGAATCTATCACAGAAGGAACGATCGCTGAATGGCTAGTAAAAAAAGGTGATCAGGTAGAGAAGGGCGATCCAATTCTTGAATTAGAAACAGACAAAGTAAACGTTGAAGTAAATGCAGACGCCAGTGGCGTCATTGCAGAGCTCCTGAAAGACGAAGGAGATGATGTCGAAGTCGGAGACGTCATCGCCAAAGTGGATGAGAACGGTGAAGCAGGCGGATCTGACGAGGAATCTTCATCTGACGAAGATTCTTCAGATGAAGAAGAAAAAGAACAAGAGAAACAAGAAGAGAAAAAAGAAGAAGCTTCAAAACAGAAAGAAGAGAAATCTTCCTCTGATTCTAACGAAAAAGAACAAAGGAAAGAAAGCAACAAAGATATTGTTGCAACTCCTGCAGCTCGTAAGCGCGCACGTGAGCTTGGAATTGATTTGAGTGAGATTTCTGCGAGAGATCCATTAGGCCGTATCCGTCCGGAAGATGTAGACGCAGCAGCTAAGGGTGGCAGCAAGAAAGAAGAGAAGAAAGAAGAACCTAAAAAAGAGAAGAAACAAGAGAAAAATAACGAAAAAACCGAATTCGACAAACCGGTTGAACGTGTTAAAATGTCTCGCCGCCGTCAAACCATCGCGAAGCGCCTAGTTGAAGCACAGCAAAATTCAGCGATGCTAACAACATTTAACGAAGTTGATATGACGAACGTCATGAAGCTTCGCAGTGAGCGTAAAGAGTCGTTCCAGAAAAAACATGACATTAAGCTTGGCTTCATGTCTTTCTTCACAAAAGCGGCTGTTGGTGCGCTTAAGGAATTTCCATTAATTAATGCAGAGATCCAAGGGAATGAAATTGTGAAGAAAAAATTCTATGACATCGGAATGGCAGTTTCTACTGATGAAGGTTTAGTTGTGCCGGTTGTCCGCGATGCTGACCGTCTTGACTTTGCCGGAATCGAAAAAGGGATTGCTGATCTTGCAACGAAAGCCCGTAACAAAGAACTGCAGTTGGATGACTTGCAAGGCGGATCCTTCACAATTACAAATGGTGGAATTTTCGGTTCTATGCTTTCAACACCAATCTTGAATTCTCCGCAAGTCGGTATTCTTGGATTGCATAATATTGAAAAGCGTGCCAAAGTAATGCCGGATGACACGATTCAGGCTCGTCCGATGATGTACATCGCGCTTTCCTACGACCACAGAATCGTCGATGGTAAAGAAGCCGTCCAATTCCTGCGGCGTATTAAAGAAATGATTGAAGATCCATATGACTTGTTACTAGAAGGTTAAAATATTCCCGCCAGCTCCTTGCTGGCGGGTTTTCTGTTTGGAAATTTAGTAACCAATCACCGTGGGTTGAATTTATATGAAACCTCTAGTAGTGTATTTCGTATAAACAACTAAGACTTTTTAGAAAAGAGATTGTTATGAATATATTAGTTGAACTATTAGACGGATCTTATGATTTATTGTTTCTGTCGATATATATAAGTGTGTTAGTTCGTATATCCCTTGAAGCGATCTGGACACAAATGGTGGCCGACACTTCAGGATGGATGAGCTCTCGTCACATTGTCCCAAAAAAGAATGATCCACAACTCATTGTGTTAGACGATGTGGTGGAGTGTGCCAATGAAATGATTCGTTGGCTGCAACGAACAGTGCGCAGGAAGGAAAGTTCTAAGGATGACGACCACTACCTCTTTATTCGTGTTTAATTTAAACGAATAAAGAGGAGGATGTAATGTGAAACGATTGTTAAGTGTATTGGCAGGTATTGGTTTGGTTTTAGCTGGGTGTTCCAGTAACCCAGATGCAAGTAGTACAGGGTTCTTTAATAACTATTTCGTTGATCCCTTTGTAATTGCGATTAAAATGGTTGCAGAAGCTTTTGGTGACAATTACGGGATTGCGATTATCATCATAACCTTAGCTATCCGTTTTGTCCTACTTCCGCTAATGCTAAAGATGTATAAAAACAGTCAGGAAATGCGAATTAAAATGGAAGCAGTCAAACCAGAGATGAATGATATTCAAAGCCGTTTGAAAGAAGCGAAAACCCAAGAAGAAAAACAAGAAATCCAAGCTGAAATGATGAAACTTTACAAAACTCATGACATCAACCCCATGAATATGGGATGCTTACCGATTCTCATCCAAATGCCTATTTTCATGGGAGTATATTACGCGATACGAGGCTCAGAAGAAATTGCTACCCATTCTTTCCTTTGGTTTAACCTGGGAGAAGCAGACGTGACTATGGCACTTATTGCCGGTCTCCTGTATTTCATCCAATACAGAGTGTCACTCATAGGAGTTTCAGCTGACCAGCAAAAGCAAATGAAGTTGGTTGGTCTTCTTTCACCCATTATGATCTTGCTCATTTCTTTTTCAGCCCCGTCGGCCTTACCGTTATATTGGGCAGTTGGAGGACTGTTTCTCATCATCCAAACACTGATATCCAAGCGTTTATATAGTCAAACAATATAAGTAAGCAAACCCCGCTGTAATCCATACAGCGGGGTTTTTGTTAGATGAAGAGAGTTAGGGAACAGAAAGTGCGAGTAAAGGAACAGAGGACAAACGTTGGAGAATAGAACTCAAAAGAACGGGAAGAGAGAGTGGAAATGCATTTTCACAAACACTCTTAAAATGGAGTGTTTATTTTACATGGGAATAGAGGCGCCCGCCTAATGTTCTAAGTGTATGATTAAGACAAGCAGTGCTGTAAACCGCGTCCTCAAGCCTTTTATCGAAATAAAAAAAAGAGAAATAAACCATTCATATTTCAATATCCTTCATCCATTTACGTGGACCTGCATACGATAGAGTAATACTCGATTAGGAGGGAGAAAATTTATGGATGAAGAGAAGAGTTTCGTAATCGCCGAAGACGACTGGTCCCTCCATCGGAAAGGCTATGACGATCAGCGGCGACATCAAGAAAAAGTAAAAGATGCGATGAATAAACAATTGCCGGATTTGATTACCGAAGAGAACATTGTAATGTCGAATGGGAAGCGTGTCGTTAAGATACCGATTCGTTCGCTTGATGAATATAAGATTCGTTACAATTATGAAAAGAATAAACATGCAGGGCAAGGAGATGGGGACAGCGAAGTCGGCGATGTGGTTGCTCAAGCGCCTCAATCAAAAGGTAAGCCTGGCGATGGAGATGGAGCAGGTGATCAAGCTGGTGAAGATTATTATGAAGCAGAAGTTTCGTTGGCAGAGCTTGAAGAGGCTTTATTTAAAGAGCTAACCTTACCGAACCTTGATGAAAAAGAGAAGGACAATATCGTTCATACTGATATTGAGTTCAGTGATATCCGTAAGACTGGATTAACTGGAAATATCGATAAGAAAAGAACGATGCTTGAAGCGTATAAACGAAATGCCTTAGGTGGAGAAGCTTCATTCTCCCCAATCTATCCTGAAGATATCCGTTTCAAAACATGGGATGAAAAAACGAAGCCGCAATCCAAGGCTGTCGTTATCGCTATGATGGATACGAGTGGATCCATGGGGCAGTGGGAAAAGTATATGGCTAGAAGTTTCTTCTTTTGGATGAACCGTTTCCTTAACAAAAATTATGAAACCGTTGAAGTCGAGTTTGTTGCTCACCACACCCAGGCTAAGGTTGTAAGTGAAGAAGACTTTTTCTCAAAAGGGGAAAGTGGCGGTACGATTTGTTCATCTGCTTACCGTAAAGCATTAGAATTGATTAACACGAAGTATTCACCTGAACGGTACAATATTTATCCGTTCCACTTCTCAGATGGAGATAACTTAACGTCTGATAACAAACGCTGCCTTGCTTTGATTGATGAGTTAATAGAAGTTTCGCAAATGTTCGGGTATGGGGAAGTCAATCAATATAATCGATCCTCTAGTTTGATGCAAGCGTATAAAAACATTGATCATCCGAAATTCCGCTACTATATTTTACGCAAAAAAGCGGACGTCTTCCACGCGATGAAACAATTTTTCAGTGAAGAAAATGCAGAAGAGATATTAAGTTAAAAAAGGAAAAGCCAAGCAACAATAGTTGCTTGGCTTTTTTATCATATTTTAGGTTGTATTCTAACACGTACTCGTGTAGAATAAATACCATCTATCTCTTGGTTTATGCGTTCATTCATATGTACCCAATTATAATTTTACATTAAGTTCTAGCAGTTGTCAAGAGAGAAGATTAAAAAGATGATGGAGTGGTGGTTCTATGGATAAGAATACGATTGAATGGGAAGAAGAACAATCACGGATTGATTTTATAACTCGCTTATTATCTGAAAAGAAACAGCAAATCATCAATGATAACCAAACGGCAAAAGAAGATATTCAACAGCTGAGAAAAGGTTTCTGGGATGATGTTACAGTCAACATAGATGAACCTGATGAAGTAATTGAGACATATGCAAGTATTAAACAGCAGGCAGAATTGTTAGCAGAGAGGGAACGGAGCTACGGGCAGTTTGATAAGCTCGTGGATCAGTATGAACGTCAGGAGCATTCTCCTTATTTTGGCCGGTTTGATTTTGTGGAAGATGGGAAAAAAGATTCCATTTACATCGGTATAGGATCTTTAATGGATAGAAAAAAAGAAGATTTTTTAATTTATGACTGGAGAGCTCCGATTTCGAGTATGTACTATGATTATTCGCCAGGGCCTGCTCAGTATGAAACACCTGAAGGAGAAATAGAAGGAGAAATGGAGCTGAAGCGTCAATTCATCATTCGAGAAGGTCTTTTAAAAGGAATGTTCGATACAGGAGTGACGATTGGGGATGAGCTGCTGCAGCAGGCCCTTGGCAGTAATGCGAGTGCTCAGATGAGAGGGATTGTCGCAACGATTCAAAAGGAACAAAACAAAATTATCCGCTTTAAGCGTAACAAAATTCTTATGGTGCAAGGGGTAGCAGGGAGTGGAAAGACATCAGCCGCCATGCAGAGAATCGCTTACTTGCTTTATCGTGATCGAAAATCAATTACTGCAGATCAAATCCTTTTATTCTCTCCAAACCACATGTTTATGAGTTATGTGTCTTCTGTTCTACCAGAACTCGGAGAAGAAAACATGCGCCAGATGACCTTTCAAGAATATGCCGCTGGTCGAGTTGATCACGAGTTTAACGTGGAGACACCGTTTGAGCAGCTTGAATACCTGCTTGATCACACTGAGGATCGATGGTATAGCGACAGGGAAAAGGGGATTCGGCTAAAAGCGGCGGTTGCTTTTAAAGACCAGTTAGATGCTTTTGTAAAAAGGTTAGAAAATAAGGGAATGGTATTTAAGAATATTACGTTCAGAGGGAGAAAAGTTGTTGCTGCTGATGAAATAAGGGAGAACTTTTATCGTTCTAGTGGAAGCATCCCGAACAGAGTGGAGAGCGTGAAAAATTGGCTTTTAAGCAAACTGGAAGAGCTGGAGGCAGAAGAACGAACAAAAGACTGGCCAGAGGAAGAGGCGGCTTTTCTAAGTAAAGAGGACTATTTAGACGCATATAAAGAGCTACAAAAACATCAAAAATTTGATGAGGAGACCTTTGATGATTTCGAGAGGGAGCAAGAGCTTTTAACTAAATTAGTTGTTCAACGAGCTATCCACCCATTGAGAAAGAAAATAGCAGGTCTGAAGTTCATCCAGATGAAGAATTTGTACCACCAGTTTTATGAAATAGTAAGATCTAATGGGGAAGAGCAGTGGAATGGTGTGACGGATTATACTCAAGCAGCTATAGAAAAGAACCAGTTGTACGCAGAAGATATTACCCCTTATCTTTATTTAAAGGATCAAATCGAGGGAAGAAAAGTGAATACGGATATTCGCCATGTGTTTGTTGACGAAGCTCAGGACTATTCACCGTTTCAAATGAAATACATTCAACAGCTGTTTCCAAATGCCCGCTTCAATCTATTAGGAGATTACAACCAGGCGATTCACACGTTGTTTTCGGATGTGCCGAGTGTCTTAGAAGCAAAGGACGTAAACGAAGATACGGAACGGATACAATTGATGCGCAGCTATCGATCCACCAAACCAATCGTCGAGTTTACGAAGCCTATGATCTCTGAAGGGGAAAAGATCGAGGCATTTAACCGTGAGGGGGAGAAGCCAAGACTTCATAAAATAACGAGCGATGCTGTGGCAGCTGTGGCGGTGACTATCAACCAAAGACTAAAGGAAGGGTACGAAACGGTAGCTGTCCTTACGCGTACTAAAAAGGATGCGATAAACTTTTATAGCCAGTTGAAAAATACGGTTGAAGCAAGACTTATTTATAAAGAATCGCAAACCTTTGAAAAAGGAGTGCTAGTGCTCCCTGCTTATTATGCAAAAGGGATAGAGTTTGATGCCGTAATTATTCCAGATGCATCAGATAAGACTTACTACAGGGAAGAAGAGAGGAAACTCTTCTATACCGCATGTACGAGAGCGATGCATGAACTGGATATCTTTTACCAGACGAAAAAGAGCCGTTTTCTGAAACGGATCCCTGAAGACTTATATCAGGAAGTATAAATTCAAAGCGGCTCCCGGTAATGGGAGCCGCTTTGAATTCAAATCCATGCGTTTTACTATCATTTTTTGTAAAATAGAGGAATGAAGCTAAAAAAGGGGTATCTGTAATGATTCAAGAAATCTTAGAGTCTAATCAATTCATCATGCTCGTAGCACTATTATTGATCATCAGTATCGTCGTCACAAAATTCTCTTCTCGATTAGGTGTTCCTTCCCTTGTTCTCTTTATAGCTGTAGGAATGATTGTCGGCAGTGATGGACTGGGATTTCTCTATTTTGATAATCCTGAAATTGCCCAGCTTGTCGGTGTGTTTGCGCTAATTGTCATTCTATTTGAAGGCGGTATGCAGACGAAATGGAATGATATACGCTCAGTCATTGGACCCTCAGTAACATTGGCGACTGTGGGGGTTGTGCTTACAGCTGGAATCGTTGCCATAGCGGCAAAGTATATTTTACATATCACTTGGCTTGAAGCCTTTCTATTAGGTTCCATCATTGGTTCGACAGATGCGGCTGCCGTTTTTGCTGTGTTAAAAGGAAAAAACATTCGCGGGAAGCTTGAAGCAACCCTTGAGGCCGAGTCCGGTACCAATGACCCGATGGCCGTTTTTCTTACGATTGCTTTCATTCAGTTGCTGACAGTTCCTGACGTGAATATTTGGGGCATGGTCGGTTCGTTCTTTTGGCAAATGGGGGCAGGGTTAGTTGTCGGTGCGGTAATCGGTTATCTAGCCAGTTATTCATTGAATCGTATCAATCTTGATTCGAGCGGCCTTTACCCGCTGTTCGCTCTCGGTTTTGCTTTTCTGGCCTATAGTGCAAGTTCTCTCATCCAGGCGAGTGGACTTCTTGCTGTTTATGTAGCGGCTGTTTTTATCGGAAATGCAGAACTTGCCTACCGTTATTCAATCCTCCGGTTCCATGAAGGATTTGGGTGGATGGCACAAATATTAATGTTCATCATTTTGGGGTTATTCGTCTTTCCATCAGAAGTTTTTACACTTCCTGTAATGATTGATGGATTAATCGTTGCACTTGTCTTGATTCTTATCGCAAGACCAGTAGCCACTTTCATAAGCTTAGCCGGATTTAAATTCAATACGAAAGAAAAGTTATTCTTATCGTGGGCTGGACTACGTGGCGCCGTACCGATCGTACTGGCTATATTCCCGATGCTTGCTGGGGTGGAGAACAGTCAAATTATTTTCAACGTCGTTTTCTTTACCGTTCTCATGTCAACACTTGCCCAGGGCTCTTCCATTACATGGCTAGCTGAGAGGTTTAAGTTGGTATCCGAAAAAATGACGAACCCAATTCATTCTCTTGAACTGATCTCGATCGGGAAAGCTAATGTGGAAATGATGGAATTCGAGGTTATGGCTCACAATCAAATTGTAGGTCAAACGCTAGAGAACATGGAATTGCCTGATCGCGCTCTTATTAACGCGATCATTCGTGACGGAGACGTGATCACTCCGTATGGTCAGACAGAAATTAAAACAGGGGATACGCTCTATATTCTTGTGGCGAGAAACAGCAAAAAAGAAGTGCGCAAATTGTTAGAAGCAGTAAGAACACAAGAAGTGACCAACGAAAAAAACCGAGCTTGAGGCAGCTCGGCTTTTTTCGTAGCAGCTATGATATTTGGGGTGTTTCAATATGATATGAAGAATACACTTTATATTATAGGGAACAAGCCATAATTTGTAAACCTTTTCTCCAGAAAACAAGAAATATTTACTATACGTTAACGTAAATTCATCCTTCTTATTAAATGGAATTGTGATGAAAGAAAGATTCCTATACAATGGAGAGACTAAGGAGGGATGTACGGTGAACAAAAAACTCGGATTTATCGGCTGCGGTCAAATGGGACAGGCGATGATTCAAGGAATGATTGATGCCGGCTTGGTTGAAGCGGAACAAATTGCCGCTACAGCTTTGTCTGATGAAACCATTGATTTTGTTACAGATGAGTACGGCATACAAATATCTAATGATAATAAAAGGCTGGCGAGAGAAAGTGAGATCCTTTTCTTAGCTGTAAAGCCTTATGTCTATCAAGGCGTCATCCAGGAAATTAGGGAGGAAGTCCCAGAGGACACGGTAGTCGTTACAGTTGCTGCAGGAATTACTCTTGATGCTATGAAAGAGGCTTTTGGAAAAAACGTGAAAGTCATCCGATCCATGCCGAACACCCCTTCTCTGGTAGGAGCGGGAATGAGTGTGCTTTGTCCGAATGATTTTGTGACAAAGCAGGAATTAGCGGAAGTCATGGAAGTGTTTGAAAGCTTCGGTGAAGCCGAGGTCGTCGAAGAGAAACTAATGGATACCGTCCCAGCTCTGAGTGGTTCATCGCCGGCTTTTGTATATATGTTTATAGAGGCGATGGCTGATGGAGCTGTGAACGAAGGTTTTCCAAGAGATAAGGCTTATAAATTAGCGGCGCAATCGGTTATGGGAGCTGCTAAAATGGTGCTTGAAACCGGCCGCCATCCTGGAGACTTGAAAGATGCTGTTTGCACTCCAGGCGGAACAACGATCGCAGGGGTAACGAAACTAGAAGAAGAAGGATTTCGTAATGCTGTCATCCAAACGATGGGAGCATGTACAGAAAGATCAAGACAATTAGGAAAAGGTACGAAATAAGCAACCATCAACCGGACATGTTTTACATGTCTGGTTTTCGTATGGGTGAAACCATTTAAGGATCAGAACCGTATGGATAGTGAAAGGGTAAGGAGGTCTGCTTATGTGGAAGGAACCAGCTCAAAGAATATCCCGAAAAGCACTAACTCTGTGGAGAATTTATGGTGCGATCCAAGTAGGGGTGACGACATTGCTCGCAGTCGGTCTTATTGTCACTGTTTTATTGTGGAATTGGCCTTCTTGGCTACTAGCTATCGCGGGGGGAATCATCCTTTTTGAAAGCCTTTTTTCTGTATGGTTGATTCCTAGTTTGCGTTGGAAACGATGGCGCTATGAAGTGACCGATCAGGACATCGAACTTCAATATGGCATATTTATTATAAGAAGAACACTCGTCCCAATGATAAGAGTTCAGCACGTCGACACGGAACAAGGACCGTTGCTGCGTAAATATAAATTATCTACGATAAGCATCTCGACAGCGGCTACCGTACATAAGATACCTGCTCTTGATGAACAAGAAGCAGAAGAGCTGAGGCAGTCGATATCTTCTTTAGCAAGGGTGGCTGAGGAAGATGTTTGAACCGAAGCGTCTCCACCCAATTTCAGCACTTATTAATTTTGTGAAAAGCTTAAAAGATGCATTACTCCCTTTGTTAGTTGTATTTTTCTTAAACGGTAATGTTCTGAGTGGAGATATCCAATGGGTACCTCTATTGATTTGGGTTGGCTTTCTCATATTGATTCTCTTTGCAGGAATCGTAAAGTGGCTGCGATTCACGTACCGGATAGAGGAGGGCGAGCTTCGGATTGAGTATGGACTTCTTTTTCGTAAAAAGCGCTATATTCCTTTTGAACGAATTCAAAGTCTTGATTTTTCTGAAGGGATTTTCCATCGGCCTTTCCAGCTTGTCAAAGTTTCTGTAGAGACAGCGGGGTCAACAGAAAATCAGAAAGCTGAAGGAGAACTGACGGCGATCAAGCTTTCCGAGGCGAAAGAATTAGAATCGTTAATTCTGAAGGAGAAAAATAAGAAAGACGAATATGAGGAAAGCCAAGAAAGTGAAAATGAATGGTCTGATCGCAAGAAAGTTTATGAAATGAACATGAAAGACATCATCCTTATGGCCATCACTTCAGGTGGAGCAGGTGTCGTCATTTCTGGTGTTGGTGTTTTCTTTTCTCAAGTTATGGACGCCCTGCCTCTTGGAGCTATTTACGATCAAATACTCGACTGGATTCAGATCGGTGTATTGATTGTGGCTTTTACAGCCCTTGTGGTCCTTTTGATCGCCTATGCCATTTCTATTTTGCTGACAATTTTCAGATATGCAAATTTCGCGGTCTATCTAAATGAAGATGATCTGATCATTACGAGAGGATGGCTAGAGAAGAAACAGATGACCATCCCTCTGAATCGCATCCAAGGATTAAGAGTAGATGAGAATTTGATCCGTCAGCCCCTTGGCTTTGCATCCGTAACTTTAATCAGTGCAGGGGGCGGACTTCCAAACGAGTCTGATCAACAGTTGAGAGTTCTTCCGTTTATTAAAAAGAAAGAGATTGCTCATGTACTTCATGAAATCTTAACAGAATATCATTTTGAGGTAGATTGGAACAAGCCGCCAAAAAGGGCGAAGATAAGATATATGATTCGGCATTCATGGTTTGCATGGCTTGGAGTCATTCCATTAAGCATATTTCTATTTCCCTTTGGATTGTTAGGAATCTTAGTGGCTCTAGCTTTTACTGGGTTAGGACTGCTAGCGTACAAAGATGCAGGGTGGGATATTAAAGACCAACAACTGACGCTGAGAAGCCGCTCTATCACCAGACAAACGTATGTGATGAAAAAATACCGGATTCAGGCTGCCTCTCTTTCTCAAAGTATCTTTCAGAAGAGAATTGATTTAGAAAGTGTTCAGGTGACCCTGAAGTCCGGCGTCGGAGGTGCCCAGGCTCAATGCTTATATTTGGAGGAGCAAGATTCGAGAGAAATCATAGGCTGGTATCGGCCTGGATAAGAAAGGAATCGGAGTTTATCTTCGATTCTTTTTGATTTTTCATAACCTTTTTTCTGATAAAATACAGCGCCACTCTACTGTCTCTTTTCTTCCATTAAAACTTCCTTTCGTGAAGACTCAGTTTCAAGATAACTATTCACTTTGGTGAGGTTGTTTCTGTTATCTAGTAACAGGAAAGGTGGGAGGGAAAATCGCTCGCTTTCCACGGGGATGACGGCAAGCTTCCTCGGTTTACCAACCTGCGGGATCTTGCCAGCCATCCCTAGCACTTTTAAGGAAACGAACCCGAGTTCTCTCGAAACATAGTCTTCCGCTATCCTGCTATATAGCTGAATAAACTATATCATAGGTATAGATAGTATCAATTATTTCTCCTTTCAAAATTAAAACACGAACATTTTAAATGAAACTATTGATTTTTGTTCGTGAAAAAGATAATATAATAGCCGTTGCTATTTTAATTGGAAGCAAGGTGTTACGAATGAAAAATCAATTTAAATTAGAAGAAAACAATACAAATGTACGTACAGAATTATTAGCGGGAACCACCACTTTCTTAACAATGGTTTATATCGTTGTCGTAAACCCAGGCATTCTGTCAGCAGCTGGAGTTCCATTTGAACAAGCATTCATGGCTACGATTATTGCTGCTGTCGTAGGCACACTCATCATGGCTTTTGCTGCAAATTATCCGATTGCAATTGCACCAGGTATGGGTATGAACGCATACTTCGTAACAGAGGTTATCCAGCAGGACGTCAGTTATTCAGTTATTTTAGGCACTGTTTTCTTAGCTGGTATTTTATTTGTGATTTTGAGTTTGACAAGTTTAAGAGAGATGCTGATTACAGCCATCCCGGCTTCACTGAAATATGGAATCACTTCAGGAATTGGGCTGTTCATCGCTTTTCTAGGACTTAGGATGTCAGGAATTATCGTAGCAAGTGAAGAGACGTTGGTCACTTTAGGAGACTTGACCGCACCTGGAACGTTGTTGACGATTGTAGGGTTATTCATCACACTTATTCTCATTGCTAGAAATATAACAGGTGGATTATTTATTGGTATGCTGATTACTGGTATCATTGGGTTTTTCACTGGTCAGCTTGAGATCACCAAAGTAATGTCAGCTCCCCCTACCCCAGTGTTTTGGGATATCGATCTTGCAGGAGTTTTTGCAAACAGCCTTTATACTGTTATTTTTGCCTTTTTACTAGTTACAATCTTTGATACGACAGGCACAATGGTAGGTGTTGCTGAACAGGCCGGATTTATTCGGAAAGATGGAAGTCTGCCACGAGCTAGAGCTGCGTTGATGGCAGATGCCTCAGCTACAACGGTAGGAGCTATGTTTGGAACGAGTCCGTCATCTGCTTACATTGAATCATCATCCGGTGTAGCTGCAGGCGGAAGAACAGGTCTGACTACAACAGTCGTGGCTGGCTTGTTTATCGTCTCTATATTCTTTGCGCCCTTAGTAGGAGCGGTGTCAGGTTTGCCGGCGATTACCGCACCCGTTCTTATCATCGTCGGATGTTTTATGATGGAGGGATTGGCGAATGTAAACTGGAAGTCCTTTGACGATGCCTTCCCAGCCTTCATCATTATCCTCACAATGCCTTTGACTTCTAGTATTGCAACTGGAATTGCAATGGGTTTTATTACGTATCCTGTGTTGAAATTGGTGATGGGGAAAGGGAGATCTGTTCACTGGCTGCTTTACCTATTTGCAGTTATTTTTATTTTACAAATGATCTTTTTCCCAGGTCATTAATAAAAAAAAGCCTCATGGAAATCCATGAGGCTTTTTTTATGTATTCCTGCCAATTCCTGTATAGATTGGCAGGTGACGAGGCATCCTAATTGAAGGTGATGCAAATGGGATTTATAAGAAGGTTTTTCTTAGGAGATAGAGATAAAGCAGAAGATAGAAAATTGCAAGATCCTCAGCAGGATCCGCAACAGCCAAGTTCCACAAAATTATCTGACAATGTGGATTATTTATTAAACGCATTAAATAAATCCAGTGATTTAAAAATTAGAGCTTTAAATAAAGGGCACGCTGTTCTTGTGTATATCGAATCTTTAGTTGACCAGGAGAAAGTACAGGAAAACATCTTTGCTCCATTGGAATGGGGAGAGATTGATGATATATCTGAAATTCCTAATGCGAGGCATACAAAGAATTTAGAAGAAGCAATTATGACGTTACTTCGCGGTCACGCTATCTACCTGGAAGATGGAAATTCGAGAATCACGAGATTTAATGTAACTTCTGTGTTTAATAGGAATGTGGAAGAACCTCAAAATGAAAAAGTAGTGCGTGGATCACACGATGGGTTTGTAGAGAATTTAATGATTAATATCAATCTCGTACGTAAAAGGATTGAACATCGTGACCTTGTTGTAAAATACTTCAAGGTTGGTAAGAAAACCAATACGAACATTGCCATTATATATATGGATGGAATAGCTGATCCGGAAATTGTTCAAAAAATGGAAGAAAGAGTAAAGGCGATTTCCGTAGATATGATTCAAAGTCCGGGGTATGTCGAAGAATTCATTGAAGACAACCCTTATTCACCATTTCCGCAAATGTTAAATTCAGAGAGGCCTGACCGAGTGGTAGCCAATATCATGGAAGGTAGAATTGCCTTAATGGCGGAAGGAAGTCCGACTACATTAATCGCACCTTCAACTTTCTTCATGTTTTATCAAGCTGCTGATGATTATAATGCGCGTTGGTATACAGGGACATTTGTTAGATTAATCCGCTTGGCCAGTTTTATCATCGCCGTCGCTTTGCCAGCTTTTTACATTGCCATTATAAGTTATCACTACGAAGTACTGCCAGATCAGCTACTCATTCCTGTTAAAAGTTCTATTAATGAGATAGCCTATCCTCCTTTGCTGGAAGCGTTGATAATGGTTATTATAATTGAACTGATCAGGGAGTCAGGGATTCGGCTTCCCTCACCTGTTGGACAGACGATTGGGATCGTTGGGGGTCTCGTTATTGGAGATGCGGTAGTTAGAGCAGGTCTTGTTTCAAACCTGATGGTTATTGTAGTTGCCTTAACCGCTATCGCTTCTTTTGTCGTTCCATCAAATGAATTGAGTACGACGCTAAGGCTTATGACTTTTCCTTTAATCTTCCTTGCCGGTACATTCGGTTTTATAGGGATTGTGTTTGGTTTTTTATTTTTAACTATTCATTTAACGCGGCTCGAATCATTTGGAGTACCTTATTTCTCTCCAGTAGCCCCATTAAATATCAGAGATTTAAAGGACACCTTTATACGCCTCCCATTGTTTATGATGAAAAAAAGGCCGAAAGATGCACATCCTATGCAGGTTGAAGCAATGCAGGAGTCGAGGGAGTGGGTGAAGAATGAGCAAAACAAAAATGAAAACTAAATTATCCCGGCGCCAGTATTTCTTTATTATTATTCAAACTGAAATTGGTGTCGGAATTTTGTCTTTGCCCTATGATCTTCATTCTACTGCTAAGCAAGATGGCTGGATTTCGCTGCTTATTGGAGGTTTTCTCCTGCAGATAATACTGTTGATCATTTGGCTGATCGCAAAGCGATATCCAGAAAAAGATTTTTTTGAGATCAATGAGGCTGTCTTTTCCAAGTGGGTGGGAAAGGGCGTTTCTGTCTTATATATCGCTTATTTTATAATCGTAGCAATGGTGATATTACTTTTGTTCGTTCGGCTGATTAGTCTTTGGGTACTGCCTCAAACGCCTTTTTGGATATTAGCATTTTTTATGCTCCTGGTTTGTTTATATCTGGCTTCAGGCGGTGTAAACGTAATGGGGAGGTATTACACGTTTGTCTCTGGTCTTTTAGTTTTTCTTATCGTATTTGTCCTATACGCTATAAAGGAGTCAAAACTTTTATATCTCTTTCCTATCTTACAATCGGGATGGGTGCCTGTTATAAAAGGAGCGAATGAGGCTGTTTTGTCATTCTTTGGTTTTATCATCAGCTTGGTGATTTATTCCAAAGTAGAAGGAAAGCCAAAACAAAAGTTAAGGACCATTTTCTATGCTCATTGGTTTGTAGTACTGTTTTATTTATTTACTGTGCTTGTCAGCTTTACATTTTTTAGTACTAAAGAAATTAGTTTTGTTCAACAGCCATTGCTATTCATGTTAAAATCCTTTGAGTTTCCTATCGTAACAAGACTCGACCTGTTTTTCCTATCGATATGGATGGTTAGTGTAGCAACGACGATAACTACTTATATTTATATGATAGGCTTAGGTATCCAAGATGTTTTCAATTCGAAGAGAGCTACCATACCTAATTTGATTGCAGCTACCCTTTTGTTTATTCCATCTTCGTTTATTGGTTACAATATGAACTTGGTTGATCAAATTAATAACTTGGTTGTTTGGTTTGGTTATATATTTTCGATAGCTTTTCTTGTAATTATTTATGTAGTAAGCCTGCTTAGAGGTAATAAGCGAGGGGGAGTATCTTGAAAAGGAAATGGTTCTATATTATTTTATGCCTCGTGCTTCTTACGGGCTGTTGGGATCAGAGACAATTTAAAGATATAAAACTTGTACTAGCTATAGGATTTGACCAAAATGAAAATGGAGAAATACAGGAAACGGTCACCATTCCAACCATTCAGCGAAGTGGGGATGGTCCGACAAGTGAACTAATTAAGGTCGTTACAACCTCTGCAGATACCCCAAGGGAAGCAAGGGATTATACCGATCAGATGGTTGCAGAATCTTTCGACCCTTCGAAATCGAAAATTATTTTGTTAGGGGAAGCATTAGCTAAGGATAGTATCCAACCAGTATTCGATCAATTTTATCGAAATCCGAATAATAATCTAAACGCTTATATAGCGATTATAGACGGTAAAGCCGAAGATGCGATTAGGCTGACACCTAATAATGAGACGAGCTTCAGTAATTATGCCAGTGGCCTGCTTGAAGGACTGGTTAAATCTACTCACTCTACAGGGGAGAACATAGAAACATTGCATGGTGAATTACTTGAACCAGGGGTTGACTTCGCAGTCCCGTTGTTAAAAGTAGAGGAAGAGAAGGAGCTTTTGAACTTTATTGGACTTGCGCTATTCCATAATGATGCCTATTCAGGTGTCTATATCCCTGCTCACCACACCTCTTTACTAATGTTATTAGAAGGTAGGAGAGGCAAGATTACAAGTATAACTGAAAAGGTTGCTGATGAAGAAGAAAATCATGTGAGAAAATATATCACTGTGAGGGTTATGAAGAATGTTCATGATATAAAAGTGAAGGTGAATGGGGATCAGGTTACGGCTAATATTAACGTAAACCTGAAAGTGAGAGTTGTAGAATATCCAAGAAACCACTTGACGGATAAAAAGACAATTAAAAAATTGAATAAGAAGCTTTCGGAATTATTGACAGAGCATTCCAAGGAAGTTATAGCTAAAGTTCAAGAAGCAAATAGTGATGTGTTTTATATTGGACGCAAAGTTCACGCTTACCATCCGGAATATTGGAATAAAGTCAATTGGGAGGAGGAATTCCCAAATATAAACATCGTACCGGACGTCAAGGTTAAGATTATCCAGTACGGAGTCATTAGTTAAAAAAGTTTGGATATTTTGAAACCTGTGGCGGTAGTTTTTCGTCTGTATAGTACAGAAACTTTAAAGGTACTTTTGTAAAAGGATTGAATTTGAAACCAATTTACCCATTTAGTAATGAACAGAGCGCTACTCGCAAAAGCAGTTCGCTCGTTTCATTTATAAATTTGTATACCTCCCCTTAGGTATAGCACCTGTCGACTAACCATCGGCAGGTGCATTTTAGTTTCTATAGTACATAGAATCTTTATATTAAGCCAAACTACATCTGACTACACTATAAAGGAGCGAATGAATGTGAAGTTTTGGAAGTGGTTAGGAGTCATGATGATGGCAGCGGTATTGTTTGTGCAGATACCACAAACGACACACGCGGCAACAGATACTTATATTGTAAAAAGCGGAGACACATTGTGGAAGATATCCAAGCGTTATCAAATTGGATTATCTGAAATTATCAACGCTAACCCGCAATTCTATAATCCAGACTTGATTTATCCGGGCGATCGGGTAACCATCCCATTGAAGGGAAATATCAAGTCTGTCGAACAACAGGTCATCGATTTGACCAATCAGGAACGTGCAAAAAATGGTTTGCCAGCGCTTAAAGAAAACTGGCAGTTATCCCGTGTTGCACGATACAAATCAAGAGACATGAGAGACAGAGGATACTTTTCTCATACATCTCCAACTTATGGATCACCTTTTACCATGATGAGAGATTTTAATGTGAATTACCGCCGAGCTGCCGAGAATATTGCAGCAGGACAGCGTACGCCACAAGAGGTAGTCAATGGATGGATGAATAGTGCAGGTCACAGGAAGAATATATTGGATCCAAACTTAAGACAAATTGGTGTAGGCTATGCCAAGGGTGGCAGTTATGGTCACTATTGGACGCAAATGTTCATTAGTCAATAAGGGATTAGCAGGTCGATGATTATTCATCGACCTTTTTCTTATGGGAACCCTTTACAGAATGAGACTTTCTGATTATGATAGAAAGCAGAGTTTATTTTGAGAATGATTATCAATATTAGGTGGAGGGAAAGTACAATGAAACATAGAAAACTTATGGCTTTTATACTTATGGTTGCCTTTGCTTTTATTCTCATGGCATGCGGAAGCGGTGAGAACGAAGAACAATCGTCTGAGGATCAAACAAAAGAAGAAACTAAAAAGGAAGATACTCGTGTCATTGAACACGAAATGGGAGAAACAGAAGTCTCCGGTACACCTGAAAAAGTGGTTGCGCTTGAATTCTCTTTTGTAGATAACCTTGCATCCCTAGGTGTTTCTCCTGTTGGAATTGCCGATGACAACGACAAGGAACGTATCATTGAACCTATACGAGAAAAAATTGGTGATTATACTTCTGTAGGGACACGTAAGCAGCCCTCGCTGGAAGTGATTAGTTCCTTACAACCTGACTTGATTATCGCAGATATGAAGCGTCATAAAGATATCTACGATCAGCTTTCAGAAATTGCACCGACGATCATCCTTCCTTCTCTTGCAGCAGATTATGAAGGAATCATCGACAGTTTCGAAACGGTAGCCAAAACGATGGGGATGGAAGAAGAAGGTCAGGAAGTCCTGAAGGAACACAAAGCTAAAATGGAAGAGCTTCGTGCACAAGTCCCTGAAGATGAAGATCGTACTGTTTTGCCGGCAGTAGTCGCTGACAGTGGGTACTTTGCACACAACATGGAATCTTACACAGGCTCTCTCTTGGAGTCGATCGGTTTGAAAAATGCAATTCAGAGCGGTGATGCTCGTTACAATAAGATCAATTTGGAACAAGTTGTAGAATTCAATCCTGATGTGATGTTCCATATGTCGACGGGTGATCAAACTGTTGTAGATGAATGGAAGAACAATGACCTTTATCAGGATATATCAGCTGTAAAAAACGATGCGGTTTA
This sequence comes from Halobacillus sp. A1-3, assembly GCF_050971765.1. Classification (NCBI taxonomy): domain Bacteria; kingdom Bacillati; phylum Bacillota; class Bacilli; order Caryophanales; family Bacillaceae; genus Halobacillus; species Halobacillus sp. A1-3. The sequence goes on along the minus strand of NZ_JBPCEO010000012.1, from coordinate 75,067 downwards.
TGAGGTGGATCGCAATATGTGGTCACGTTTCCGCGGCTTGATTTCCTCAGAGAAGATTTTAGAAGATGCCATCGGATATCTTTATGAATAAAAAGAAAAAGCGGAGGGCCTGCCTCCGCTTTTTTATGTAAATTTATGATAAAGTTGAATCAAGTGTAGGTAGAAATAGGAGACATTAATTATGGAAACAATGTTGAAACAAAAACAACCTCAAACTATACGGATCGGCTTTACGTTAATGATTGGACTTATATTATTATTGCTGAGTTTGATTGCCAGTTTGAGTATAGGGGCTTACCAGATTGATTTTAAAACGGTATTAGGTCTCCTTTTTAATGACAACGGTAGTAAAGCAGCTTCCATTATTCATACCATTCGTCTGCCAAGGGCTGTCATTGGCATGATAATTGGGGCTTGTTTAGCTATTGCCGGTGCCATCATGCAATCCATTACAAATAACCCACTTGCTTCTCCACAAATCTTTGGAGTTAATGCCGGAGCATCCTTGATGGTCGTGCTTGGTGTGGTACTTCTTCCCGATTTAGCTCCGAACACATTAGTCTATTTCGCGTTTGCAGGAGCTGCAGTAGGCGGAGCAACGGTCTATTATTTAGCTTCAACGGGGGGAGGGATGACCCCTGTTAAACTTGCCCTTGCAGGGATTACCATCCACATGTTTTTGTCCTCTATCATTGAAGGGGTTGTCCTTTTCAATGAAACCTCGACAGAAGATGTCTTGTTTTGGCTGGCGGGAGGAATAGACGGACGGAATTGGGGAGATGTGAAGTTGGTTCTACCTTGGGCGATAGTAGGAGTAGTAGCTGCCTTAGCGCTGTCTAAATCCCTTACCCTTCTCAGTCTAGGAGATGACGTTGCCCGTGGACTAGGACAGAAAATCGGTCTTATCCGAGTGGGTTCTTCTTTATTAGTCGTTATTTTAGCTGGTGCTTCTGTAGCTGTTGCTGGTCCAATAGGATTTATTGGTTTAATGATCCCGAACATCGTCAGAAAAATAATAGGCTCTGATTACTTGTACGTCCTCCCGGTCTCAGCTGTGTTTGGAGCGCTTTTATTAACGGTGTCTGACGTGATATCACGATTTATTGCATTTCCTTCAGAGTCGCCTGTAGGGATTGTCACAGCATTGATAGGAGCCCCATTCTTCCTTTATTTAGCCCGTAAAGGAGGTCGTAAGGCATGAAAAAAGAAAACAGAATTCCTTTGTTATGGATTATGGGTTTGGCTATCGTGGTATTTGTCGGTGCCTTTATTTCAATAGGTGTCGGAGCAGTGTACATTTCACCTTCCGCGATTCTTACCTATTTCCTGGGTTCAAATCCAGAGGGACAAGCCTTTATTATAGAGAATTTCCGAATGCCAAGGATCGTGATGGCGCTTCTAGTCGGAGCAGGGTTAGGAGTATCAGGAGCGATTCTTCAAGGGATCATCAGAAATCCGCTCGCATCACCTGACGTGATAGGGATAACAAAAGGAGCGGGCTTAGCGGCCGCTGCTACTATTATTTTATGGGCTGACTCGCCAGTTATTGCGTTACCTCTTGCTGCTTTTATCGGAGCTGGCGCGGTGACAGTAGCTCTCTATATTTTCGCTTACAGACAAGGGGTAAAACCAGCAACTCTCGCACTTATAGGAATTGCATTAGGTGCGATTTGTCAGGCGGGAATACAGCTGTTGACAGTGAAATTCCCAGTAGAAACGAACGCAGCGCTCGTATGGCTGACAGGCAGCTTATGGGGTAAAGATTGGACAGATGTTCTTCTCCTTCTTCCTTGGATCATCCTTCTGTTCCCTTTGGCGCTATTACTCTCACCAAAGCTAGACGTATTGAATTTGGGGGATGATGTTGCTGAAGGACTAGGAGAGCCAGTAAGGAGAGCAAGAGTCTTATTACTTGGGGTAGCGGTCATTTTAGCTGCTGCCTCTGTTGCAGTAGTAGGCACGTTAGGGTTTGTAGGCTTGGTTGCTCCTCACATCGCAAGACAACTAGTAGGGAACAGACATTACTTTTTAATTCCTGCTTCAGCTCTGACAGGCATGGCCTTGTTATTATTGGCCGATGGTCTTGGACGGGGACTGCTTCCGCCAACTGAAGTCCCTGCAGGAATTTTCACTGCTGTAATCGGAGCTCCATACTTTTTGTATTTATTAAGAAAAATGAGTGTTACAAAGTAGACCTATTACTTGTTTAGGTCTACTTTTTTTATGAAATTAAATGAATATACACATGTAAAAAAGATTTTTAATCGACAAAAACGGATAAAAACCTTGCTATATTGGGTAAATTAGCCACAGAGAGCATCTTTTAAATGACTGTATGAAAATTTTGCCTATGTAAAAAAGCCTTGCATGACGTCTGACAACCTGTTAATATTCATAGTGGAATTACTTGATGTAAGCATTTTCATCAATTGTGCATTTATCAGTTTTTTAATACATTAGGGGAGGATTTATCCGTGGATATTCTTTTAGGAATTCTTGCAGTTGCTGTCATTCTTGGACTTTCATTCCTCATGTCAAATGACCGCAAAAATATTAACTTTAAAGGCATTGGAATCATGCTGGTTGTTCAGTTGCTCATTACTTGGTTTATGTTCAATACGGATATTGGACAAACAATCATAAATGGAATCTCCTGGGGATTCAATAAGTTGATTGAATACGGAACAGAAGGGGTTAACTTTGTGCTTGGCGGTGTCCAAGTCGGAGAAAACGGTGTTTTCTTCTTTAACGTACTATTAATCATTATCTTCTTCGCAACAATATTATCCGTCTTGACTTATTTGAAGATTTTGCCGTTTATCATTAAATATCTCGGCTGGGGACTATCTAAGATTACTGGTCTTCCAAAAGTTGAGTCCTTTAACGCCGTTAACAGTATCTTCTTCGGTCAATCTGAAGCATTGCTAGCCATTAAATCACAGTTTCACAATTTGAACGATAACCGTCTTTATATCGTCAGTGCTTCTGCGATGGGATCTGTCTCTGCATCGATCGTTGGTGCTTATCTAGGTATGCTCCCAGCCAAATATATTCTAGTTGCTCTTCCATTGAATATGTTCAGTGCGTTGATTGTAGCTTCTATTATTGCTCCAGTAAAAGTTTCAAAAGAAGAAGACCACGTTGACATTCAAGACGTATCCAATGCTAAAAGCTTTTTCGAAGCAATGGGTAACGGTGCACTTGATGGCGGTAAAATTGCATTGATCGTTGCATCTATGCTAATTGCCTTTATTGCATCTCTTGAATTAGTGAATGCTATATTTGGTGCCGTCTTCAATGGCTTTACATTGCAAGAGCTGCTCGGTTACATTATTGCTCCAATAGGATTGCTTATGGGTATTCCAGCCGCAGAAGTGATTGATGCTGGTGCAATCATGGGTACGAAGGTTGTAACTAACGAATTCGTAGCGATGCTTGAATTCCAGAACATGCTTGATGGCGTATCTGAGAAAACGGTTGGTATCGTAACGGTATTCCTTACAAGCTTTGCGAACTTCTCTTCCATCGGGATTATCGCAGGTACCGTACAAGGAATTGATTCAGAGAAAGGCGGACGCGTATCCGGTTTCGGTATGAAGCTTCTTATCGGTGCAACACTTGGTTCTATGCTATCTGCAACAATCGCAGGTCTATTCCTATAATAGAATTCACAGAAAAGAGATGAGGCCATCCTCGTCTCTTTTTTTGGCTTGATTTATATTAATTAGTGGTTTTGCAATCGCACATTTTTTCTATTATAGCCTCTTGAATGTAGACTTAACTTCAAATTTTTTAGGTCCTTAACCTTATAAGAAATAGGGTTGGCTGGAAAACGACTCGCTTTCCTGCGGGTGAACTGGCAAGCCTCCTCGTTCGCTACGCTCTCTGTGTGGTCTCGCCTAGCTCCTTCTCCTAGGGGAGTGTCGCCATTTTCCAGCCAACCCATCTGTATTATGTATAACGGACCTACTGAAACCTTCCAGCGTGTAAGAGAATTATTAACTTCATGCTATTAAACAGCAACATATAAGAATTTATTTACATGTAACGAGTCATTATAATCTAGGGTTCGTGAAACCTAGATGTTTCCGTCCTTCTCATAAACGAAGGAGGTCCGAGCAATCGCGAGACTCCTGTGGGATGCACATGATAGGTGAGACCCCGGAAGACGTAGTCTGAGGAGGCTCAGCACATGCCCACGGAAAGCGAGTGATTGCTCGGACCTCCAAGTTTTATCTATGGCAACGGAAACTTTCAAATCAATTTATCTCCAATTGAATCTTTTCACTATCCTGCTATGTAGTTGAAGCATGTTACAGGACGATAGGGCACCGATTGATTAGAAGGAGTTTTCTGATTGTTGCTCGAAGTTTATCTAAGTGTGATAAGGGCAATACAAACAATAGGTTCCATGGGAAGGAGATTTGTAAGATGGTGAAATCTTATCAACTTTTTATTAATGGAGAATGGGTAAACACGGAAGATCAACTAGATGTACTTAACAAATATACGCAAGAAACTTATGCACGTGTTGCAAAAGCCTCTGAAAAAGAAGTCGATCAAGCTGTCGAAGCAGCACAGCAAGCATTTAAGACCAACCCGATGACCCCTTATCAAAGATTTGAGATTTTGAAAAAAGTCAGTGAGCTTCTTTTAGAAAATAAGGAAGAACTTGCAAAAAATATCACGATGGAAGCAGGTAAACCACTTAAGCAGGCTACCACTGAAATAGAACGCGCTTCTCAGACATTTGAGCTTGCGGCTGAAGAAGCCAAGCGCATCCACGGAGAAGGTGTACCGGTTGAGGCCGCACCTGGCTCTGAGAACCGGATGGCCTTTACGATCAAAGTTCCTGTAGGAGTCGTTGGTGCGATTAGTCCATTCAACTTTCCGGTTAATCTCGTCGCTCACAAAATCGCGCCGGCTATTGCAGCAGGAAATGCTGTTGTTCTTAAACCGGCGAGTAAGACCCCTATATCTGCACTGAAGCTGGCAGAATTATTTGAGAAAGCGGGACTGCCGAAAGGGTATTTAAATGTCGTTGTCGGTTCTGGATCTACGGTTGGTAACCAGATGATGAAGGACTCTAGAATAAACATGTACACTTTCACAGGCAGTGCAGAGGTCGGTCTAAAGCTGAAACAGGAGACAGGGCTGAACAAACTTATTCTCGAACTCGGAAACAACTCTCCAGTCATCATCGACAAAGAGGCTGATATTGATGCTGCCGCACAAAATGCTGCTGCGAAAAGTTATGCCTTTGCTGGACAAGTTTGTATCTCTGTGCAGCGACTTTATGTTCATGAGGACATAAGAGAAGAGTTTCAGCAGAAATTCATTAAAGCAATTAAAGAATTAAATGTCGGTGATCCGAACGATCCAGAGACAGATGTTGGCCCAATGATTAGTGAAGATGAGGCGAAGCGAGCAGAGGAATGGATTGAGGAAGCGAAAAAAGCTGGAGCGAGCGTCGTCTATGGTGGCGAACGCGAAGGGGCTTTATTAAGACCTACAATTTTGGCGGATGTAAATGAGGACATGAAAGTCGTATGCGAGGAGATTTTTGCTCCCGTCGTCAATTTGCTTCCATTTAAAGATATTAAAGAATGTATTGATGAAGTCAATCGTTCTCAATATGGACTGCAAGGTGGGATATTTACTCAAAATATTGATACTGCGTTTTATGCGGTACGAAATGTTGAAGTTGGCGGCTTGATGATCAACGACTCCTCTCAATACCGTGTCGACCTCATGCCATATGGAGGTGTGAAAGGAAGCGGATGGGGCAAAGAAGGCCCTAAATATACGATTGAAGATATGACGGAAGAACGGCTGATTGTTATGAATCTTAATCAATGATAAGAAGGAAAGCACCCTATGAGAAGGGTGCTTTCTAATTGTTTAAATCAGTATCTCCTCAGGATCTACCTCTTAGGATAGAGACAGGTTTTTGTCCTCTGAAGCGATGTTTTTCTTCTGTAAATAAAGCATTCGAATTAATAAGGTGATGGCACCTGCGGTCAGACCGATGATCAGGCTCATCCAATAGCCATATGGACCTAGAGCGGTGTAATTGGCAAGTAGATATCCACTTGGCAGTCCGATAACCCAATAGGATACAAACGCCATGACTAAAGTGATATTGACATCTTTATACCCACGTAATACTCCTTGAATCGGTGCTCCAAAGGCATCAGAAAGCTGAAAGAAAATAGCAAAGAATATGAAGTTCTTTGTAAGTTCGATCACTTTAGGATTTGAACTGTAAAGCCGTGCCACGGAATCGTCAAAGATATACAAGATCAATCCAGCGATGATCGACATGAGGACAGCAGTGCTGATACCTAAATAAGAATAAGACCTTGCATCGATAAAGCGTCGTCCTCCTACTTCAAACCCGACAGCTATCGTTAGCGTGAAAGCAATGCTTAAAGGCACCATGTAGAGAAATGAAGCAAAGTTAATAGCTGCCTGATGGGCTGCAATGGTATAGGTATCGTAGGCTGTCATGAAAAAAGTCACAGCAGCAAAGATACTAGTTTCAAAGAAAATCGCAAACCCAATCGGAACTCCAATTTTTAACTGTTCCCACCATTCCTTTAAGGATGGTGAAATCCAATTGGAAAATATTTTGTAGTGTTTTAATGGGTGAAGCTTATGTATCGTGATAATGATGATAAAGAATGATACCCAGTAGGTCAGGGCTGAAGCTACGCCAGCACCAATTCCTCCTAACTCAGGAGCACCCCATTTTCCGAAAATGAACATGTAATTAAATAATATATTTGTCGGTAATGTCAGCAAAATGATTGTCATCGATATTCTAGTCAAACCAAGTGCGTCAATAAAGGAGCGTAAAATATTGAATACAAATAAGGGAACAATGCCAATTCCTAACGTAATCAAGTAATACTTCGCTACATGGCTTACTTCAGGTTCTATGTCCAACAAGGATAGTATTGGGTCTAAAAGAAAATAGCCTGTGGTTCCGATTGATACGGCCAATATGATAGCAAGGTAGACTCCTTGCTTAACGGACCATGGAATGTCATCTTCTCTTCTCGCTCCTTTCAGTTGAGCAACGATTGGAGAAATAGCCATAAGGATACCATTGAGACCTGTAAATACAGGCACCCAAACACTGGAGCCGATTGCAACACCAGCCAGCTGGTCAGGCCCTGCTTTTCCTGCCATGACTGTATCAAAGAAGTTCATTGCATACATACCAATTTGAGTGATTAAAATAGGAAGCAGAATAAAGGAAAATAGTTTTATTTTTTCACGAAGTGTTTGTGTTTCGTACATAGAATCCTTCCTTTTCTGTTACAATTCCTTTAGAGGAATACGAGGATTATAGCATATCATAGAACCTTTACCTAAAAGGAAACAGAAGCACCATAGAAAGGACGTTAAATCATGAGTCAAAAGCGAATCTTATTTACAGGCGGAGGGACGGCTGGTCACGTCATCGTTAACCTTGCCTTAATACCCGAATTTCAAAAACAAGGATATACCGTTGATTATATCGGCTCTTACGAAGGAATAGAACGCCAGTTGATTGAATCGATGGAAGGAGTTACTTATCACGGGATCTCTACTGGGAAATTAAGAAGGTACATGTCTAAAGAAAACCTGAAGGATCCATTTAAGGTTATGAAAGGCTTGCTGCAAGCTTTAAGGATCATAGGAAAGCGAAAGCCTCAGGTGATCTTTTCAAAAGGAGGCTTCGTGTCTGTACCTGTTGTCGCAGCAGCGAAACTAAGGAGCGTACCAACAATTATTCACGAATCTGATTATACCCCTGGACTTGCGAACAAACTATCTTTCCCTTTTGCTAAGAAGATTCTCGCAACTTTTCCGGAAACGATGAATCACTTGCCCGAAGATAAAGGAGAATATATTGGGGCCGTTGTACGTGATGAGCTCTTTGAAGGGAAACGGGCAAAAGGCTTATCCTACTGTGGATTTCATAAGCAAAAACCGGTCATTCTTGTCATGGGAGGAAGTACAGGGTCTAAAGCGCTTAACGATGCTGTGCGTCATAACTTAGATGAGTTGCTAAAAGACGTGCAAGTTGTGCATTTGTGCGGCAAGGGGCACAAAGATCCTTCTATCAAACGTCAGGGCTATGCCCAATTTGAGTATGTTAATGAAGAACTTAAGGACTTGTTTGCAGCTACCGACTATATCGTTTCACGCGCAGGCTCCAATGCCATTTTTGAATTCTTAGCTTTAAAAAAGCCGATGCTTCTAATTCCACTTTCTAGAAAAGTGAGCCGTGGCGATCAGATTTTAAACGCAGACTCTTTCGTCAAACAGGGATATGCCCATAAGCTTGAAGAGGAAGAGCTGACGGATGGACGCTTTTTAAAAGAGATCCATGAGTTGATGGCGAATAAAGAAAAACTTTTATCTCAGATGGAGAGCTATCAAAGTCAGAAAACAAAGGATAAAGTCATATCTATTATTCAGAAGTATGAGAAAAGTAAATAATTTAACTCAAACGCTATGTTCCCAACATAGCGTTTTTTTCACTTAATAGCAGGATATTGGAAGACTCGACGAGATAACCCTGGTTCTTACTCGTATAAGTGTTAGGGATGGTTGGGAAGCTTGCTGTCACCTCCGCAAAAAAACGAGCGACTTCCTCGACTGCCTATTTTTGAACTAGTTAACAGAAACAGTACTCAGCCAAATCAACGGATATCTCTAATTTCAAGTAATCAGGAATAGGAGGCTAAAATTAAAGATACTGCTTAAAAAAACTGATTCATTGTAAAATATCTCCTTATTTCCTTTTATAAACGGTCATAAAGGGGAATAAGAGGGGTGAAGCACTTGTGTGGAGTGCTTAGATTAAGAAGAACACCTAATCGACTTTGAAGAGGAGAGGTTGAATGATGAAAACATCTTATGAGGCCAGCATCTTTCACCCTAAAGATTTAAAAGAAATTCGAAAACGATTCTATCCACACTTAGTTCAACGATTTGGAAAAGATCAATTGTTGGTGGATGCCTCCATTTCTGAAGCGATCGTAAATTCCTGGAAGCATGGACATGGAAGCAGTACTGATACCCCAATCAAAGTGAAGGTTACGTTCTTAGATTCCATGATGATCGTAAGAGTTCAGGACTGCGGTGAAGGGTTTAATTGGAAGGAATATCAGGTTCAAAGTGATATGAAACATTGGTTTCCGAGTGTTGAGGATCTTGAAGATCGTGGCAGAGGTATAGTCTTAATGCTTCGAGTTATGGACAAATTACGTTATAATAATAAGGGCAATGAGTGTGTACTGATGAAAAAATACCGTCGTCAGGAGTAGGTGGAGTGAATACAAATATTTGTCGTTATTGTTACAAAGAAATTCAGGATAGGGATGAGTTGGTAACGGCTTCTAACTGGTTTCGTGTCCGCCCTTATCATTATCGGTGTTTTGAGAAACTTTCTCAGGAAACGGAAACGGTCGGTGGCAACTGGACACCAGTAAACGGAATGACAGGCTTAGTGACTGTGATTTTAATGCTTATTTTAACTACAGTTATGCTTATCTCAAATATTCTCGGAATGATCGGTGATTTACTTGGAGTTCTCGCTTTATATCCTATTTTTTTAAGAATGATTTCTTATTTTGTTTTTGAAATGCGCTTGCCAAAGTATATTGAGAATAAACGAAGACATTGATGGAGTTGTGCTGCTGAATTTTCAGCAGCATTTTTTTCTTCTATAGGAATGAGTGAAGGGTATGGAAAAATACTTTATTTACAAAGGAAATCTTAGATCGCCGAGGATTTCTTTTGCTTTTACATATTTTGTGTGGTATCTTATTGTTCGTTGCTTCGAAAAAAAACATGAAGGGCCAGCGCTCACACGTCATTCCAATCAGATTGGAAGGGAGAAGACTAATGACGAATAGCCACCCTGAATTACAAGAAGAACTGAAACGTTTATCCTTCACAAAAGCTTACATGGAACGTCTAATTGCCTCCCAGCAATCAGGACAGGAAGCATTGAAAAAGCGCCAGGAAGACACCCTAGCTCATCTTGACTTCAAAGACAGCAGCCTCCGCTATCAAGAAATGCTTTCTCATGCAAACTTTATGAAGATGTCTAAAGATCAGCTAGAAAGCCTCATTCATCTACGTAAGAAACCTTATTTTGCCCGCATTGATTTTCATCGCAAAGAAAAACCGGAACGTGAAGTCTTCTACATTGGAAAAATGTCATTGTTTGATCGGGAAACTCAGCTTCCGATCATTTTGGACTGGCGTTCTCCGCTCGCTAATGTCTATTATGAAGGAAGACTTGGAGAAGTCGGTTATGATGCTCATGGAGAGCGTTATGAAGGACATGTCTCCTTAAAGCGGCAGTATCAGATTGAAGAAGGAGAGCTTGAGGATTTTCGCGATATCGATATCACTACGAAAGATGATCTGCTTCAAGACTCCCTTTCTCAAAACGCCGAGAATCGTTTAACTGAAATTGTTGCAACAATTCAGGAAGAACAGAACAAAGTCATTCGAGCAGATTTAAGAAAGCCGATTATCGTTCAAGGAGCGGCAGGAAGTGGTAAAACAACGATTGCGCTTCATAGAATCTCCTATTTTTTGTATACCATGAGAGAGATTTTTAAACCAGAGGAAATGCTAATCCTAGCTCCCAACCGTTTGTTTATTCAATATATCTCTGAAGTGCTTCCAGAGTTAGGTGTTCAGCGTGCCAAACAAACCACTTTTACAGAGTTTGTATTGGAAGTGACAGGGATCCACTGGCCGGTGACTACTCAGCATGAGATACTAATGAAATCCATAGAAGAAGGTAAGTCAGCCGACGACTTAGCATTATGGTCGGCGGGGTACAAAGGATCCCAATCATTTAAAGACTTATTGAATCGATATATGCAATGGTTGAAAAAAGGATATCAGATTGATCAAGATTTTCTCTTGGCAGGTTTCAAAATTAAAAGTGCCAAGTCAATCAATCATTTATTTTTTAAGGAGTACAGTTATTTTCCTTACGAGGTTCGTATCCAGAAAATTAAAGCTGTTCTTCAAAGTGAGTTAAGAAGAAAAAAGAAGCAGATTTTATCAAAAATGGCTGAGAAATACGATGAAGAACTTGATAAAGCGCTGTTTGGTTTCAATGATCCAGAGAAGCGTAAAACAAGGGTAAGCTTTCTAATCACAAGAAAAGAAGAACGGCTAAATGAAGTTAAAAAAGAGGCTCGAACAGCTGTTCAGCGTTTTATGAAGCAGTATCCAAAAAGAAAACTGTTAGATGTGTATCAGCAGTTGTATGAAGAAGAAAATTTCCTTTCACTTTGTAATCAGGACACTCCGGAACTGAAAGAAATGAGGGAATCGACAAGTAGGTACTTAAAAAAGAAACAATTGAACTCAGAAGATTTAGCTGCTTTACTATATATCCAATCGTTCATTAAAGGAATGGATAAAGACCATCAAGCGAAAAAAGTGGTCATTGATGAAGCGCAGGATTACAGTTTCTTTGAAATTTACGCTTTACGTAGAGCTTTTCATACGGACCTTTTCACGATTGTAGGTGATCTTGCCCAGGGAATTTACCGTTATCGTGGACTGAAGAACTGGGAAGTGTTAGCAGATGATGTCTTCAGAAACGTTAATTACCTCACTTTGCAAAAAACGTATCGAACAACTATCGAAATCATGGATTTAGCGAACGAGTTGTTAGCCCTTATGCCAGATGAGCTTCCGAAGGCGGAACCAGTTGTAAGACATGGCGAACTTCCTACGTTTTTGCAAAGCGCAAATGGGTGGAAAGGACACTTTAAGGATATGGTTACTCACCTTGCAATGAGTGGAATGAATAGCTTTGCCATCGTAACCAAAACCAAACGAGATGCTGAGCATGTTGCGTCACAGATTCAAGACCTTGATTTGGGATTTAGAATGCTTGAAGAAGACGAAGAGATGAGTGATCGAATGATTCTGCCTGCCTATCTTGCAAAAGGGCTGGAGTTTGATGTTGTTTTCTTATACAGTCACCATCACCGTTATCAGCTTAAGGAATTAGATATTAAAATGTTATATGTGGCCATGACAAGACCGCTCCACAAACTTTACCTGATCGGCAATACTCCTGAAGACTTTCTTCTGAATCAGGTGGAGGAGTCATTATATTCAACTAAGCATCGAAAGGTTTGAATTCTCTTAAAGTTTGGGAATTTTAAAAAGGAATATTCTTGTTTAAGGAGTAGATGAAAATGAGTTTAACGGAAGCTGTAACATTAAAAAATGGAGTGAATATGCCTAAAATTGGGCTTGGCGTCTATAAAATGGAGAACGATGAAGAAGTAATCAACGCTGTAAAATCAGCTCTTGATGTCGGCTATCGTCATATTGATACGGCTTCTTTTTATGACAACGAAGAAGGTGTAGGCAAAGCGATCAAAGAAAGTTCTATTCCTAGAGACGAGCTCTTCGTGACTACAAAAGTTTGGAATGATGAACAAGGATATGAAGAGACGCTACAGGCGTTTGAGCGCAGCTTGCAGAAACTGCAGCTGGATTACCTGGATCTGTACCTGATTCATTGGCCAGTTCCAGGGAAGTTTAAGGATACATGGAAAGCACTCGAAAAGCTTTATAAGGATGGTAAAGTGAAAGCAATTGGCGTGTGTAACTTTATGGAGCAGCATTTAGATGAGCTCTTGGAGGATGCAGAAGAAACGCCTTTGGTAAACCAGGTTGAATTCCACCCTGAACTTTATCAAAAAGACCTTGCTGACTACTGCTATCAGAAAGGAATCCAGCTTGAAGCCTGGGCACCGCTTGCCAGAGGCCGCTATTTTGATGCCGCTATTTTAAAACAGCTGGCCGAAAAATACGATAAAACCCCAGCACAAATTATCCTGCGCTGGCATTTACAACATGATGTCGTGATCATACCTAAGTCTTCCAATAAAGAACGACAAAAAGAGAACGCTGATCTTTTCGATTTTGATATGAACGATGATGAAATAAAGAGGATTGATGCTCTTCATAATAATGAAAGAATCGGAAAGCACCCAGATGAATTTGAATATGAGACCTAAACGGCAAGCCCCTGAAGAGATTTTTCAGGGGCTCCTTTATTCTGTAATTCCATACCGTAAAATATTTGTTTTCACATCAAACTTCACATCATAATCAGGAATTTGGTCGCGCCAGCTTTCTGCTGTTAAACGATTCTTTCTAGCAGTCGTATTAAATTTTTTTCCGAAACCAGCAGGATCCACCTGTGTTTCCTTTAGTTGTTCCATCACTCTATTGAGGTTATCTTTAATTTCTGTTTCTACCTCTTTCTCAAGAGCTTTAATAGCTTTTTTACTTTTTAGGTCAACGTCCTTTGTTATTTCCAGTAATCTAGCTTCCATTTTAATATCAACCTTATAACTAGCAGGGTCCTTTTTATCAGGTTTGATCGATAAATCGCTCGCCATTTGGTAAAGCGATACGAACAATTCATCCTCTTCATTGGAGTTGTTTATGCTCTTTTCTTTGAGATAGTTATCTAGAGCATCTTCAGGGAGCTCAAGTTGGAATTCCCCATGTTTCAACTCATTTCTTAACATCATCACGTAGATAATGTCATTGGCTCCAAGGCTCTTCACGTACCGGTCATCCTGAAATAAAGCTAACCCCTGAATGACTCCCTTTCCATTTTCAAGTGTTAGCTGTGGAAGGACAGGATCGACCCCTATATTAAAATAGTCTTGTTGGAAGACGGTCAAAGTCGCATCTGTAATCATTTCATGTTTCATACTCTTTTCAATTAACCTGTGTAAATATTCCCCTGTATTAGGGGCATCTTCGGAAGGTGTTGATTTAAGAAGTTCAGAGGTAGGCACTTCACTAACGGCTAGCAAAGCCATATCGGAGACTTTAGCATCGCGCGAGAGAGTATCCATATATCTGGTTAATCCTTTAGTTGCGAGTTCTTTTTGAAAAAGTGCAACTCTGACTTGCCCAGAAACAAGTTTATGACTTGTCTTTCTATGGGCGGCCAACCGAATTCCCTTTGAAGTATTGGCTTCACTTGTAACCACTTGGGAAGTATTCGTTGAAGTAGGGTCAAATTGAAATAAGACTAATGTGCCTCTAATTTTTTTCTCGTCGACTAAATCGTATCCCACAGCTGTGATAATCCCTAATTGTTCAATATAATTTTTTGGAATGCATCCTGTACACAACAATAAGAGGATGACCATACATAAGATTCTCATGTAGTACGTCTCCTTTTTCGCCATAGTTTTCTAATCTTAAGGGAAAGAAAGACAAACAAAGGATAGACGAATACAATCCAAAATCCCAGTTTAGAAGTAGTATCAGTTAAAGTGTTTATATCTATCCGATATTCAATCAAGATGGAAGCTAAAAAAAGTAATCCGCTGATTACATACAAGCTTTTTTTCTTTGGAGCATTAAACATACGATTTGTTGTATGGATGAGCATCCAGCAAAGCAGGACGATATTAGGGATTACAACCATCATCCACATAGCGACAGCGATAAAGTCAAAACGTTCAATAATTGGGAAGCTAATGATTTTAAATAAGGATAACGTTGCCCACACGGTTTGCTCTAAATGATCAGGTCCGAAATAACCAATGGAAACGGTAGTCACCAATAGAATTAAGGAAGTTGTCAATGCTAGTGCGATATGAACGGGGAGAGCAACTTTTTCCTTGTTTTTTATATAAGGATAGACAAACAGTAGAATCTCCATCCCTAAGACAGTGTAGGCGGTCTTTTGAGCCCCTTTTAATAATTCCAAAGGACCGGATTGGGCGATAGGTAAAAAGTTATCCCAGTTCATATAAGTGACTGGCTTATAAATCGTAAGAGCGAGCCAAACCGTCATAAAAAAGAAGATGAAACTTGTGCCCACTACCACTCGAAATCCACCTAGTACACAATAAATCATGAGTGAAAGTAAGAATAAACTCATTAGCCATATAGGGATGCTAGGGAAAATGAATACTTGAACAACCTCTACATAATTTTTTATAACTGACAACAAAATGAAAAATTGATAGATCAAAAAGACAATTCCTATTGTTATGCCAATATATTTTCCGTATAAATCACACTGGATCCCGATAATATCAGCGCTATCGTAC
Organism: Halobacillus sp. A1-3; assembly: GCF_050971765.1. Lineage (NCBI taxonomy): Bacteria > Bacillati > Bacillota > Bacilli > Caryophanales > Bacillaceae > Halobacillus > Halobacillus sp. A1-3. The sequence continues at coordinate 59,930 of NZ_JBPCEO010000012.1, read as the reverse complement.
TCCTTCAAAATTGAAATCATAACCCATGCTATAAAGTGAAGGTACAATCCAGCGATTAGAATGGAGATCCAGGCGTCATGTCCTGCTTCTAAATAAAGGATACGGGGGACCCCCATGATTCCTGCACCCGTTTGAATGGTGTGAACTATAAAAAATAAATAAAAAGCACTGACTGCAACCTCTGGTTTAACGATTACATTTGTTTTCATGAGGGGTCCACATCTTTATGTTTATTAGATTTTTTGCTACTGTATCGGTTTTTATCTTTTGGCATTACTAGTAAGGGTCGCTTAGAGTTCTTTTGAAAAGGAAGACGGATGATGGAATCATTAAAATCTCTCAGAGAAAGTGGATAAATAGGTGCCAAGTAAGGGCGTCCGAGCGACTTCTGCTTTAATAAATGGATAATGAGAAAGCTAAGTGCGAATGTAATGCCGATTAATCCATATGCCCCAGCAAGAATAATCATTGGAAAACGAACAATTCTTACCGCCGTACCCATTAAGTAGCTAGGAGCCGTAAAGGAAGCTAGAGCACTTAAGGCAATGATAATGATCAAAATGTTACTAGTAAACCCAGCTTGAACTGCGGCCTGTCCGAGAACAATACCTCCTACGATACCCATCGTCTGGCCGACTTTTGTAGGTAGTCTGGCTCCGGCCTCACGCAGTAATTCAATGAGGATTTCCAGGAGCAAAGCTTCCATTACAGGCGGAAATGGTACAGTGGCCCTTGATTGTCCTAGCGATACCATTAAAGAAGAGGGGATAATTTCATAATGGTAGGTAAGAGCAGCAACGTACATAGGTGTTAAGATAATTGAAATAAACATAGCGGTAAAACGAAGGAGTCGGATGAACGACCCCATGTTCCACCTCATATACAGGTCTTCCGTTGATTCAAAATAACTGAAAAGGGTCATTGGGCCAATTAGCATTGTTGGGCTTTTATCTACCATAACTCCGACTCTTCCTTTCGTGATCGAGTTGCAGAATCGGTCAGGGAGTTCCGTGAATAAAAGCTGTGGAAAAACAGAACTTGATGAATCTTCAATCAGCTGCCCTAATACACTTGTATCTTCTACTTCAGCTACTTTTAAATCCTTGATTCGCTGTCGTATTGTGTCTACATTTTCATCGTTAGCCAGGGACTTTAAATAGACGATTCGTACTTCAGATTTAATCCTTTCTCCTACAATCATTTTCTCTACTACCAAATCATCTGTGTCCAGTCTCCAGCGTACAACATTTAAATTTGTAACAAGAGATTCTGTAAAAGACATCTGTGGACCAAAAACAAGTGATTCTGTTTCGGCACGCTCCAATCCTCTGTGGTCTTGCTGAGGAAGAAAATAGGTGATCGCCTCACTTTCCCCTTCAATATAGACACATATATTTCCGTGGATCAGCTGTTCTGTAATCTTCTTTATCGACTTTTCTTTATTGGAGGAAGTGAGTGGAATCTTATTTTGCAAGTCTCTATTTGTCCATGTTTTTCTTGAGCGAGTTAAAGGTTCAAGTAATTCTCTTTCAAGCCGTTCTTTTTTCACTTGGTAAGAGATAAATTGAACAATGATGGACTGACCCTTGATCTGAAAAACTTTTTGGATTAAGTCCGGGCTTTGGTTGAATTGTTCTTTCATCGTATCCATAAAAGTTTGTATATCCATGGGAAGCTGCTTGTTGTCCATTTCCTTTCCTCCTTCTCAAGGTAGATAGAAATAGTATGCGGAAATAAGGGGACATTATAAGTGAAATCACTTTAATTAAACTCCTTACGAAAATTTAATAAATACCCCTGAAAGGAGGAATTCCCTGTGAACTTACAGCTTATCGAAGTGTATATTCCTGACCGTCATTTTGAGTCGATCAATGAAAACCTGCAGGAATACGATCATCAGTCTTATTGGGTCTCGAGTGAGTCAGAGGAGAGGATGCTCGTTCGTATCCTAGTTGAAACTCGTAACGTAGAAGAGATACTCAATTATTTAGAAGAAGTATCAAATGTAGTGGAAGGTTTTGAAACGATGCTTATTCCTGTTCAAACCTATTTATCAAAAGAAACGATCCACCAGGAAGCAAAAGAAGAGAAAGAAAAAGAGAAACAAGATAATGAGGAAGATAAAGCAAGTTTACTAAGGGCAAGCCGGCATGAATTGTTAAGTTCCGTTGAAAAGAACAGTCATATTACCTTAAATTATTCCTTATTGATTATTCTTTCTGCCGTCGTTGCCACCGTTGGCTTTTTGAAAGACAGCGAGGCTGTTGTCATTGGAGCCATGGTGATTGCCCCAATGATTGGTCCTGTAATCGCTATCGCCTTTTCTTCTATACTGGGAGATTATAAGCTACTGGGAAAATCAATTGCTACTTCTTTGTATGGAGTCGCTATTGTATTAATCATTTCTATATTATTTGGTTATTTCTCTGATATGGGAATGGGAACGGATCAATACATTGATCGGACAAAAGTCACGATTGTGGACATATTTCTGGGGGTCGCTTCAGGGGCGGCAGGAGCGCTTGCTTTCCTTAACCGATTGTCCGGGAACCTGGTCGGAGTGATGGTTGCTGTAGCCCTGCTTCCGCCGAGTGTAGCCATGGGTATGTCACTTGGGGATGGATCTTATGAATTAGCTTTTGGTGCATTTTTGTTAGTTACCGTTAATATCATGTCCATTCTGCTAGCGGCTGTCAGCATTTTCTCAATTAGTGGAATCCGTCCAGTTAGATGGGAAGAAGTGCAGCGTGCGAATGTATCCAGGCCGTTATCAATTGTATTTGTCACGATTATCATTATTATTCTTGCCCTTGTCATTCTTGTTGGTAAAGATCTAACCTTTCCATAATAAAACTCATTCAAGAAATTTACAAAAATACAGTTGAATTAATTTTTTGAAAATTATATAATATATAATCATTGATACATGGAGGTCACGACGATGAAAAAACAACGTTTATTCCAAACGACAATTTCATATCGATCGTGGCGGATTTTTGACCTTGTATAGGAATCGTTTGATTTCAAATCCATAGGATACATGAGGCCACGGTTATATACGTGTCCTTTTTTTGTATGTAGAGCATACGTCATGGACGTATGCTCTTTTTTGATGTTCAGCAAGGAATTTTCTTGCTTGACATAAATAAAAAATTTTTAGGAGGTACTTATGAAATGATTAGAACTAAGAACCGTCAAGAATGGAACGAAGAGTGGAAAGAGAGCGGTTAGCAAAGATCGGTAAGTAGGAAAGGGCGGAAGTCTTATGTTTAGTGTTTTGTTTAAATTGAGTTGGTTTTTTAAAAAATATTGGAAGCGTTATACTTTTGCGGTTATCGCTCTAGTTATCGCAAGTGTGATCGACCTTATCCCGCCGAAGATTATTGGTATGGCGATTGACGAAATCCAATTTGACACACTTACTTCAGAAAAATTGATGGAGGTCATGCTGATCTATGGAGGAGTCATCGTTGCCAGCTATTCCATCTCTTATTTATGGGATTACACCTTATTTAGTGGGGCAATGATCATGGAGAGAACAATGCGTTCAAAATTGATGAACCATTTTCTAAAGATGACCCCAACGTTTTTCGGTAAGAACCGAACTGGAGATTTGATGGCTCGAGCAACCAATGATTTGAAGGCGCTCACGATGACAGCAGGATTTGGTATTTTAACGCTTGTTGATTCTACGGTGTTCATGTTGTTAATCATTGCTGTGATGGGGTTTACAATCAGTTGGCAGCTGACCTTGGCCGCACTTCTTCCTTTGCCAATCATGGCTATTGCCATGAATAAGTATGGAAAAGTGATTCATGCTCGGTTCACAGAGGCTCAGACAGCTTTTGGAGAGATGAATAATAATGTGCTTGAATCTGTCCGTGGAGTACGGGTTTTGCGTGCTTTTGTGCAGGAAAATAACGATAATCAAAGGTTTCAAACGATGACAGAAGATGTTTATGACAAGAATATTGAAGTCGCTAAGATCGACGCACTATTTGAGCCCACGATTCAGATCCTTGTCGGACTTTCTTACACCATAGGCCTCGGCTATGGCGCAGCACTTGTTTTTCAGAATGTCATCACGTTGGGCCAAATGGTTTCATTTAACGTTTATTTAGGAATGCTGATTTGGCCTATGTTCGCGGTTGGAGAACTGATCAACGTTTTACAACGTGGAAATGCCTCCCTTGATCGAGTGAACGAAACGCTGGATTATGAGCCTGATGTGTGGAGCCCTGCCGTTTCAAAAGTGATGGATCGCCCTAAAGAAATCATTTTCAAGAATGTTTCCTTCCAATACCCAGATGCAGAAATGCAAGGGTTAAAAGATATTAACATCAGTATCTGCCAGGGAGAGACGATCGGAATTGTCGGCAAAACGGGCGCAGGTAAAACAACGATTTTCCGTCAGCTGCTTCGTGAGTACCCCGGGATCAAAGGAGATTTGCACATCAATGGTGTAGATATTCAAGATTTGGAACTTGAAACAACACGTTCCTGGATCGGTTATGTTCCGCAGGATCAAGTCCTTTTTTCAAAAACAGTGCGAGAAAATATCCAATTCGGTAAATCGGACGCGACTGACGAAGAAATTCACCGGGTTCTTAAACTTGCTCATTTCTTAGAAGATATTAAAAATCTTCCTAAAGGGTTGGATACAAAAGTTGGAGAGAGCGGTGTCACGTTATCTGGGGGCCAAAAACAGCGTGTGTCGATTGCTAGAGCCTTTATCATGGATCCGCAGATTCTGATCCTTGATGATGCCATGTCAGCCGTTGATGGAAAAACAGAGGCAAATATCATTGAACATTTAAGAAAAGAAAGAAAAGGCAAAACCACTTTGATCGCAGCTCATCGCTTGTCTGCTGTGACTCATGCAGACCATATCATCGTCCTAGATGAAGGGCGGATTGTAGAAGAAGGTACCCATGAGGAACTCATCCGTCAAAGTGGCTGGTATCGAGAACAATATAAACGACAACAGTTAGAGGATGGGGAGGCGAGACGATGAAGAAAATATCTACAGAGCGTAAACTGCTTCAGTATGCTTTGTATTTCAAAAAAAGCATCCTCATCGGATTGGTCTGCCTTGTTATAGCGGTTGCATTGGAATTGACGGGTCCATTTATCGCCAAACGATTGATCGATGAGCATATTGTCGGCATTGAAGATCAATGGTACCAAGTGGAGACGAAAGATGAATACACGGTAGCTTACGATGGTGAATGGTATAAACGTGAGGACCGACTGGATGGAACGGAAAATACATTGGCTGTCGCAACAATACTTCAGGTCAACCGCTCTTACTATTTCGTGAATGAAGAGCTCCCCACAACTGGGAACCGGGAGATTGATGCAAGCCAACTGACGGTTAAAACGCCTGAGCAAACTTATCAAGCAGAAGCCGAGTCGCTTTCGCTTGCTCAGCTATTCCGCTTCTTCCAACCAGAAATCCCTTCGATCTATTGGTTGTTAGGAATTTATGTAGGTCTATTATTTATTGCTGCTGTCTTTCAATTCTCCCATACGTTTTTATTACAAAAGACTTCAAACCGAATCATTCGTAAGATGAGGAATGATCTTTTTACTCATATTCAGCGTCTTCCAGTCCAGTATTTTGTCAATCAGCCAGCGGGAAAAATCGTGGCCCGAGTGACGAACGATACGGAAGCGATTCGCGAGCTTTATGTTCGGGTGTTAGCGACTTTTGTAACGAGCTTTTTCTATATGGCAGGTATATATGTCGCCTTATTTTTACTCGATGTCAGGCTTGCACTCATGTGTCTTTTGCTCGTTCCGATCATTTATGTATGGATGAAGCTGTATAAGCGATATGGCGGAAAATACAACAAAGTCGTCAGGTCTACGGTCAGTGATATGAACGGAAACATCAATGAAGCGATTCAAGGAATGTCAATCATCCAGGCATATCGACAGGAGCAACAAACGTCGAATGACTTTGAAGAATTGAATGAGCGACATTTCACTTATCGGAGGAAACTCGTTAGGTTAAGTGCGCTTACTTCATGGAATCTAGTTAATGTTTTGAGGAATATTGCTTTTGTAGGATTCTTATGGTATTTTGGCTCTCAATCTTTAGGAGCAGAAGGAGTCGTAACTGTTGGTGTTTTATATGCCTTCGTAGATTATTTGAACCGTCTTTTCCAGCCAATTACCGATTTGGTCAATCAACTTCCACAGCTAGAAGAAGCTCGAGTATCAGCAGGCCGTGTATTTCAATTGCTGGATGAAGATTCCGAAACGGTGGATACCGAGAAGATCAAACGATACGATGGTCATATTGTTTTTGATCAGGTCACATTTGCTTATGACGAAGGCAATGATGTGCTAAAAGATATTTCTTTTGATATTAGACCAGGACAGACGGCGGCCTTTGTCGGACACACTGGATCGGGGAAAAGCTCGATTATGAACTTGTTATTCAGGTTCTATGACCCGCAGCGTGGATCCATTACAATTGACGGGCATTCCACAAAAAACTGGTCTAGGCAGCAAGTGCGCAGCCATATGGGTATTGTGCTTCAAGATCCGTTTATCTTCTCTGGATCAATCTTGTCGAATGTAACTATGCATGATGACCGTATTTCCCGGGAAATGGCGAAAGAAGCTCTAAAAGCCGTCGGAGCTGATCGTTTCATCGAAAAGTTACCAAAAGGGTATGATACTCCTGTTAGAGAAAAAGGAGATTCCCTATCCATGGGAGAAAGGCAGTTGATTTCGTTTGCCAGAGCATTAGCCTTTGATCCAGCTGTTTTGATTCTTGATGAAGCGACTGCAAATATCGATACCGAAACAGAGCAGATGATCCAGAGAGCACTAGAAGTCCTGAAGCGAGGCCGAACGACATTGGTAATCGCTCACAGATTGTCTACCATCCAGCAGGCAGATCAAATTTTTGTCTTGAACCATGGTACAATGGTAGAGCAAGGGACACATAAAGAGCTGATCGCACAGGAAGGCCAATATTACCAGATGTATCAAATGCAGCAAGGCTCCGTAAAGGTCAGCGCGATGTAGTTCCAATTCTCCTGTAAAGGGGGGACAGCTCTTGGATGATCGCGATGATTACAAGAAAGACATCATAGATGATGATCTCTATGAAGAATTTGATGATGAAGAGTTATACGACTTAGTTCAGGAAGAAAAGCGGAAGGCGTGGGAAAGAGACCGTCTTGAAAGGGAAGAACAGAGGAGAACTAAGCGTCCCTTTCCAAAATGGATTTTCTGGGTAATTGCTATCATGATGATCATCAACATTGTAGCTGTCTTGCCTAATACTTTCTCGATACCTGCTCTAGACTTTTTAAAAACCTCAGCAGCTTTATCGACGAATGAACAAGTGCAAGACTATAAAAAATCAGTCGTCGTCGTAGAAGCTGGTCAAAGTAAAGGAACAGGCTTTGCCATAAAAGATGATGGGACGATTTTAACCAACCACCATGTTATTGAAGGAGCAAAAAGGATTTCTGTAGCATTTCCAGACAAAGGATTGTTTCAAGCTGATGTTGTCGCTGAATACCCTGAAGTAGACCTGGCCGTATTAGATGCAGAGGGAGACGGTTTTCCTCACTTGGAACTGGCAGAACAGACGAATTTTGAAGAAGAGGAGCATGTGTATTTCATAGGGAATCCTTTGAAGTTTACAGGAATTGCTAATCAGGGGAATATCCTTGGTTACAAAAATTTGGATGACTGGAATCAGCCTGTTCTTATGCTTGATGCTCCTATTTACAGAGGTAATTCAGGAAGTCCGGTTATTAATGACGGTGGAAAGGTTATAGCTGTTGTGTTTGCTACCTTGTATGAGGATGTTGAGGGCCGGGTAGGGCTTGCTGTTCCAATCGATTATTTTTATCAACAACAATCCCGATAAATCATTAAAAAAAGGTACGGAAGAAAAACTCTTCCGTACTTTTTTCTATTTTTATTCCTCTAATTCCAATACCGGAATAGGGTTGAAGTCTAAGAGTTCAGCAAAATAAATCAGGTTATAGGTCATACGATTTACCTCTTTTTCAACACATGCCCATTCGCGGGCCGTTGCATCTTCAAAATGCTTGGTACATATAGCACTGGCATGCGGGGGGAGCGTAAAACCAAGCATCGATAAACGATAATGGATCGATTGGGCCGCTAATGGTGCACCTCCATCTCCTTCATCCGAGACAATAGCGCCACCGACTTTATTATAGAAAATCCCTTGTCCTTTCCGGTTTTTCATATGACGATACCCTTGAAGTCTTTCTAAAATTAATGTGGCAATACTTGTTTTATCTCCCATCGCAATCGGAGTAGCGAAGAGGACGATATCTGCCTCCAGAATTTTTTCAAAGATGAATGGCCAATCATCTTCCCCATCAAGTTTGGGTGTGATCCCGAAGTTTATATGAAAATCTCTTAAATGAATCCTCTCAACGTCAATTTCTTCGCTTTGAAAGAGGTGTGCGGAATGATGGAGGAGCTTTTCAGTATCTGTAGATTTGTTGCCTTTTTCTAAACTGCAGTTCAATAGGACAGCTTTCAACGTTAATCCTCCTTTTCCGGTTCTTGTATCCATACATAAGGTTTTTCCCAAGAAAGAGACCGATAAACCTACCTTTACGCGAATAAAAGATCAAGACTTTAGACTTATGAGTATGCAAATTCTACGGTTAATGGCTTCCTTTAACCATCAATAATGACTAATGACCTATTTTTTGAAATGTTTATTTAATAAAATGTAACCCTCATGTGGTAGACCATTCTCTCTATATTCAGTAAAATAGTCATGCTCGATACAATACCTGACATCCTTTACCTTTTAAGGAACAACGACTTTCAGATGGATTGGTTGATACATTTTTGTAACACAAATGAAACATTCTTTTGAAAGACACCCACAAATCGCAGAAATCATGCGAAATCTTTAATGGCTGGAGGTGATAGAGGTTGATCAGACGACTGTTTAAGAAAGACGACACCTCCCTGGATGATCAAGTGCAATCAGCTAAAAACGGGGACGACGAAGCAAGAAATGAAATACTAAAACAGTATCAACCTTTCATCGCCAAAAGTGTATCTGAAGTATGTAAACGATATATCGATCCATCTAAAGATGATGAGTTTAGTATAGGATTGCTTGCTTTTAATGAAGCAATTCAGGCCTATTCCTGTGATAAAGGAAGCTCTTTTCTATCTTTTGCACGATTGGTCATAAAGCGCAAAGTAATTGACCATATTCGAAATGAACAAAAGAGACCTGATGTCACTTCCCTTGATGAAGAATACTATGACGAAGAGCAAATGGAGAATCCTTCCGAAGTAGCTGCAGCCAAGGACCGTCACCAGTTAGAGACGGAAGCCTGGTACAGGCGTGAAGAAATCTTGGAGTTTCAAGAGCAGCTTAAGAAGTACAAACTTACATTCGAAGATTTAATTGATTCTTCACCTAAACATAGAGATGCACGAGAATCAGCTGTGCAAGTTGCTAGAATGGTGTACGAGGACAGCTCTCTACGTGAAAAAGTCATCACCAAGGGCCGGTTACCGATCAAAGATCTTATTGATCGAGTTGAAGTGAGTAAAAAAACACTTGAACGTAATCGGAAATTCATTATCGCACTCGTTCTCATCTTTGATGGAGATTACGAATATCTAAAAGACTACCTGAAAGGGGTGGGTGTGTGAGAAAAGGTATTGTCATGGAGCAGAAAAAAGAGTACACCATCGTCATGACGCACGATGGCCGGTTTCACCGAGCAAGACGGCTTCAACATGCAGAAGTTGGCATGGAAGTTCACTTTCAGGCATTGCAGGAAAAACAAACGGTGTTTCAATGGACGCAAATCATCGATAGGAGTAGGAGTCATTTCAAAGTAGTGATTATTACACTCGCACTCTTATTGGCTTTTTTTCCGATGTACTCATGGTATGGAAGCAATCAGGCGTATGCCTATGTAAATATTGATATTAATCCAAGTGTTGAATTGAAATTGAATGATAAGATGCAAGTGCTGGATATATCTCCGAAGAATGAACAGGCTGAAGAAGTTTTAGCGAATCTGAACGATTGGAAGAAACGTGATGCTTCAGAAGTCGCCTACGATATGATTAACTTAAGCAGAGAAAAGGGATATGTGAATTCTGATAACAGGGTTTTAATAGGTATCAGCTATATCCAGTCTAATCAGGTTGATGAATACTCAAAGCAAATGGAGCAGTTTTTAGCTGAACGTTCCACAGGGATGACTATTGCCACCTTCCTTGTGCCAGAAAAGATTCGTCAGAAAGCAAATGAATCCGATCAATCTGTCAATGCTATTATGGCTGAGAGAATAGATAGTCGAAGTGCTTCCAGTACGGAAGAGAATGTTTCAGAGGTTTCAATTACTGTGGAAGATGATGATAAAGAAATTATACAATCCTTTTATAAGAAGACATCACCGTCATCGGACGAAGTAGAAGATTCGATTAAAGACGATCCGATAGGACCAAAGGCATCCAATTCATTGGATAATCAGAAGCATTCAGACGATCAGCATTCTCAACCCAAAGAAAAAGCAAATCCTGGGAAAGGAAATGAAACAGCCCCGGGTCAGCTTAAAAAACAAGAGAGCTCTCCTGATCAGAAGAGCACTGCATCTCAAAGTAAATCCGAAAATACTTCTAAAGACAAGTCTGAGACCAGATCAAAATCTCAAGAAGAAAATCCGGGAAAAGACGAACAAAAAAAGAAATCCACCATTGAAAAAAAAACTGACAAATCAAAATCGAAGAATAAAGTCAAAAATGAATCAAGCATTAGCCAAAAGAGTGAAAAAGCAAAAAATAAAGATAAAGAACAGAAAAAGCAAGGCAGTAAAGATAAAAAAGATAAAGGCAACAAAAATGAAAAAAGTAAGTAATGGCACACTCCCGCATATCGGGAGTGTTTTTTGTTGAAATTAAAGGGAACAGAAGGGTAGTGTGAAATTAAGGAGGGAATCAATATGTCCAAATCATACCACGGAGTCAAAAACGGCCAGTTAGCTGAGTGCCCAGACTCGCCAAATTGCGTATCTAGTCAAACCAAAAAAACTGATAAACAAATGCAACCTTTACCCTTCACAGGAGATCTTGCTGAGACGAGAACACGACTAAAACAAATACTTAACGATATGGATCGCACCTCTATTGAAATGGAGACAGATACGTACATTCATGCGGTAGTAACAACCAAATTGCTAAGATTCAAAGATGATATTGAATTTTACTTAGATGAACAAGAGGCTCTCGTACATTTTCGATCGGCATCGAGAGTCGGTTATTCCGATCTAGGTGTGAACAGAAAACGGATGGAGAATATCGCGGAAAATTATCAGCGGATAAACGAGGAGGAGAAAGCTTGAATTTTGACTATCAGATAGCGGTGATTGGAGGCGGGTCTGGCGGCCTGACAGTTGCAGCCGGTGCTGCAAGTTTTGGTGCCTCTGTAGCGCTTATTGAGCGAAAGGCCGAACTAGGAGGGGATTGCCTGCATTATGGGTGCATGCCTTCTAAAGCACTCATTCAATCTGCAAAAGAAGTCTATGAAGCTGCTCGCTATTCTTCTTTTTCTTCAGAAGAATATGACAGGCTCTTCAGGCAAGTCATGGAGAGAGTTGCTGAAGCTGTGCAAGACGTTCAAGAGCATGATTCAAAAGACCGGTTTGTTGAATTAGGTATTGATTTGTATGAAGCGGAGGCTGCTTTTAAAGATGAGCACACGCTTCTTGTTGGAGAGGAAACAATCACAGCTAAGCGTTTTGTCATTGCGACAGGATCTTCACCTGTCGTTCCTCCGATCAACGGCTTAGATACGGTAGATTATTTAACGAATGAAACCATATTCTCACTAAAGGAACGGCCTCAATCGTTAGCTGTAGTCGGAGGCGGCATTATTGGTATAGAATTATCCCAGGCGATGGCACGTTTAGGGATAGAAGTTACTGTCATCGAAGGTGGGGATGAAATCCTTTCTAAAGAAGACCGGGAGATTGCCAGCACAGCCCACGATCTTTTGTCACAAGAACTAAATGTCCTTACAAGGGCAAAGGTTGACAGGGTGGAAAAGAAATTAGACGGACTCACCGTATATTACACGAAGGACGGTGCAGAGGGCTCCATTGAAGCAGAACGGATTCTTGTTGCTGCTGGACGAAATGCAAACATCGATTCCTTAGATCTTAAGAATGCAGGAGTAAAGGTAAGCCGAGGTTCTATTGATGTGGACACCGCTCTTCGTACCACTTGCAGTCATATTTATGCCGTTGGTGACTGTAACGGCTCGATGCCTTTCACCCATGTAGCAGGTATGGAAGGGAAAGTTGCTGTCTCGAATGCTGTTCTAGGTCTCTCAAGAAAAGTTTCCTACGCGAAAGTCCCGTGGGTTGTTTATACCTCCCCAGAGATCTATCACTTAGGGCTAACAGAAGCAGAAGCCCAGGAAAAGTATGGAGATCAATTATTAACCTTTAAGACAATGCTTCGGAATAATGACCGTTTTATGGCTGAATGTCATAAAGAGGGGCTTGTTAAGGTGATGACAAACCAAAGAGGGAAAATTGTTGGTGCACACGCCATTGGAGAGGGCGCGGGAGAATGGATGCAAGAAGTAGGAACATTACAGGCGTTAAATAAAAAATTTCAGTCTTTATCCAACATTGTTCACCCATACCCGGCGAGAAACAATGTGGTTTCTCAAACGGCAGACTTGTACTGGCGAGAAAAGCTGTTCGACAGTCCACTGAATAAAGCGATTAGCTGGTATGTCCAAACATTCCGGTAACAGGAAAGAGCTGTCCATATTTAAGGGGCAGCTCTTTATTCATCATGAATCTTTTTTTGTTGATCACCCATTAAACCATAGAAGAATAAGTGTGTGATTTCTTCACTGAATTCAGCTGGGGATTCTTTCATCATAGGGATGTTCGATTGCATGGCTTGATAATACATTTCCACATAAAACATAATAGTTTGAAAAGATAGTTCAGGGTGAATGTATCCCTGTTTTTTTCCTTGATCAATCAATTCCATCAGGAGAGGCACGGTATCTTCTTCAGAAAATTTTCTGATGAATTCCTTAATATGGGGCTGATCAGCCATCACTGCTTGAATGAAGTCAGGACTAATATGAAGAGCACTTTCTTTTTTTCCTTGAATGACAGTGCTGATTTTATCCTTGAAATTCAATTCTTCGTCATGGACGATTTCTTTGAAATAGTCAAACTTTTCATAGACGAATTTTTTTACTGTTTCGAATAGGAGTTGATCTTTTCCTCCAAAATAATTGTAAATTGTAACTTGTGATACTTGAGCTTTTTGTGCAATTTCCTGAATACTTACCTTTTGAACACCGTATTGAGAAAACAGATCAAAAGCAGCGTTTAATATATTCGATTTTTTACGTTCTTTTCGTTTTTCAAAACCATTCATAGGCTACACCTCTTCACGTTCATATTACATTGAATTATGAAGTATATCAATTCATACATTTCATTTCTATAAAATGAGCAAGTTCCAACTAGACAGATGGTTTTGCCATTAAGTACGATAAGGGTAGAGGGAGAACCTTAACAAGAGAGGGGATTTTCATGTCCAAGCTTGATTTGACGCAATATGAAAAGAAAATTATCGTTCGTAATATGCAAGAAAAAGACATAGAACAAATCTTTGAACTTCAAGAAGCATGCTTTCCGAATATGGAACCATGGAAAAGGAGTCATTTAGAAAGTCATCTGAATATTTTTCCTGAAGGACAGTTCGTTGTGGAATATGAAGGAAAAATCATCGGCAGCTGCTCCAGCCTTATTGTCAATTTTGATGAATATGATGATAAGCATACGTGGGATGACATCACAGATGAAGGTTATATTACAAACCATGATCCAGATGGGTACAATTTGTATGGAATTGAGGTTATGGTCCATCCGGAATATCGCGGAATGAAAATTGGACGTCGATTATATGAAGCTAGAAAAGAGCTGGCGATGACCCTGAATTTAAAGAGCATTATCATTGGTGGCAGAATTCCTAATTATCATAAATACGAAAAGGAGATGTCTCCGAGAGAATACGTAGAAGAAGTGAGAAATCAAAATATTTATGATCCTGTATTGACTTTTCAAATTATGAATGGGTTCACAGTAATGAGGATCAATCCCAATTACTTGCCGGATGATGAAAAATCTTCTAAATATGCTACCCTGATGGAATGGAATAATATTGATTATCGGGCTCGAACGAAACGATACTTCAAAACAAGTAACCCTGTGAGAATCATGGTGATACAATACATGATGAAGAACATTGACTCCTTTGAAGAATTTGCTAAGCAGTGTGAGTATTATGTAGACGTTGCAGCAGACTATGGCTCTGATTTTGCTGTATTTCCTGAGATATTTACGACTCAGCTGATGTCCTTCTTAGATGAAAAAGTCCCTTCGACAGCGGTAAGGCGTTTATCTGAGTACACAGAAGATTACATTGAAATGTTTACTCATTTGGCTGTAAAATACAATGTCAATATCATTGGCGGATCTCACTTTGTGGAAGAAGATGAACAAATATATAATATTTCTTATTTATTCCGCAGAGACGGTACCATTGAAAAGCAGTATAAGATCCACGTCACTCCAAATGAACGCACGTGGTGGGGGATACAGCCAGGAGATGCGGTGAAGGTTTTTGATACAGATTGTGGGAAAATAGCGATCCAGATCTGTTACGATATTCAATTTCCTGAGCTTGCCCGCTATGCAGTGGATCAGGGAGCCAACATCATTTTTGTACCCTTCTGTACAGATGACCGGCAAGGGTACTTGAGGGTTCGCTATTGTGCGCAGGCTCGAGCTGTAGAGAATCAAGTGTACACGGTTATAGCAGGCACAGTTGGAAACTTAACTCAAGTTGAAAATATGGATATTCAATATGCCCAATCTGGAATTTTTACTCCATCAGATTTTGAATTCGCAAGAGATGGGATCATAGGAGAATGTAATCCAAACGTAGAAACCGTCGTTGTAGGAGATGTAGATTTAGAGATCTTGCGCCGTCAAAGAAAATCAGGAACCGTCCGCCAGCTTCGTGACCGCAGACGCGATTTGTTTGAAGTTAGTTATAAAGTGGATACCCAAATTAAGCGAGAACGAACGTAGAAGGAGAGAGATATCGTGTTAAAGGATCAAGTTGCAGTAATCACTGGAGCATCCAGAGGAATTGGTAAGGAAATTGCAAGTCAGCTTGCTCAAGAAGGTGTGCGATTAGCTTTGTTGGGAAGTTCGGATGATATTCATCATACAAAAGAAGAGTTAGAAGGAAAGGGATTATCTAACATCTTATCCTTTACGGCTGACGTAAGTAACGAAAACGATATTGACCACGTCATACAAGCAACAAAAAATGCATTCGGAAGAGTAGATATCCTGATCAATAATGCGGGTGTAGGTCAATTCAAACCAGTAGAAAAATTAACCGTAGAAGAATGGCAAAAAACTTTTGAAATAAACGTTCAAGGCGTGTTTCTGGCAAGTAAAGCCGTACTGCCAATGATGAAAAAACAGCAATTTGGAACGATAGTGACTGTCGCTTCTGATGTTTCCCGCTACACCATTCCTGAAGGTTCGCTCTATACGGCAACTAAATATGCTGTTCAAGGATTTATGGGTTCTTTAGCTCAGGAAGTCAGAGAACATGGCATCAGAGTCGGAACTGTTAATCCAGGGATGGTGGACACCTATTTTGCTAATGGCACACAAGGGGATCCGGAAAAAGCAGACTGGCTGAAAGTTCAGGATATTGCAGAAGCAGTTGTTTATATGGTACAAGCGCCAAAACATATGGTGATCGATGAATTACACATTCACCCACTCATCCAGCAATATCCACGTATTTGATTGAGCAAAAAACTCCACCTCAGGTCATCCAATTTATGGAAAACTCTGAGGTGGCTGTTTTTAATACATATATATGGTGGAGTGGGATGTAGCTTGGGCATGGTCTAGATAATTCAACAAATTCTCATGCGACTTAAGCATTTCACTTTCCGTTCCGGGGTAATAGCATGCGTGCAAAAAGGTCTCGATTTTTTTTGATAAAAAATGATCCCGTGTACGTACCATTAGAACGAGTAAGTCGTCCCATTGACCCCAGATCATAAAGTGTAAAGCTTTATCGTAATCATGATGATTCATGGGTCACACATCCTTTAGCAAGGAGTGTTTTTATTATGACCGAAGCGGTCTTCCATAAGTCAGGAAGTTCGTCACAGTTAGGGAAAATACGACTGCATTTGATCAAATTTTCCCAAAACAGACATAATTTTGTTATGATAATAGAGAACGTTTTGCAGGATAGGAAGTGAAGGGAGATTCAGTGATGACCGAGAAACAATTACTTTATGTCAATTTGGGCGGGGTCATTGCTTTCAGTTTGTTTATGCTTTTAAGCTTCGCAACGGCTGAAACGGACACGACCCATAGGGTAATGATTGTGATCAGTGAGATATTAGGCGGGTTGACATTAATTAGTGCAATTATTTCCCTCTCATACATAAAAAGTGAGCAAAGATTTGTACCTATATCCATCATTGCATTTTTAGTCGCCTGGTTGATCTACGCCATCGGGTATGAAATCGGGATTGATGGAACAACAAAATTTAGCTGGATTTGGTTCATTAGTCTGTATATTATTTTATTTGCTGGTTTTTACATAATAAGGATTTGTTACAAAAAGGTCCTGGGTTATTATAAACTGCTTCCACCTTTTTTATTGTTTTTAAATGGTATGCTTTTTGTATTTCTACTTTTTATTCATATTTGGTGGCAGCTACCATTCAGTGGTTAAAGTCTTCCTCAGGGAAGGCTTTTTTATTATGTTTTTTTGGAATCCATCCCCTTCGCATATTTACATTCGAGCGACACATACTACAAATAAGCTTCTTAGGAGGGATACCAATGAAGTTAAAAGCATTCGCAATTGGTTTAGTAGCTGCTTCCTCTCTGGTTGCCTGTCAAGCAGAACAGGAAACAGGTACTGGCCAGGATAACTATGAGGGTGTACAAAACACTCGTTTTGAGCGTGCTGCTGACAATATGTATGAAGAAGGCAATCGTGTTAACCAATACGACAATGACCGTGGTATGGTTCACAACACAAATTATGATGTTGCAGAAAGAGCAGCAGATAAAGTTGCCAGAGATGTTAAGGGAATCGAAAGAGCATACGTTCTTAAAACCCGTGACAATGCCTATGTTGCAGCCGTTTTAGATGATAACAGAGATACGACAGATCTTTCCGATAAAAAGGAAAATGAAATAACCAAGGCGGTTAAAGCTACAGATCAGGACATCAATAACGTGTATGTTTCAACAAACCCTGATTTTGTTGATTTAACAAACAATTATGTCAACGATGTTCAAAATGGAGATCCTGTCCGTGGGTTCTTCCAGGAATTTGGTCAAATGGTTGACCGTATCTTCCCAGAAGCCCGATAAAAAACATCACCAGGTTCCCTTATTAGGGGAGCCTGGTGTTATAGAGTACCATTGTGAACCACTTTTGTGCGACTCCTCCCCCTTCTACATATGATTTTATCGTCTCATAACTTTCTCATTATTATTTAAGCAAAATTCACTGAAGAGCGAAAGTGTCTCGCACGCTCTTCTTTTTGCTATACAATAGGAATAACTGAATAGAGGGAAGCAATGTCAATGATTTCTATTGTACAACCAGAGGAGGCAAGCGCCTTTGTTTCTTTATCCAATCAATTGGAGAAGGAATCTGATTTTCTTTTGTACGAGGCTGGTGAAAGGGGGATGTCTATAGAGAAAGCACGGTCTTTTATTAAGTCGCTAGGAAAACAAGAAAATTCCGTGCTTTTTGCTGCGAGAGATCATAATAAATTGATCGGATATGTGATGTGCATCGGGGGCACTGCAAAACGAAACCGTCATTTCGCAAGAGTTGTTACAGGAGTTTTGGCTGGTTATCAGGGGATGGGGTGGGGCAGTCAATTGTTTGAAAAAGTAGACGGCTGGGCCATTGATCATCATATACATAGACTTGAATTGACCGCCATGGTTCATAATGCGCGTGCACTTAAACTGTATAAAAAAGTAGGTTTTCAGGTGGAAGGAATAAAAAAACATTCTTTGCTTGTAAATGGCAAATGGGTGGACGAGTACCTAATGGCGAAACTATTCTAGCATGATTTGATATGGGGACATGTCATCTATCTTTCATTTTCCTTGTGATGCCTTCATATAGTTAAGATAAGCGAAATTCAAGGAGGGGGCATCTTTGAAACCAGAAGATAACAAAAAGCTCGAATATGCGATAAGAGAGATTACGGACATCGCAAAAGGGTTTGGGCTTGATTTTTACCCAATGCGATACGAAGTCTGTCCTGATGATATTATTTATACGTTTGGTGCTTACGGAATGCCGACGCGTTTTTCCCATTGGAGCTTCGGAAAACAATATTATAAAATGAAAATTCAATACGATCTTGGCCTGAGTAAGATATATGAGTTGGTCATCAACTCGAATCCTTGTTATGCTTTTTTGTTAAATTCGAACAGCCTGATTCAGAATAAATTGATTGTTGCTCATGTGTTGGCTCACTGTGACTTTTTTAAAAATAATGCCCGTTTTCAAAATACAAAACGAGATATGGTAGAAAGTATGGCCGCAACAGCCGAGCGAATCGCCGCTTATGAAAAGCTTTATGGTAAAGAAGAAGTGGAGTCTTTCCTTGATGCTGTCCTTGCCATTCAAGAACATATCGATCCTTCGCTCGTGCGGCCAAAGTTAAGCTGGTCCATTGATGATGATGAAGAAAGTGGAGAGCAGCGTATATACACTCCATATGATGATCTATGGAAAATGGATGAGTCCTCTTCGGAAGATCGCCCAGCATTTAAGAAAAAGCGGAAGTTCCCTCCTCGGCCTGAGAAGGATTTACTACTGTTCATTGAGCAGTACAGCAGGGAACTCGATGACTGGCAGCGCGACATTTTAACGATGATGCGAGAGGAGATGCTTTATTTCTGGCCTCAGCTTGAAACGAAAATCATGAATGAAGGCTGGGCGTCTTACTGGCATGCAAGAATCCTAAGAGAAATGGATCTGACGAGTGACGAAGCTGTAGAATTTGCAAAACTCAATGCAAGCGTCGTTCAGCCTTCAAAAACTCAATTGAACCCCTATTACCTGGGGCTGAAAATTTTTGAGGATATTGAAGACAGATACGACAACCCATCCGATGAAATGAGAAAGCACGGAGTAGAACCTGGTTCAGGTAGGGAAAAGATTTTTGAAGTACGTGAAATTGAGTCGGATCAAAGCTTCATTCGCAATTATTTAACTAAAGAGCTTGTTCGAAGAGAAGACTTATATTTATTTCAAAAGCAAGGGCAAAAATATAAGATTACAGATAAGGACCATGAAGCGGTTCGTGATCAGCTTGTGACCATGAGGGTAAATGGAGGTTTTCCATACATTACCGTCCAGGATGGCGATTATGTGAAAAGCGGAGAAATTTATTTGAAACACCATTTTGAAGATGTCGAACTTGATATCGGGTACTTGGAAAAAGTACTTCCATATATTTATCAATTGTGGGGCCGCCCTGTTCACATAGAAACCAGAGTCGAAAATCGAGAAGTTGTTTTCAGTTTTGGCGGGAAGAAAGTACAAAAGAAATATTTATAAAAAAGTGCACCTTTCGAACTCCTGTGGAGAGAACTCGAGAGGTGCCTCTTTTTGTATGAAAAAGGCGATGAGATAGCGTTATGTAAAGCTTTAGGTTTGATATAATGAAGACAGGATTTAATAGAATGGAGGGGGCAAATTGAGGTGGACGCGTTTAGCCATTATTGGATTTGTAGCCGTTCTCGCTGCTGTATTTTTCTTTTATTTAGATAATCGTACTTTTAATCGCTTGACGGACGAACATCAGTATCCAATGCTGGAAGAGCCGAAAAGTCACCCTGTCTCCCTCACCTCAAGCTCTACCAAAATCCCCGAATCTGGGATTCATATGACTAAGTTATATACCATGCAGAACAATAAAAACCTATTCCTCGGCATCTGGTACAGAGATGGTAATGATCTCATGAATGCAAATGGAGATGAGTGGAAGCGGACTGACGGGGAGGTTCAGCTTCTGGTCAAAGCCGTTGATGAAAACGGGACGACGTTTAATGGAGAAACAAAAAAAGCAGTACGTGGAACATTTTCTACCTTCCAATACATTCACTTCAACAAGTTTAATCTCAGTGAAGAATCAAAGAAGCTCGATCTTTATTTTTACCCGGTTACTACTGACGGTGAAAAAGAACAACCTGCAGATCATCCCTGGTTTGAAGTAAGCGTCCCTGTTTCCTCTTTCGAGTAAGGAAACGTTGCTTCTGAAGCCGCATATGATACAATGATAAATAGCCTAATTGAAAAGAGGGGACGAAATGATGATGAAGCAGCTTCTAAGTATCAACCAGCAAGCTTATTTATCATTTCGTTCTGAAAGGAGAGCATAGACTTTAGTCTATGCTCTTTTTTTAACAAAAGGAGGCCTGTAAAGCGTGAGATATAAGAGAGTATTATTGAAAATAAGCGGTGGAGCTTTGAGTGGGAATACAAAGGACAATTTTGATAACGGAAGTTTAGAACATATTGCCACTGAAATTATTGCTCTTGTTAATGCTGGTGTAGAAGTCACGCTTGTCGTCGGAGGTGGAAATATCTTTAGGGGGCGGACGGCGGAACAGTGGGGGATTGATCGTGTAGAAGCTGACAATATTGGGACGCTCGGAACCGTTATAAATAGTTTGATGCTCAGAGGAGTATTGAAAAGCAAAACAGAAAAAGAAGTACGTGTGATGACGTCTGTGCCGATGTCTTCAGTTGCTGAACCCTATATACGTCTTAAAGCAGTAAATTATCTAAAGAAGGGCTACATTACGATTCTCGCAGGAGGAAACGGGCAGCCCTTTGTTACAACGGATTATCCGGCTGTACAACGTGCCATCGAATTGGAATGTGACGCGATCCTTGTGGCAAAACAAGGAGTAAATGGGGTATATACAACGGATCCTACGTTAAATCAAGATGCAAAACTTTACGGAAATTTAAATTATAATGATATTCTCTTACAAGATATCCAGGTGATGGATCAGGCTGCGCTATTGCTTGCTCGCGACCATCAACTGCCTGTACACATTTTTAATTTCAATGAGCCTGGAGTGATGATGGATTTGTGCAAGGGACAGGATTTTGGCACATTAATCTCTGATCAACCTTCCTCATTTCAGGAAGAAGTGTAGGTCAAAAGGCATATATTCATTTCAATTTGATCAATCTGACCATGAAATCTTATTTTTCTGATACACTATTCGTTAATACATTGAAGTGATAAAAGGAGGAAGAGAGATGACGATTTATGATCACGTCCTGACAGAAAATGATTTTATTCATCAAAATGATCTTCGTTATCCATTTGAAGAAAGAGGTCTTCAATTTGGAGATGGCATATATGAAGTGATTCGTGTTTATGGTGGGAAGTATTATCTGATTGATGAACACGTGGAACGTTTATACAGGTCTGCAGAGGCCGTTAAAATAGAGGTCCCTTATAAAAAAGAGGAAATGTATGAACGTCTAAATCAATTGTTACAACAGAACAAAGTTGAAAGCGATGCAAAAGTATATCTGCAAATCACCCGAGGATCGGCTCCAAGGGATCATGCTTTTCCTCTGAACACAGGTGCTAACCTTTATGCGTACGTAAAGGATCTCCCGAGAGCGATAGATAAGATGTGGGATGGAGTGGAGACCATTACTCAACATGATGTACGCTGGGATTGGTGCTATATCAAGAGTCTCAACCTTCTGCCTAACGTTTTGGCAAAGCAAGCTGCAACGGAAGAAGGGTGCTATGAGGCTGTCCTTCATAAAGATGGAGAAGTGACGGAATGCAGTTCTTCTAATGTTTATTTAGTACGTGATGGAAAAGTGTACACACATCCTGCCAAAAAGAACATTCTACACGGGTGCGTCCGAATGAGGATTGAAGAATTTTGCAGACAGGAAGGGGTTACATTTAAAGAAGAATCCTTCCGTATCGAAGATTTCCAGTATGCAGATGAGGTGTTCTTAACGAGCAGTACATCTGAAGTTATGCCGATCTTGAAAGTCGATCAGCTTACGATTGGTAATGGTGAACCTGGCCGGATTACCCGCAGGCTTCAGGAGTTATATGAAGAAGATGCAGGAATTTCGGAAGATCAGTCATTATTTAAGAAAAACGTTAAGGCACAGTAAGGAAGAAAAGGCACCGCTCATAATAGGCGGTGCCTTTCTCGTTTAATAAGGAGGAGATTTGGGGATAACTTTTGTAACTATGCTATAATTCCAGAGACTGAATTTTGAATGGAGGTCTTGGTATGTCAAAAGTCAAATTAGAATTAACATCAAAACAATATGAAAAGCTTGTAGAGAGTGTATTTCTTGGGACATGGATGGTCAATTCGACGAAGATGGAATTAGACGAGGACTTTGAAGAAGTCAGGGAACTGGTGCTTTCTAAATATAAGGAAGGTGGATTAGAAGAGAAGGTCGTTCACCAGGAAGAAATGGGAATTCACGATTTAGACGTAGACTATGAATCGAAGCTTTTAGATACTTATGTTGAAGAATATGATGAATTTAGTTTCTGGGATAAACTCGTTGAAAAACTTTCTGAAAAAGAAATGGTTCAACTTTTTGGTGCTCCTGAAGGGAAAATGACGGACGAAATGATGGAAGCACGCCTGGAAATCGAGGAGAGAATCGGAACAAAGTTAGAGGAGACAGGGATTACACGACTGTCATTTGAGGATGAATAAAAAAACAAGCATGGACGCTACGACCATGCTTGTTTGCTTACTCTTATCTTGTCGCTTTCGTACGTTGGTGAGGTTCTGACCAAAGACTGGCCACAGGGCGTGCAAGTTGAAAGGACCATTGGATAAACGGGCCTAACAGTAACGCTACAATCAATGTTCCGAAACCAACTGGTGCTCCTAGAAGATAACCGACTAAAGCCATAGCAGATTCAGTAAAAATCCTTACAGAACTTTTTGACTTATTGGTTTTCTCATTCATGATCATCATGAAATGATCCAATGGAATTCTGGGGAACGGGGTTCTTAAGTATACGGCGACACCTACGGCAGTAGCGATGAGGCCAAGGGTAAAGATGCCCCACTGTGCCCACCAGACTTCATAATTTACATTTTCAAGTATTCCATATAAAAAGATATCAACAGTCCGGCCTCTAATAATAATCGGTATGAGTGATTCAAATTGAGGGCGTTTTTTTTCCAGCCAGGCATTGACTAAAAGCAATATAACAAAAGCTATAATCATAACCGTTCCTACGGTAACTGGGAAATGCATTGACAACCCAACAGCAACACTGTCTCCAGGACCAACGCCAAGCCCGGATTGAATGATTAGAGCTAGACCGAGACTGGAAACAATCAGTCCAGACAAGTAGATAAGGAATAGAAAAAGGTATTTCATGATAGACTCCTTTGATCCGTCTAAATTGTGCTTCATATATCATATATGCTCACTTAACAGATGTAAAGCTATCCATATGCAAATGTTTCCACTTATGGTGACAGGGAAGAAAGTATAGGTAAGAAAAAAGGAGGAATAAAGATGCAATATGCAATTGTTACCGGTGCTTCCAGAGGACTTGGGGAGGCAGTAGCTCATCAATTAATCGAAAAAAATGTAAACATCATTGCGTTGTCACGCAGTGAAAATGAGGATTTAAAAAAGAAAGCAGAAGAAAGAAAAGTAGATTATTATCATTTAAGCTGTGATCTAAGCGATCCGGCACAATTAGAAGAAGGACTGGACAAAATCGTTGATATTGCCTTTGGTGATGATACGCACTATGTCTATGTTGTTAACAATGCGGGCGTCATTGAACCAATTGACACAATAGGGAATTTTAACCCAGCAGATGTACAGAAACATGTGCAGGTTAATTTAACAGCGCCAATCCTACTCATCAACCGTTGTATAAAAGAAGCAAATCAAAAGGATATAAAGACCTTTGTCATTAATATTACTTCTGGAGCTGCAGAGCGTTCTGTCCATGGATGGAGTACATACAGCAGTACAAAAGCAGCTATCAACCGATTCACAGAAACACTAGCTTTAGAACAGGAAGGAAACGGACACAAGATTTTGGCTTATAGTCCGGGAGTGATGGATACCGATATGCAAGGGGAAATTCGCTCAGCTTCGGAGGACGAGTTTGCTGACGTCGAAAAATTTAAGCAAATGAAAGAAGAGGGAAAGCTGCGTTCCCCTGATGAAGTGGCGGCTGTCCTGATGGATTTAATTAACCAACCTGATGATATTGAAAACGGAAAGGTGTATAAGCTTTACGATCTTGTTGGCAAGAAGTAAAGGAAGGACTCTACCTATGTTCAGGCTGTCAGATTTGAACTGACAGCCTGACTTTTATGGAGAACACTTCATTAATGTTTGATGATTTCAATCTCTGTGGTATTTCCACGTGCTAATATCCTAGCTGTTCCACCAATAGGAAAAGTGAATTGAGGTGTCGTATGTCCAAAGCTTGCCTGCGCAATGACAGGCATGTGTTCGAGTTCTTTTTTTGATCGAATGATTTCCTTAAGAAGATCTAATGACATTTTAGACTCTTTCTGAAACCGCCCAATCACAAGACCTTTCACTCTTTCAAATCCTGGTTGGTGGATAAGAGACTGCAAATCCCTGTCGAACGTCTGTGGAATCGTCATTTCGTCGTTTTCTAAAAAAAGAATGGAGTTATCGAGAGAAGGCATGTATTCCGTCCCTTGAAGAAGATTAAGGGTACATAGATTGCCGCCTAGAGAGGTCCCGATCGCTTCTCCTTGATTAATGATTTCATAACCTTCATTTTTATTGAATGACCGATTTTCCTGATCCAAGTACCATGCATCGTCACTCCAATCCTCAGCAGGTAAAACGACAACAGGCGAATCTTGGGTGAACATTTTTTCAAAGTGTTCCCACGTATAATGAATTCCTTTTTTCATCCCAAACGTTGAAAAGTGGGGGCCGCTATAAGTTACAAGCCCTGTTTTCTTATAAAAAGTGTTGGAAAGGGCAGTAATATCTGAAAACCCACAAAAGATTTTAGGATTTGCTTGGATCAAATCATAATTGATGTAGCGCAGAAGCTGATTACTATCAAATCCCCCTATCGTTGTAAGAATCATTTTTACATTAGAGTCACTGAACGCTTCATGAATATCCTCTACCCTTTTTTCAATGGATGTGGACGTACCGATTTTTTCTGCTTCAGCATGAGTGCTGTAGCTGACGCTTACGCCTAATTTTTCTAACCTTTCGACGGCTAACTCTCTTTGCTCTTGTGCGATCATGGAAAGACTTTCTGCGGGAGAAATAACCCTGATTTCATCCCCTTTTTTCAATTTACTCGGAAACAATATGCCTCACTCCTTTACGATTAAATTAGTATAATATAGCAAATTTTCTGATATTTGTCTATCCCTTTGAAACTTTGCAGCTGTTCATACGTATAGAAGGTAAGAGGTGAACTCAATGACTGGATTAATTATGATCGGTGTAATGGTTGGATTTGTGATATTGGGTACAATGAAGATAGCTAGCAGGGAAAACAGGGGCGACTATTCTCATATTCATCATACTCCTCATACTCACGATAATTCGAGTTTCTTTGGCGGCGATGGTGGAGGCGGAGACGGAGGAGGCTGCGACTAAGCAGCAGACTCCTTTTTTTTTGTTCTTATGTTTAAATGAGAAGGCCCTAACTTCTTAACTTAGCCTCCGATTCCTAAAGACTCAGTTACGAGACTTCTAGGCGCACGTTACGTAAAAGAGGTAGGGTTGGCTGGAAAACGTTTCGCCTAGCTCTTTCTCCCGAGGGAGTATCGCCATTTTCCAGTTTTGGTGAACGGCCACAGTAAGAGTTTTTAAGATGTGATGGCACGTAATAGCAAAACGAAAAATGAGCTTTCTATTTTCTATACATTAGCACTTTGCTAAATGTCAGTAATAAAGCTTATAGAAGTTAGTGCTGCCTATTTTCCATTTAATAAATAAAACCTTTCGCCTCTAGGGCGTTTTCGTTATTCCAAACAATCATAAGGAGGTCCGAGAAATCGCGAGACTCCTGTATGATGAACATGATAGGTGAGACCCCGGAAGACTTAGTCTGAGGAGGCTCAGCACATGCCCACGGAAAGCGAGTGATTGCTCGGACCTCCAAGTTCTATCTATGGCAACGGAAACTTCCAAGCTCACGTTGTCTCCAAATCAAGTCTTCCACTATGCTGCTATTGTATAACGGAGAATAGTGGTGGGTTGACGATTTTACTTAGTATAGTTATTTTTTTAGGATGAATCCTTGGAAATGCGTCGGTCCGCCATTTGATGAACTTTGAGGGATTTTATGAAAAGCTTCCAGGTGAAAATATTTAGTTACAATACTTTCAAGTACCTCATCCGTGTAGAAAGAAAAGAATCTCTTTGGACGGTGAAAATCTTCATTCCATATCCCTTCCTGATTGATTCCGCCGTATACCCCCATGTAAAACAGCCCGCCAGGTTTCATAACACGCTTAATCCCCACCAAGACTTGTTCAAGGTGGTTCTTAGGGACATGAAGCAGACAGTTGAGTGCCCAAACGGCATCAAAAGTCTCGTCTTGAAAGATAAGCTTGTCAAAACTCATCACTTCTGCCTGTAGTCCTTTTTCTCTACAATGTTCTACCATTTCTGGAGACAAGTCTGTAGCCTGGACATGTAAGCCTGCTTCTTGAAAGAAGAGGCTGTCCTTCCCTGGCCCTGCGCCGATTTCAAGTAAGTATTTCTTATATGTACGAGTCAGTTGATGCAAAAAGGAAGCACGTTCGTACAATTTCCAATCTTGCATCTCTGATTTATCTCTGTTTCGAGAGTGTGCATTATAAGCTTCAGCTAATTGCTGTTTTAATTTTTGTTCTATCAATTTTTCCTCTCCTTTTCTTGGCGGCGATAGGTAAGCATAAGCATCCCGTCATCGAACCGGTGGTCATCGATTAAGTCTAGCTCCTCCTGATGTTCATTAGAATTGAACAGTCTTATTCCACTGCCGATCAGTATAGGCTGAATAGCTATATGATACTCATCGATTAATCCCATTCGGATAAAATCCTCAATCAGCATACTTCCGCCAACGACCCAAATGTTTTTGTTTTGGTCTGTTCTTAATACGTTAATAAGAGGCGTGATTTGCTCAGGCTGGACAAATGTAGCGTACTTGTCGTGTCCTTCCATTTTTTCACTGACTACGTAAACGTCCTTTGTCTGATAAGGAAACACATCAGTTAATTCAAATAGTTGATCATATGTTTTTCTTCCTAAAATGACCGTATCAATCGTGTTAATAAAATCATCGTAGCCATAGTCACGGTCCTCCCATAGCCAGTCAATGTCACCATTTTCTCTCGCTATATATCCGTCAAGGCTTTGTGCAATATATAAGACAACTTTGCCCATTTTTCCTACACCTTCCATTTTTATCTTGCTTACGTTACCGTTTTCATCATATAATACATTTAGATGAAAAAGAAGGGACTGACGTTTAAAGCAATGAAGTACTAATTCTGTTTGCTGCGAGTATCTAAATATCACATTACTCGTTCCAGTTATACAGGATTGGTTTGTCTAATTTTGATCTTAGACTTCATTGCTTGATTACTCCCTTTACGACGTACGTGGGGTTATTTTGCTATGAACAGGACCATTCCTCTCTGGGGCGAACAGGGAGGTTTTTTTATGCTTTATATGAAGGCGC
Organism: Halobacillus sp. A1-3; assembly: GCF_050971765.1. Taxonomy (NCBI): domain Bacteria; kingdom Bacillati; phylum Bacillota; class Bacilli; order Caryophanales; family Bacillaceae; genus Halobacillus; species Halobacillus sp. A1-3. Next base: position 32,026 of record NZ_JBPCEO010000012.1, on the reverse strand, counting down.
AAAATATTGCTTATTCTATTGGTACACGAAAATTGTTGGATATTAAAGAGTTGACTGTCCATGAGGGAGAAAGAATAGGTCTTGTTGGTAAAAATGGTCAAGGAAAAACGTTGTTGATTCGTTATTTAATGGGGGAACTAGATGTCGTTCCCCAAATCGAGTGGCATGCTTCATATGGATGGTTGAAGCAGTTGAATGAAGCAGGTAAGGCAGAGGGAAAGAGCGGGGGAGAGCAAACGCTGGCCAAGTTGGACGATTTGTTTAAGCGTAAGAACAAGCTGTTGTTTCTGGATGAACCTACTAATAATTTGGATTGGGAGCATATTGAGAAACTTGAAGAGCGACTGAGAAGCCATCATGGTGCTCTTGTGGTTGTTTCTCATGACCGCATGCTGCTTGATCAAGTTTGTGATAAGATTTGGGAGCTTGAGGAGGGTCATTTAAAAGAATACAACGGCAGCTATTCTTTTTATGAAGAACTAAAAGTATTAGAGCGTGAGCAGCAGTATCAAGAGCATGAAAAATATACAAAAGAAAAAAGACGGATTGAAGATCGAATTCGGCAAAAACTTACCCAATCAAAGGGAATGAGAAAGCCTCCGAAACGAATGGGAAGTTCCGAATGGCAGCTTGGAAAGAATAAAGCAGCAGGAAAGCAGAAGAAAGTGGAGAGAGTCAGCAAAACGCTTGAAAGGCGATTAGACCGTTTACAAAAAGTTGAAAAACCTTTTGAATGGGATGAAGTAAAAATGGAATTCGATCACTTTACCCCTTATCGCGGGCGCTTTCTAGTTCAACTAAAGGATTTCGAAGTGAAGCTCTCCACACATCGCCTTTTCCATGTTAATCATCTGTCCTTATTGACAGGTAAAAAAACTGCACTGATCGGTCGTAATGGAGCAGGAAAATCAACGTTCATCAATGAGTTGCTTGATAGGAAAAACGATCTTTTTCCTAACGGAGTTTCAATAGGCTACTTTAATCAGAAGCTAGAGGAGATGCCGGAGGAAGTAACGGTTTTGGAATATGCTAAACAAGAGAGCCTGCTTCAGGAGTCAAAGGTACGTATTGTTTTAGCTCGTCTTCGGTTTTTTGAGGACGATATGAATAAACGAATCGCAGCTTTGAGTGGTGGAGAGCGCGTTAAATTAGCGTTAGGGCGATTACTTGTCAGTGAACACCAGCTGCTCATCCTCGATGAACCGACAAACCATCTGGATGCTGAGGCGATTTATGCACTGGAACAGTTGATTAATGAATATCCCGGCAGTCTATTATATGTTACCCATGACCGTACATTCATCTCTCGCACTGCTGACCATTTATGGATGATTCAAGATAAAAAAATCAAGTCTTTTGACGGAACGTGGGCTGAGTGGGAAGAAAATCGTCAAAAATCAGGAACTGTTAATGAAAATAACTATGACCGGATGGCGTTGGAAACGAGAATGACAGAGTTAATCAGTCGTTTGAGCTTGCCACAGCCCAGTGATGATAAAGACGCACTAGAAGAAGAATATCAAGAAATTTTAAAGAAACTGCAAGAGCTGAAGAAATAATAAAAGCGACCCTAATTGGGTCGCTTTTTCTGTTAATTTGTCGCTTCCTTGTTGTTCCTGAGGAACATATAAAAAGACGCACCAAAGATGGTAATATAGCCAAGTACACTTAAAATGTCAGGCACTTGTCCAAATAGAAGGATACTGATAAGAGCTGAATACACGACAGTGGAATAGAAAAATATAGATATTTCTCTTGCAGGTGCGAATTTATAGGCAATGGTTAAACCGAATTGACCTAAGGTTGCGAATGCACCAGCAGAGAGCAAATAAATCCACTGCTTGATTGTCATCGGCTCATAGAAGGCGATGGTAAACGGCAGAAGCGTAACCGTTGTAAAAAATGAAAAGTAAAACACAATCGTATAAAATTTCTCTTTATCTCCTAAAACACGGAGCAGTGTATAAGCCCCTGCCGCAAAAACGGCAGAAAAAACACCGGCCATATAAGGGATAAACTCTAAAGAAAAAGCCGGTTTAATAATAAACAGTGTCCCAATAAAAGCGATGATGATCGATACGATTTGATACGTTCTTGCTCTCTCTTTTAAGAATATGGCTGAAAATATGATCAGCAAGAAGGGGCTCAGTTTATTCAACATATCTGCATCGGACAATACAAGGTTATCGATGGCATAGAAAAATAATACCATACCAATTGTGCCAAGCGATGACCGCGAAAGCAGCAGTATCTGGTTCTCTTTTTTACCAAAAAGTCTTTCCTTATTATAGATGACGAACCCAAATGCAATGATTGCAGACACAAGATTTCTGAATAGGGTTTTTTGTACCGTAGGAAGATCGCCGGAAAGCTTAACGAGTGCAGCCATCATTGAAAAACCGAATGCTGAAATTAATAGTAGTATAATTCCTTTATTTCTATTGCTCATGAGTGTTCCTCCAGTTGCTCTTATCTTGTGCAAAATCACCTTTACCATCCTAATACAAATAGAATTGGAAAGAAAGTCATAAAGGTTAGAGTTTTGATAAAAACTAGCAATAGTTGACATAAGCAGACAGAGATGTGGAAAGTCAGGTATAATGGAGTATATACAGATGTGAAAAGGAGGAGCTGTTTTTTTGCTATGTTCTCAACCGATCGTTTGGAAGACAAGAACGATTAAGGATAATCAACAATTCTATGGAGAAGAAAACTCCTCGATTGATTTGTACGAAGACCAAGTGGTGACACCTTCTGAGACCATTTCACTGGAGAATATTTTTGATGTTTCCTTTAAGAAATTCTCTGGTACATCTGGTTTGCTGTACCTTCACACGAACCAGGGTGTTAAGACCTATATGGTTAAAGAATCTCCTTTCACGTGGATTGAAACCTTTCACCAATATAAGTAACCCATAGATTATTGAATTTGCATACTACAACTTAGGGTGGGGTTTAAATGGAAATTTTGGAGGAAAATGAGAGGATCCTCTTAAGGGAAATTGCTCCTGACGACTGGGCGCCTCTACATGAAATAGCTTCAGATGAAGAAGCGTGCAAATTTCAACCATGGGGTCCGAACAATGAAGACGACTCCAAATTCTTCGTGAATCAAGCGATGCGAGATAAACAAAAAAGACATCGCAGTCGGTACGTGTTTGCTATTGTCGAGAAAAAAACAGATCAAATCGTCGGCAACATAGAAATGAATATTAGAGATTGGGACGGAGTAGGGGAGATAGGGTTTATCATCCACCCTGGACAGTGGGGTAAAGGTTTGGCGACGGACGCAGCTTTACTCATCATGAAACACAGCTTTGAAAAATGCGAGCTTCACAGGATAGCAGCAACTTGTAGTCCAGAAAACAAAGCCTCTATTAAAGTTCTTGAGAAAATTGGAATGGTAAAAGAGGGCGTATTGAGGCAGGATTTGTTAGTGAAGGGTGAATGGCGTGACTCCTGTGTTTACAGTATGTTGAGAGAAGAATGGTATGAAAAGTATGCGAATACGGAATAGCCAATTAAATAGCTTAAAAACTGATGATCAAAACGATCGTGCTTGAAATAATAAAAAGGAGTGATTCCTGCTGAGGAATCACTCCTTTTTTAACGAAAATAGTTTGCTTGCACGACCAGTTTCTAGTGATTAGAAACAGATGCGTTAGCTTTGTTGTGCACAGCAAGGCGCTTGACGAGCTGTGAACTGTCTTTGTTCAAACCAACTACCTGAACGTCTATATCATTTTCTCTATATTTGAATACGAGTTTATCGATAGCAGCTACTGCTGAATCATCCCATACATGGGCATTAGAAAAGTCGATTTCAACTTTTTTAGCGTCTATAGAGTAATCGAAGTGCTTCAATAAGTTATCAGTGGAAGCGAAGAATACCTGCCCGCTTACTTTGTAGACCATTTTCATCGTACTCTTTTCATAAGCTTCTTCAACATGAATTTTTGAAATCTTGGCTACAAAGAAAATCGCACTCAAAATGACTCCGGCCAGTACACCTTTAGACAGATCGTGTGTCTTTACAACAGTGGCTACGGTTACGACCATGACTACAGAATCTGAGATTGGAGTACGGTTGAACCTTGTCAATGAACTCCAGTCAAATGTACCAACAGATACCATAATCATGACACCGACAAGCACGGCCATTGGTATTTGTACGAGTAAGTCGTTAAACACGATGATCAATAGCATCATGAATACACCAGCTACTAGTGTAGACAATCGCCCGCGTCCGCCAGAGGATACGTTGATGACAGATTGTCCGATCATTGCACATCCAGCCATCCCTCCGAACAAACCGGAAACAACGTTAGCCATTCCTTGGCCGCGCGCTTCTTTATTTTTATCACTAGCAGTATCTGTCATGTCATCAACAATTTGAGCTGTAAGCAGTGATTCTAACAGACCGACAAAAGCTAGTGCCAGGGAAATTGGAAAGATAATTTGCAAGGTTTCAAAGTTCAATGGAATCTCAGGAATAAGGAAGATGGGGAGCGTACTTGAAAGTTCACCCATATCTCCTACTGTCTTTAAACCGGCACCTGAAGTGATTGCAATGATTGTCATCACAATTATCGCTACGAGTGGGGAAGGGACAGCTTTTGTGAACCTTGGGAGAATATAGATGATGGCAAGTGACCCTGCAACCATGGCGTACATAGCCAACCCTGCTCCTTCAAAGTGTACCAATTGTGATGAAAAAATTAGAATAGCAAGAGCGTTAACAAATCCGATCATAACCGATCGAGGAATAAACTTCATAAACTGCCCTATTTTAAGCGCACCTAAGATAAACTGTAAAATACCAGTCAAGATAGTGGCTGCAAGCAAATACTCCAGTCCATGATCTTTAACCAATGTAACCATAAGGACTGCCATAGCTCCGGTAGCGGCTGAAATCATTCCAGGACGGCCACCCATAAAAGCGATGACAACGGCGATACAGAAGGAAGCGTACAATCCTACCATGGGGTCGACTCCAGCGATGATAGAGAAAGCGATCGCCTCAGGGATAAGTGCCATTGCGACAACTATGCCTGAGAGCGTATCGTTTTTTACGTTTCCAAACCATTGTTGTTTAATTGTTTGTGTGTTCAATTGCGCACCTCTTTCTTTGTATTTTTGACACGCACTGTCCGTAACAGTGCTAAAATCCGGCAAGAACGAAAGAAATTATATCATTCAATGTTCAATAATCATAATTGCATGTAAGCGCATAAATTCGACGCATTCTTCAATATGCAGCTTTGTTCTCTCTCATAGGGGGTAAAATCACATATTGGTCATTTTTTATAGTCGTAGAACAAAATTATTGGAATATTTACATAGAAGGATTTGAACATGGTAAAATGAGCAGAGATAAGTCAGACAGGAGGATTCTATGTACAAACATATCTTAGTAGCAGCGGATGGATCGGAGCACTCTGTTAGAACAGCTGAACGTGCAGCAGAGCTTGCTCTTCTTCAAGGCGACGGTGAGGTAACCATTGTATACGTTGTTGATGGAGAGCAATCAAAATCAGATGTTCTAGCTGAAGGAAATAAATCATTAATTGATCAGCGTAGACATGAGCGTTTGGAGCCGGTTGAGAAGATTCTTAAGGATAAGCAAGTTCCTTTTCATGTGGAGATAAAACACGGTGAACCTGGTCCAACCATAGTCAACTATGCGAATGAAGAAAATTTCGATATCGTTATCATTGGAAGCAGAGGTCTCAACACGCTCCAAGAGATGGTGCTTGGAAGTGTAAGTCATAAAGTTGCCAAGAGGGCAAATTGTCCTGTTATGATCGTTAAATAAGAAGTGAGCGAATAGGCTTGCTTCTTTTTTTGTGCAAACTTGTAATTACACCGTTAATGAACGGGGTAGAAGATAATAAAAGGGAAGAGATTCGTAATGAATGAACAGGGTTGTATTAAATGTGGAAGTACAGAGCCGATCAGAAAGAGGTATTAATGACGGGATCGGGGTTATCGAAAATGCTTGATGTCCACCAATAAGTTTACGGTCGTGTCTTGTAAAAATTGCGGGTACTCGGAATTCTATAACCAAAATGCTTCCAAAGCGAGCAGTATTCTTGATTTCTATGAGTGGAAAAAAGATCGTTGAAAGCTGAAACTCTATCAACGATCTTTTTTCTTGAAGATCAAGTTATTTAATAAATCGTATAGTATTTACGGGCAATCAATCTATTCAGAATCAAATGACAAGCGGTCGTTATTAGAATCAAAATAGCAAATAATATACTTGAGATCGTCCATAACCCGTTAAGCCCAATGTTCCACAGCACAAGAATTACCGATCCAAACACGACAGCTTCTATAGCAATCGCAAAAAGTCCGATAAACCTGCCTTTAAATACTTCTCGTTCGTCCGTCCAATTCAACTTCGGTTGATAGAGATCAATCAAAAGGCCGATTATACTTGTTACCCAGCTCGTTACTAAAGACAGGAAGAACCAAGCGATGAAAAGTAGAATAGGGACTTGGATGATCCATAAAGCTGCAGCTGCAATCAGGATCAGAGACAGCAAGTTGAGAGCGTATGCAGCTAAAATTTTACTTAAGAGCACGGTTTTGGCAGGGACAGGCAAATAAAGATGACTGAACCAGCTCTTGCCATCTCTTGAGATAGAAGAAATAGAAGCTGGGTTTATACCTAATGCAAGCACGGTGAAACCGAACATAGCAAGAATTAAGGATTTCCCTTCAAATTGATCTATCATCCCTCCATAACTACTGACCGACCCATTGTCCATTAGGATAATGATAATAAGAAACACAGGAAAGAATAGACTTTGCACAACAATTTGCGTAAAGAAAGTAGGTGTTCGAAAGATAATTCTTAATTCTTTCAACCACAAACTATACAAGACAGATCGTTGTTTCGTATCCTTTTTAACGTCTTCTTCTTTAAAGGTACTTCTTTTTCCTCCAGTTAGTCCTAATACTCCTTTAAAATAGATTTTTTGTCCACTCGTTAGAAATACAATGATACTCGCCACTGATAAGGCGATTATAAGCAATAGATAGAGAACTCCCGTTACGGTTCCTGGCTGAGTCAGGGCGATAGAACTAAAATAAGCAGTCGGAAAAAATTTTGTTGCCAGTTCAAGTAAACCGTTCTGTTCTGTGAGAAGTTGAGTCATATTGGCATTCGCATCTCCAGAGTCTAATCGAACGAGAATATTGATTCCGATGGCGAACCCGAATCCTAATAAACCAACAAGGATTTTCGTCCGGTCTTTATTTTTAGAGAGATTAGCGAATCGCATCAAAAACATAATAAAGATGGATACAAGAACAAAAGGAACAATGGGAGTTAACAGCCACAATAACGCGGCGAACAGATAATAGAGCATTCCCGCTGAACTATGTATACCATAGAAAACCAGGGTTGGTAGCAGGATGAGCGTGTTTATTCCATAAAGGGATAAGAATGGGATCGCAGATTTACCTATAACGATTTGATAAGGCTGAAAGGGAAGAGCAATGAAGGACTCGACATCTTCAGCAAAATAAAAAGAGCTTAAAACAGATCCTATACTGACAAACAGAAAAATGAACACCATAAGAACAAAGAATAACCCTAAAATAACGTTCTCGTTTCCTGTAGAAGCAAGAGGTTCATATAAAGCACCAATAAGGCCGTTTAATGAGTATAAAATCATTAAGCCGAATGGAATTAAAACAAGCGCCAAAAAAAGGTAGCCGACTTTTTCGCTTGTGCTCTTCCCAGCCATGGAAAGCTGCATTTTAACCATGACTTTGATCAGTTTCCACGCTTTACTCATTTTGGGTCAACTCCAGGAACAAACGCTCGAGATTATCATCTTCTTTAAATTGCTGTTTCATTTCCTTCATATTACCTTGGAATTGAACTTGACCGTTATTGATAATGGCCACTTCATCACATAACTGCTCGACAACTTCCAATACGTGAGTAGAGAAAAAGACAGTCTTCCCTCGTGAAGCGTGTTCGCGCATCATTTCCTTTAACGTATACGAGGATTTTGGGTCTAGTCCAGAGAGGGGTTCATCTAGAATCCACACATCAGGGTCATGCAACAGAACTCCACTGACAACGATTTTCTGCCTCATTCCATGGGAATAGGTTTGGATATGATCATTAAGTGCATCGTAAATACCAAAACTCTTTGTTAACTGTTCTATCTTTTCTTTTCTAGTTTCTAAAGGGACCTGAAAAACATCACCAATGAAGTTTAAATATTCGATTCCTTTTAAGCGTAGGAAAATATCAGAACGATCTGGGACATATCCAAACAAGTGCTTTGCTTTCATGGGCTCCTTAGCGATATCCACTCCATTCATAATAATGGACCCTTGATCAATAGGGAGAATACCTGTCATCATTTTGATCGTGGTAGACTTACCCGCGCCGTTTGGTCCTAGGAAACCAAAGATTTTACCGCTTGGCACATTTAAACTCAGGTTCTGCACAGCTCTCTTTCCTGGAAAGCTTTTCGAAATTCCGTTCAGTTCAATCATAATATCCATCCTTTTCCAAATACTCTTCAATAGAAGTTACGAAAGTACCTTTACGAATGTTTCATTCTTCTAAAAAGAGTTCCATATGTTCTTCATCTAAATAACGATTTGGAAGTTTGATCGCCTTACGCTCTATTCCGTAAGATTTAAACCCCATACTGTTATATAGGTTTTTGGCAGGATGGTTATCTGTAACCACACTTAAATGAAGGACTTCCAGGTTTAGTGCCTTTGCTGTGTTGATAGCATCTTGAACAAGGCGTTTGGCACCACCTTTTCTCCGGCTTCCAGGTGATACGTACATGGCTACAAGGTTCGCTTTGTGGGAAAACTTAGGATGGGATTCTTTTACGATGGTAATGACACCTTGAAGGCTTTCCTCCTCAAACAATCCAATTGTTCTTGAGATGTCCGATTCCAGCCTTTCTGCTGTCGTTTCAATTGGGTTCGGTCTCTGTTTTTCCTGCTCGTAGGTTGTTATAAAAGCATCTGGATTCGTCAGCAATGCTTCTAAACGTAATTCATAGTATTTTTTTGCATCTTTTCCAGTCAATAAACGTGTTTGCATACCCATCCCCTCCTTGAGTTGTCCTTAGACTAGCGAAAATCTATGGTAAAGTAAAGAAAGATGAATCTGATGAATAAGTAGGTGGAAGACATGACAGAAAAAGAAAAAATGTTAGCAGGTGAACTGTATAAATCGTGGGATGAAGAACTGACCCATGAGCGCTCCCGTGCCCGTCAAATCACTTTTTCCCTTAACCAGACAAAGGATACGGAGGGGCATTATAGAAAGCAGCTTATCCATGATCTATTTGGAACGATTGAAGGGGAAATAGGATTGGAGCCCCCATTTTACTGTGATTATGGGTACAACATCCATGTAGGTGAAGGTTTTTTCGCTAACTTTAACTGCGTATTTCTTGACGTTTGTCCGATACGAATAGGAAAAAGAGTCTTATTGGGGCCAAATGTCCAACTCTACACGGCAACTCATCCTATGGATAGAGAAACAAGAGCAAGTGGACTTGAATCTGGAAAGCCGATTTCCATAGGCGACGATGTCTGGATAGGCGGTCATGCGGTCATTAATCCCGGAGTTACGATTGGAGATAATGTTATCATCGGTTCCGGTGCTGTTATAACGAAGGATGTACCTTCCAATATTTTCGTCGGAGGAAATCCTGCTAAGATCATTCGAAAAGTGGATTAAGGCTATGGGTGGTCGTACGACGAATTTTTCGTTATCATACTAGAGGATGCTTGCATATACGTAAAAGAAAATAAGGAAGGATTGAAATAATGATCAAGAGAAAAAGTCAACGTGAAATCGAACTGATGCATGAAGCAGGTAAATTACTGGCTAATGTGCATAAAGAGTTAAGAACTTTTATTAAGCCTGGCGTTACTACTATGGAAATAGAGAACTTCGTTGAGAAGTATTTAGCAGAAAGAGGAGCAACTGGAGAACAAAAAGGCTATCAGGGTTATGAGTTCAGCACGTGTGCCTCAATCAATGATGAAATCTGTCACGGCTTTCCTCGTGATGAGAAATTAAAAGAGGGAGACATTGTTACAATCGATATGGTTGTTAATTTAAACGGTGCACTAGCTGATTCGGCATGGACCCATGCGGTTGGCGAAGTGAGTGAAGAAGCTCAACGCCTGATGGATGTAACGAAAACTTCTTTATATAAAGGGATTGAACAGGCGGTGCCAGGGAATCGGATCGGAGATATCGGTCATGCCATTCAATCTTATGCAGAAGAGGAAGGGTATGCCGTTGTGCGTGACTTCACAGGGCATGGTATCGGAGAATCGATTCACGAAGACCCTTATATTCCTCACTTTGGAGCACCTGGTAAAGGAGCACGCCTGAAAGAAGGAATGGTCATTACTATTGAACCAATGCTGAACATTGGTGACTGGGGCAGTCGCATGGATGAGAATAATTGGACAGCACGTACGACAGACGGCTCGCTATCTGCTCAATACGAGCATACAGTGGCGATTACAAAAGACGGTCCGCTCATCCTCACAGAACAAGATGACTAAGTTAAGCAGCCAGACATGAATTCTATGTCTGGCTTTTTTTATGTAAAGAATAAAACTTCTACAAAAGCCTCCTATTTGAATACTCAGGATCAAGAATATTGAGTGAATGTTTCCGTTTCGTAGTATCAGGATAGGTGTTCGGTGAAATGGCTCGCTTTCCGCGGGGATGACGGCAAGCCATTCCCGCAGGAGTCTCACCATTCCCCCCGCAAGAAAGCGAGTTATTTTCCAGCCATCCCTAACTCATATACGAAAACGAACCTAGATTATCTCAAAATCGAGTCTTCAACTATTCTGCTAAGGAAACAAAGAAAGCCCCGATTTCAATTTCTTGAAATCGGGGCTTGTCTTCGGTTTAAGCTAAGTTCTTATTTTTGAACGTTAGCAGCTTGTGGTCCGCGTTGTCCTTCTTCGATTTCGAAAGTTACAACTTGACCTTCTTCAAGAGATTTGAATCCTTCTTCTTGGATAGCGGAGAAGTGAACGAATACGTCGTCTTGACCTTCTACTTCGATGAATCCAAATCCTTTTTCTGCGTTAAACCATTTTACTGTACCTTCAACCATGTACAATTACCTCCTGCGTGGAAACGATATTCCACATTGTATTACTATTCTTGCTCTTCAATTCAATCAAGACGACATGCTGTAAAACACTTTATCTTTCTGAATCTCAACGAACAACAATAATTAACCATAGTATAACAGATGAAAAAAACAAAAGATACCCTAAGCCCAAAAAAGTTTTCTAATCTTGAGGTTGAGTAAGGTATGCTCTATTTAACAGCAAATATAGAGATTTTTCGACAAATTTATCGACATTCTCTTTCGGGATCGCAGCTAAGTCATTCAATCTATTCCCTTGATCCAATAAATGCTGCATTAAGATCCAGCCTGCAAAATTCGCTTCTTTTTCATAACCGGAAGCCCCTGTACCTTTTGTGAAGGAGTACAAGGCTTCATAATCGGTCCTTTTCAAATGCGGGATGAGGTTCATCATGATTCGGTTCGGTTCTTTGCTGCACTTCTCATGTTTCCAAAGAAGCTCAATTTCAGCGTTCTCTTCCGAAGCCTTCAATTGCTGGGTTGTATGAAGAGCAATGCCTTCTTGGAAAACGAGCTGAGCTAAGGTTCTAGTGTGACTTGGTGCAAGACCAGATTTGACACAGTGAACAACCCTTGTCAATTCCTGTACAAGCTTATAATCACTCCAGTCTACTTCAACAGGGAAACAAAGCGTGTAACGTTCATTTTCCTGTTGAATGAATGGCTCCGTTTCAAAAGTTCCAACAAAATATAGAACCGTTAAATCGATCGGCTTTGTCACATGCAGCATCTGTTTGACTTTCGACAACACTTCACTTAATTTGATTGGGTCGGGTTCGAAGTATTTGATTTTATCATAAACGAGGGAATATTTATCCCAAGCATAATCCAGCATTTCACGAGCAAGTTGATCTTTCTTGTAGCCAGGAGGGACGAAAGTAAAACCATAATAGTGTTTCCATAATTCAAAACGGCGTTCAGGACTTGCATTTTCAAGGGAGGCTTTATCATAAAACGTCAGAAATCTATCCAGCATCTGTTTGCATTTTAATTCATCCATGCTGATCCTCCTCGGATTGTTATTGATGTAAAAATTCCAAGCGTTTATCCCATACTTCACGAGCACCTTTTCCAATCCATATCAAATGACTATCTGCATTAACTTCATAGATTTCGCAATGAGGTGCTAACGACTTAAGCAATAAGGCATTCGTGTATTGGACACTTTTGTCTTTTTGCGAATACATACCTAGAATAGGGGCCTGGACATGACTGATATCTGAAACGGAGTGATCCAGGTCGAGAGAAAATCCCTTACCAGATTGGGATGTCGCCAGCATGTCATAGACGAATCGCCGGTCATTTGGGGATAGACTCTCGAGATATTCTTCTGCATTCTCTGTCGTCATTTCGGAGAGAAGCTGTTTCATGACAAGGTCAGGAAATAGTTTAAGCATTTTACGCAGGCTGCCCCACACCATTCTCTCAGCGGGTCCAAAGAGGAGCTTAGCCCTTTGTTTCATATTCTCCTCCCATGGAGCTGTCATGGCAGCTTCCATTATGATCTTCGAAACTCTATCCGGATGGCGGGTAGCCAGAGCGAGAGCGGTTGGTCCAGCTGCTGATATAGCAATGACGCTGACCGATTCAATCGCTAAATGATCAAGAATTTCAACGATTGTATCAGCGAAATCTTCCGGGGTTTTCCCGGTAGAAACATCCGTATAGTCATAGCCGGGACGTGAAACGGTTAGTAATGAAAAACCTTCATAAATGAGACTGCTGTGAGACAAATCGGTATCCCGGGTTGAATGCCCACCTTTGAGCAGAAGGACTGTAGGGCCGACTCCTTTATATGTAAATTCAACGATTCCTTTAGTTGTATCGAGCAGCATGGTGGTCATTTTCTCTCATCCCTTTCGTCATTTTCCCTACTTCAAATATAAGCTATAATGGAAGAAATTGAAACATCTGATCATTCTGAAAAAAGGGGTGGATTTGTGAGGATCGTGTCGATTTGTCCCAGTAACACTGAAATTGTAGCTTACCTTGGTCAAACAGACATGTTGGTTGGTGTCGACAATTATTCTGATTATCCTGTTCAAGTGAAGCAATTGCCAAAACTCGGGCCTGATTTATCGATAGACATGGAAAAAGTGGCAAACCTGAAACCGGATCTTGTATTGGCCAGTCTTTCTGTACCTGGGATGGAAAAAAATATTGAAGGTTTGAAAGAGACAGGCTTGCCTTACATTATATTAAACGCAAACCATTTATATGAGATCGCTGATGATATTAGGAAAATCGCAGAAGCAATCGGTATAGAAGAAGAAGGAAATAAAAAGGCGGACGAATTCCTAAAAGAAATAGAGGGCTTCCGTAAAAAGGCCCAAAGGATAGACCACAAGCCTTCTCTATATTGGGAGTGGTGGCCGAAGCCGATTTTTACTCCTGGAAAGTCTAATTGGCTGACTGAAATCAGTGAGCTTGCTGGGGCCAGCAATATATTTGAGTCGGAAGCGGAAGCTAGTGTTCAGACGGATTGGGATGATGTTAGAAAGCGAAACCCGGATCATATATGCATGGTGTGGGTAGGAGTGAAAGAAGAAAAGATGAATCCCGACCTGCTAAAGAAAAGACCAGGATGGATGGAAATGGAGGCTGTTAAAAATAACCGTATTCATGTACTGGAGGAGTCGTTATTTTGCAGGCCTAGCCCCCGGTTGCTGGATGGTTTAAAGAAGCTTGAATCAGTTCTCAAAAAAGGAAGGCAAGCGTAAAGCCTGCCTTCTAATCTTAGTGAAGCTTATTTTGATGTTTAGGAACAGCCAGTTCCTTGAAGTTATTTGCTAGATCGCTAAGCTGTTGAGCTAGTAATTCATCTTCCATTGGAATCCCATGTCCTGTTAACGCAACTTTTGGATTGAGAGAGGCTAATTTCTTTACAGATTTCTCCGCTTCCTGCCAATTGTGAGTGAAATAGGCTGGTGGTCCATGGACATGTTGATGCTGGATAAAAACAGCCATACTTGATTCTTGTTTGACCGTGATAATGGCATCTCCTGCAATTAATGTCCGGTCTTTGTCTCTGAATAAGGATATGTGACCCGGTGTATGACCAGGAGTGTGAATAACTCTCCACCCCTCTAGAAAAGGAAGCTTCCCATCCTGAGGAATAGGGTGTATATATTTACTCAAGTTTACAGGGTCTGTGGGGAAAAAGGGTGACATTAGAGCGAATAAACCGCCCCCAACTGTCGCATCACCGACAGGATAATCTCTTTTCCCTGTTACATAATCCATTTCCATCGGGTGAATATAGATGGGTACATCCCAATGGTCAGCCAATTTTTTGGCCGATCCTACATGATCAAAGTGACCGTGAGTCAATATAATGGCCTTTGGAGGGTGGTCCCCAAACCGTTTGGATGCTGATTCAATAATTCGGTTTGCATAATGACCAATCCCACAATCCACGAGTACCCAGTCTTTTGATCCTTCTTTTCCGATAAAAACTACATTAACGATTAACGTTCTATAAAAAGCTATATCATCAAGTACTTGTTCAGGTTCTGCATGGCCCATATGCCAATGCTCATTTGTATCAACTTCATGCTCATACTTATCCATGGTGATCACCTTCTTTTTTCATAGTTTGGATGGAGATCAATGTTCTATACAGAAAAGGAGAGGGGATTTGAAATGCACATACGTAAGGCTCGACTAGATGACGCCCTTGGTATTGCCAAGGTAAGTGTGAATGCTTGGAGAAGCACATACAAAGGAATTGTCCCTGATGATTTTCTTGAAAAGATGACTATTCAAAAAAGAGTCGAAAAGTGGAAAGACAAAATCAGCGGTAAGAAAGAAATCATTTATGTAGTAGAGGTGGATGAGGGGCTCGTCGGCTATGCCAGCGGTGGTGAGGAAAGAGGGAGAATTAAAAAGTACGATGGAGAACTTTATGCGATATACTTACTAGAGAATTTTCAGAAAAGTGGTTTGGGGAAGCTTCTCTTATCTTATCTTGCACCTGAGATGGAAGATAGAGGGTACACCTCTTTGCTCGTATGGGTATTAGAGGCTAACCATTCGAAAAATTTTTATAAAAGGCTTGGGGGTGAGGAAATAGCGGAAGATAAGATGGAGATAAGTGGTATTCATTATCGATTATTGGCGTTTGGGTGGTCAAGTATCAGGGAGTTGCGAAATCAATTATCAAATTAAAAGGGAGTCCTCTGAAGGAGACTCCCTTTCTATAGTTAATTCACTACTTTTTTCAATGGTTCGTTTTGTTCTGTAGAATTTGGAGTTAAAGTTTTTCCAGTAATACCGAACAGAATCGTAAGGATCGGACTTAACAAACAAAAGAAAGCGAAAGGCAAATAATCAAGGACCGGTACACCAAGTACTCCAGAAAGAAAGACGCCACATACACTCCAAGGTACAAGCGGATTGATGACTGTTCCAGCATCCTCTAGAGTTCTGGATAGGTTTTTCCTGGCTAAGTTGGCTTTTTTATAAATATCCTGATAAGCCTCTCCTGTAAGCAAAATGGACAAGTATTGTTCACCAATGGCAATATTAATTCCTATAGCTGTGAACGCCGTAGATAATGTTGCTGACCTTACGGATTTTAATCCGTGCTGAACTTTTTGAAGTATAGCAGGGATAACACCTGTAATGAAGAATAGGCCTCCAAGAGCTAGTGCTAAAATAACAAGAGATACGGTAAAGAGCATGCTGTTCATACCGCCTCGTGTAAGCAGCTCATTGACAATATCGCTGCTTGTCTCAGCAGTAAATCCTTCAAACCATGTACTCCACAGAGCTCCCCATCCCAGTATTCCTCTCAACCCTGCGATTAGAGTAGCGAGGATGCTGCTGGCAGCAAGAGATATGAAAGCAGGCTTTTTGGCTACCGTTAAACCTACAAGAACGAGTAAAGGTATCCAGGAGCTCCAGTGCATTAAACCCGCTTCTGCCAGCCCGTTTTGAAAATTAGTTAACTGTTCACTTTCTGCACTCTGCTGTGGAGAAAGGAAGATGAATAAAATAAATGTAATGATAAAAGCGGGAACAGTGGTCCAGGACATGTTTTTTATATGATCGAACAAATCTACATCAACGACAGTGGAAGCTAAGTTGGTTGTATCAGATAGTGGTGACATCTTATCACCGAAGAAAGCACCAGATACAATGGCTCCAGCGGTCATCGCAAGAGAAACATCCATCGATTGAGCAACGCCTATGAACGCTACTCCAACAGTGGCTGCGGTCGTAAATGAACTTCCTAGCGCAACACCTACAATGGCAGTAACTGCAAATGTAATCGCAAGGAACCAGGGACCACCAGCTAATGAAAAGGCAGCATCCATCAAGACAGGAATCGTACCACTTGCCATCCAACTGGAGATGAGGATTCCGATTAGGAAGAATAAG
Source organism: Halobacillus sp. A1-3 (assembly GCF_050971765.1). Taxonomy (NCBI): domain Bacteria; kingdom Bacillati; phylum Bacillota; class Bacilli; order Caryophanales; family Bacillaceae; genus Halobacillus; species Halobacillus sp. A1-3. Next base: position 15,461 of record NZ_JBPCEO010000012.1, on the reverse strand, counting down.
AGGACAGCTCCCATACCTGTCTGAGCTCCTTGCACCATTCCATATTGTAAGTCTTTGAACGACATTTTCTTGAAAAAACCATAGCTAATCATGAGGAGTATTCCTAATAAAATAGGAACATGTGGAACACTTTGGATTTCGATAATAAAATAGCTTATGATTCCGATCGTAATAACTAATAAAAGACTTGCTTCGATAACGCCAGGTAGTTTTTTGGGCTGTAGATGCAGCATTATAGTTCCTCCTTGTTACATAAATAAAGCTTCGCCCCTAAAAGCTAGGGACGAAGCTTAAGCTCCGCGGTACCACCCTTGTTGGTAATTAAATTTACCCACTTCATTGGTGTATCACTATAAAACGAATACTGTAATTCAAAGACTTACGGCCAGAGTTTTCACCATCCACTCTGTCTCTTATACTGCCAGATAGCCTTTTACTGCGGTATTCAGGATACGGTCATCTATTCTTTTTCACTTAAACGCTTTTATGTGTTGAAGTAACTCTATAATAAGAGAAAGAGTGGTAAATTGTCAATCCTTATATACTAAATCTCAATACTTCTCATTTCACTCCTGAATTGTGTATAATAGTGTAAATTTTATAAACGGAGGGGAGACGTGTGCAGACACATGTGATGAACCAAACGAATTCTGAAGGTCGTTTACATATGGTTAAACGAGGAGTAATGGCAGGTCTTCCTATCATGCTGGGTTATTTGCCAATTGCATTGACTTACGGAGTTTTAGCTAATCAATCTGGAATGACTACTGTTGAATTGACGCTAATGAGCGTGCTCGTTTTTGCCGGTGCTGCACAGTTTCTCGCAGTTGGAATGGTTGCTGCAGGAACTGGGATGGTTGAAATCATCATTGCCACCTTTGTGTTGAATTTCCGTCATTTTGTTATGAGTCTATCTTTTGTCAACCGATTAAAACATATTGCTTTACGCGCGAAACTTCCCCTCACACTTGGACTTACCGATGAAACGTTCACCGTATCTGCACTCTACAGAAAAGAGGACAAAGAGGATTATGGTGCTTACTTTTATACAGCCCTTATTTTAACAGCCTATGTGTCCTGGGTGGGAGGTTCTTTTGCTGGGGGGGTACTCGGTGACATCATGCCGGCCCGTTTGAGTGAGAGTATGGGTGTAGCCTTATATTCGATGTTTATCGGACTGCTCGTACCCTCTGTGAGGAAGCATTACCGGATCGCACTCATTGCGATTGCAGCGATGGTAATTAATTACGTATGTCAGTCATTTGGAATGAACCAAGGCTGGGCGATTGTTATCGGTACAGTTGCCGGCGGATTTAGCGGCATATGGATTTTAAAAGGTGAGGAGGAAGAAGAATGATGATTTGGATGATTATCGGAATGGCTATTGTGACAGCTGTGCCTCGTTTTTTACCTGCCTTCATTGTAGATCTTATTCATTTTCCACCGTGGGTCGATCGATGGTTGAATGCAATTCCGTATGCGGCACTAGGAGCGTTGATTTTTCCAGGAATTATGTCAGTAAAGCCGGAAGCACCACAAGTTGGGGTAATTGCCGGGCTTGTTGCCATATTATTAGCATGGCTTAACATTCATATAATTTTTGTTGTTATAGGAGCAATCCTTTCCGTCCTTCTTCTTACTTTGTAAGCACACCTGCCTATTGGGTGCATATCGTATAGGGATACTTCCGAGAAAGGAATTGATCGTTATGCATCGACAACAAGGCTTTCCTTTTGGCCAGTACTTTGGTGGACCTGGTCAAGGGCCAGGAGGAGGATTTGGTGGAGGCCCAGGCCAAGGATTAGGCGGGTTCTTCGGTGGAGGTCCAGGGCAGGGGCCGGGTCCTGGACCAGGCCCTGGACTGGGAGGACCCCCAGTAGGACCGCCTCCATTTGGAGGACCTCAAGGAGGTCAGCTGCCTCCGCCACCATTAGTGCCGCCTCAATCACAGGGTGCAAGCGTTTATGCCGTTGATCCTGGCTCTCTATTTGGGTGTTTGTACAGATATACATGGGTGAGACTAGAGAATGGACGGTCATTCTGGTTCTACCCTACGTTTATAGGAAGAACCTCAGTAGCAGGTTATCGTTGGCAGCGTAGACGGAGACAATGGGTTTATACAGGATTAGACACAAGTCTGATTTCAAGTTTTCAATGTTAGAATAAATAGATGGTGCCACAAGCGGGGTGCCATCTTTTCTGTTAAAATAACTATAGAAGAATGCTACAGAAGGGAAGAGGAGCTATGCCTGAAGTCAGAGAAGCACGCTTTGAAGATGCAGAAACCATTGCGAATATTCATTTATGCAGTTGGAAGTCTACATACAAAGATTTGATTGATGAGAGAGATTTGGGGAATATTACTCTGGAAAATCGGATGGCTCTATGGGAAACCGTATTAAGAAAGCCAGTAAACGGACAAATTGCATTAGTCATTGAGAATGATGAAAACGAAGTTGTCGGTTTTGTTTCAGGTGGAAAAGAACGTACAAAAAGTTATGATTATGATGGAGAAGTGTATGCCATTTACCTGCTTGACGAATTTCAAGGGAAAGGCTACGGAAGAAGGCTCCTTGAATCCTTCGCCAAAAAGATGAAAGAAGCTGGGTACCAATCTCTTCTTGTTTGGGTTCTTACAAACAATCCTACAAGTCAGTTCTACACAAGAATGGGAGCAGATCCTGTCGAAGCAGAAAAAGTGACAATTGGTCAGGGGACCTATGAGGAAACGGCTTACGGATGGAAAAATATTGATCAATTAACTCAGACAACTTCATGATTTGTTTTCAACAAAAAGGGAAACGGTGAGACTTTAGCTCATCGCTTCCCTTTTCTCATGTTCAATCACCGTTGTTTCTACGTTGGGAGGTTTCCCTTGCCGTGGACAGAGTAAGGTGGTCCGGGAAAAGGTTCGCTTTCCGTGGGAGTCCGGTGAGCTTCCTCAGGCTTCGCCTTGCGGGATCTCACCATGCACTCTATTCCCACAGGAGTCTCGCCATTTCCCGAACCTCCTTACGATAAATTGGAAGAACGAAAACGCGCTGGAAGGGAGAAATGAGCGACACCTTTACTTTCTTTTCATAATGAAGATACGCTGAAGTACCTTTTGATAGATCTACTGTCATTTCCTCGCCAGCCCAATCCCTTTTCATAAACGGACCCAATAGAATCTAGAAATTGAGTTTTCAGAATAACTAGGCTTTGGCAGGGGAGGAGGTTCAAGATTCTCCGCTTTCGTATGGCTCGATATGGATGTGTGCGTACGAAATTCCGTGTTCCTTTTCCAAAAGATCCTCTACTTCATCCGTGATGTCATGCCCTTGTTGAATTGTAATATCAGGATTCACATGAATCGTCGCTTCTACCAAAGTTTGATTTCCTTGCAGGCGTCCTTTTACATCAACAACTGCCCATACATCAGAATGAGCAGCAATAGTCTCGCGGATGCTTTCTATTTCCTCTTCATCAAAACCATCTGTCAAACTATGTGTGGCATCTTTAAAAATATCCCAAGCCGTTTTACAAATGATTAACCCTACAATCAGACCGGCTAAGGGATCTAACCAAAACACACCGAATTGAGCTCCGAAAATACCAATCGCAGCACCTATACTGACTAAAGCATCCGAACGGTTATCCTGGGCTGCAGCATAAAGAGCATTACTATTTACTCTCTTTGATAGTCTTAAATTATACCGGTAAACCGCAAACATAATTAGCGCGGCAGCTAAAGCTGTCCAGGCTGTCAGTATGGAGGGTTCATTGGCACGCTGGTTGATGATGTCTTGTACAGTGCCGATAATGACTTCAATTCCTACAGTCATCATAATGAAGGCAGCAACGAGAGAGGCGATCGTTTCCGCACGAAAATGGCCATAATGGTGATCTTCGTCAGGCGGTTTTCTGGAGATTTTTAGTCCTACTAGTACGGCAATAGAGGCGATAACGTCGGTTGTATTGTTCAACCCATCAGCTCTAAGGGCTTCAGAGTGGCCGTAGTGAGCAATGATCAGTTTCGTAGCGGCTAATGCTAAGTAGGCGACGATACTAACCCAAGCCCCTTTTTCACCCATCTTTAAATTTTCATATTCACTCATGTGACGAACCTCCGAGTTTTCTTATAAAAGCTTGATATAGCTTATCAAAGGATATCCTGTTGAGTCTAGAGAAAAAAAGCTTTCCTTATACAGATAGCTTGAGTATGGTTAGGATCTTTGCCCTTATTCAAGTAATCTTGACAAAATGTAAAGGTTTCATTAAATATCTCGAATTAGAGAATCTTTAGTTTGAGTTTTCTGGTTATTGGGTATATACTTTTTGTGAATCCTATTCTTTATCTTCGGTAACAATACTGAGGAGAATAAATGAAAGAAGGAGAGATCTTCGTGGCAAACGTCAAATTAGCAATTGTTTATTACAGTTCTACAGGAACGAATTACAAAATGGCTCAATGGGCACAAGAAGCTGCAGAATCAGCGGGTGCTGAAGTGAAGCTCGTACGTGTTCCAGAAACAGCGCCAATGGAAGCTATCGAACAGAACCCTGCCTGGAAAGAACATTACTTAGAGACTAAGGATGCCGTACCTGAAGCAAAAGTGGATGATTTGGATTGGGCGGATGCTATCATCTTTAGTTCTCCAACACGATTCGGAAATGTACCTGCTCAAATGAAACAATTCTTAGATATGACAGGCGGCTTGTGGTTCCAAGGGAAGCTCATTAATAAAGTCGTAAGTGCCATGACTTCTGCACAAAACCCGCATGGAGGTCAAGAAGCTACTCTTCTTAACCTTTACACGACAATGTTCCACTGGGGTGCAATTATCGCAGCTCCTGGCTACACAGATGAATCCTTGTTTGCCGCTGGTGGAAACCCTTACGGTACAAGTGTAAGTGTAGACGGAGAAGCGAACATCAAGGACGATGAACAAGCAGCGAAAGGCGCTGTAACACACCAAGTAAACCGTACATTAGATGTAGCTTCTAGATTTGCCCAATAAAATGTAAGACTCTAATAAAATTCCTCCTTTAAAGAAGGAGGAATTTTTTATTTTGTAAATTTTTCTATTTTTTAAATCTCTCAAACCCTATCAAAATAGACTTCGGAGGTTTAAAAAATAGAAAAATGGGAATTATAATACTAAATATTCAGAAAACTTATTGCGAAATACATTAAAATCCTGCATAATGGAAAAAAGCATGAAGGGGGTATTCTCATGAGAAAGCAAAAGATGGTCTATGTTATCCGCCGCGACCCCGAATATAAAGGTAGAGAGATTACCGCAAAAAGAGAATTGTCCTTTGGTATTCAGTTAGCTTCACGTCTGTTTTTGGATCAATTGAGTTTTGAGTTCAATAAAGATCGTCTCGATGAAGAAATCAACGAGGCAATCGATAACAATGACCGTGAAGCATTTGAACGCTTAAGTTTACAGTATCAACCCTATACTTGGGAATAACTTATAAGGTAAAGCCACTGTTTGTTCAGTGGCTTTTTTTTGTTACTAAAGTAGAAATAGATGGGCTTCATCTTTTTATTAATAGGGGAACGGTGATGTAAGTCCTGAATTACATATACAGGTTATTTCTATAAATGTTATAGTGAATGTATCATCATAGACTAGGAAGGTAATAAGAATGAAAAAGTATATGGTAATGGTGGCAGTGTTGAGCTTGAGTCTTAGCGCCTGTTCTTTAGGGGCTGATCAAGAAGGGCCGAACGCTTCTGAATCTTCCTCCACAAGTAAAAAGGAGGTAGAAGAAAAGGCAGAACCGACATTTAACCCCGATGAGCCTGAATCAGAGAATTCAGACAGTGATCATCAACAAAATAATTCCAATGAATCCCAAGAGCAATCGAATGCAAATATGGAAGAGAAAACACAGGATGGGCTAACAGTAGTCGCTGACCCGCAAAATGTACAAGTGGTGGTAAATAAACAGCGAAAGCTGCCAGATGGATATATTCCGCCAGATCTTACAGTTCCTGATGTTCCTTTTTATTTTGATGAAGACTTACCAAAAAAACAAATGCGTAAAGAGGCAGCCAAGCAATTAGAGCAATTGTTTGCAGGAGCTAAAAAAGCGGAAGTGGAGCTAGTTGCTGCATCTGGCTATCGCTCTTATGAAAGGCAAAAAAGAATTTTTCAAGGCTACGTAGAAGAACATGGAGAGAAAAAGGCAAATACCTTTTCAGCGAAACCAGGTACAAGTGAGCACCAAACTGGCTTGGCTATGGATGTAACCTCTGCTAAAATGTCCTTTCAACTTGACCAGTCTTTCAGACAGACAGAAGAGGGTGAATGGCTGGCTAATCATGCTCATGAGTATGGATTCATTATTCGTTATCCGAAAGGTAAAGATGCCATTACAGGGTACACTTACGAACCGTGGCATTTAAGGTACGTGGGGAAAGACATATCTTCTGAAATTCATAATCAATCATTAACTTTAGAAGAATTCTTCGGTTTTCAGCCAGCGGGTGAATAAACAAACCCCCTTCAACATGCGAGTTGAAGGGGATTTTTTAATAGCAAATGCCGACTCGTTTTTGGCTGAATCGAAAATTTCTCAAGCACTCAAAAGTAAACTTAGCTGTATCATCCACTGTGATTTTTTTACCATCAATCGGGAGGTAGTCAATTTCATAACGTATATTTCCTTGTTCTTCACCATCTGGAAGATACGTTGGACAAACAATGGTCCAATCGAGATTAGATCGGGAGAAATGTTCATATACTTTAACATGTTCTTCAGCTGCAAAGGTCTTTTTGCGCTTGGATTCAGAGGTTTGAAAACGATATTTCCCCTTTTCATATCGGCTGTTTAATATTCCAGCTGTACCGATGGTGACGATCCTTAAGATTTCTTCTTTTTTCATCGCTTTGATCATAGAAGGAATGGCTTTTGAGAGAGTGTCGGTTTTATCTGTTGAAAGCCCACTGAAAACCATGTGGCAGCCTATTAGGGTTTTTTTAACGTCTGCAGGATTCGTGACATCACCAACTATTCTTGAGGCTCCCTTGATCATATGCTTGGCCTTTTCTTCATCTCGGACAAGGGCCACAACTTCCCATCCTTCCTCTAACGCGAGTTTGACGACTTGACTGCCGACCCGTCCAGTTGCACCAAAAACAGCTAGTTTCATGTTCTCACCTCAAAATTATTGTAAATATTTTGTTTAATGGCATCGATTGACGTGTGTTATTTGCTAAGCTAAATGTAAACCTATTTCAAATGGGGGAAGCTGATGAAAAAGAAACCTGTATGGAGTTGGATGCTTTATGACTTTGGCAACTCTGCTTTCGCAACAACGATCATGGCAGCAGTACTGCCTGTGTTCTATTATGATGTTGCGGCCAAAGGAGTTCAAGATTCACTTGCTACCAGCTACTGGGGATATTCCCAGTCAATCGCAGTATTAATCGTAGCGGTGCTCGCTCCGATCTTAGGTGCGATCGGTGATTATTCGGCAGCTAAAAAGAAGTTTTTAATGTTCTTCGCTTTTATGGGGATGATTGCGAGTGTTCTACTTGCCTTTGTCGGAGAGGGAGACTATATATTTGCCTCTATTCTTCTCATTGTGGGGACGATAGGGTTTTCTGGAAGTAATGTATTTTACGACGCTTTTCTTCCAGAAGTAGCAGAGGAAGATACAATGGATAAGGTTTCAGCCTGGGGGTTTGCCTTTGGATATATAGGTGGAGGCGTGCTGTTAGCAATAAACCTGTTGATGATCATGAAATACCAATGGTTTGGTCTCCCAAATGCTTTAGCCGGTACACACCTTGCATTTATCTCAGTCGGCGTGTGGTGGCTAGTATTTAGTATTCCCCTTTTTAAAAACGTTGTAGAAGAAAAAAAGCTCAAAACGAAACGGACGCAATCCTATGCTTCTATTGGATTCAAAAGGATTGGGAGAACTCTTAAAGAACTAAATCAATTTAAGCAGCTGTTACTATTTCTATTTGCTTTCTGGTTGTTTAACGATGGAATCTCAACAATTATTAAGATGGCGACCATTTATGGAAGAGACATTGGAATCGATAGTACGGCCCTCATTACGGCACTCTTAATTACGCAATTTGTAGGCATTCCTTTTGCATTCTTATTCGGCTGGCTGGCCGAAAAGATTACCGCAAAACGAGCATTGATGCTAGCTTTATTTATCTATCTGATAATTGTTGGGTTAGGGTATTTTATGTCTTCTGCTCTCCACTTTTATATTCTTGCTATTTGCGTAGGCTTTGTACAAGGAGGAGCCCAATCATTAAGCCGTTCAATATTCGGGAAAATGGTTCCGGGAGACAGACATGGAGAGTTTTTCGGCTTTTATGGTATATCCTCCAAGTTCGCAGCCATATTTGGGCCCTTCGCTTTTGCTTTAGTTGGACAAATCACAGGATCAAGCCGGCTTGGCATTCTATCTTTGATTGTATTCTTTCTTGGCGGAATGATTCTTCTCAAGATGGTAGATGTAGAAAAAGGCATCCAAGAAGCAAAAGACCATACGGATTCCAAACATGAAGTAACGATCCATTCGTAATTCTGTGTGAGTAGCCATACATCCACCTTGCAAGACAATGCCAAAAGTATGGCAGAGTGGACTTGTTGCACTAATGCAAATCTGGATGATCAAATCTTGTCATAAGAATTTTACCATCATTCGGACGTTAGATTAACTGAAACACTTTTGTCCAAGCCTCTACACGATTGGCTTACTATATTGATTCGTGTGGTTTTCTTCTAATGGTTTACCGGTGTCATAGGATACATTACCAATGATGGACTTGATTTTCTCCCATTTTAACTGCTGAGGATCATTCCAATAGGATAATATGTCAATGAATGCTTGCTTTCCTTCCGTTATGGCCACTTCATAGAGGTCTAAAAAGGAATCGACCTTCTCTTCATTGGTAGCTGGATGGTGCCATGAAATTCTTTGCTCATTTAGGTAATCTAATTCTTTTTCAACTGGTTGATGGGAAAAAGGACCAACGAGAGAACCGAAGCGTTTATTTTTCCATCCCCATGGATCATAAAGGACTCTCTGAGCTATACGAATATGGCTGTAGGATTTTTCGACAAAGTCGTTTGGATAGCGATCCCTTAGTCCTGGATAGTGAGTATCAATAAGACTCTCTAATAACTCTGTCATCGGCTTTTTCCAATGCCCCATAGTAATTTCCTTATGAACAGGGGTCTTCCAAGTTCGAATGCCTTTGTATTTATTGAGCACCAATGTATCGATAATAACCTCTAGTTCCTGGTGCTTGTTTTCCTTATATCCTGCATGGTAATGAATATAAGGGTGAGTAGTTCGATCAAGAATGTGATGGCTGACGAATCCAAGGATGAAAGCTTGGATAGGGTTTTTAAGAAAAGCTCCCCGCTCAATCATATCCAATAAGAAAGGGCCGCACTGTTCAGTATGCAGCTTCATACCAACCTCTTCTACCTGATCATCTGGAAGAAACGGCCAGAAGTTATGATAAAAGAACGGATCAGGTCCTTGAGCACCTACATGAAGAGGGGAAGAGGAAGTATCCAGTAAATCTTTCCGGTCAATCTGTTCGCACACAGTATCTGCAAATAAAATGTGAGTCCAAATATTTGGCAAAAGAACCACCTCATTTTCTTTTTATTATATCAATGTTTCATAACAAAAAGAGCCTCTCGTCAGAGGCTCTTTCCTTATACCACCTTATTTACCCTGAAAGATCAAGCAAAAACAAAAAGCTGTTGGCTACGATATCCTCCTTCCCTTGAAGATATGTAGTTTCGTTTTTGCCTCCTTTCTTATTATTGTTTTTACTATACAATAAAATCTGAAAAGTGTAAATAGTCAGATAATAAAAAATGTCTAATTTCGCTGAAAGGTGTAGATGATTGTTCAAAAGATTCTTGATACAATAAACGTGCACATCATTATAAGGGAGGATTATTATGGATTACCGCATTGAAAAAGATACGATTGGCGAAATAAAAGTACCAAGTGAAAAATATTGGGGAGCGCAAACGCAAAGAAGTAAACAAAACTTCCCGATCGGCGACGAAAAAATGCCGAAAGAAGTTATAGAAGGCTTTGCGATTTTGAAAAAGAGTGCAGCAAGAGCAAACTTCGAACTTGGATTGTTAGAAGAGGAAAAAGCTGATGCTATAGATTATGCAGCGGATCAAATCGTTTCAGGCGAATTAGAAGAGCATTTTCCACTTGTCGTATGGCAGACTGGCAGTGGAACCCAATCCAACATGAACGTAAACGAAGTCATTGCTTATGTTGGAAATGAGTGGCTTAAGGAAAAGAGCAGTGAGACTCGGCTTCACCCGAATGACGATGTCAATAAATCTCAAAGCTCAAACGATACTTATCCGACAGCGATGCATATTGCCTCTGTTCGGAAAATTGAGGATGTGGTCATGCCGGCACTGACTCAATTGAAAGATACCTTAAAAGAAAAAATGGAAGCGTTTAACGAAATCGTAAAAATCGGTCGTACTCACTTGCAGGATGCTACTCCATTGACGCTTGGACAAGAAATCAGCGGATGGCATCGTATGCTTGAAAAAACGGAAAGCATGCTGACTGAAAGCGTTCGATATGCTAAAGAGCTGGCCATTGGTGGAACAGCTGTTGGAACAGGCTTGAATGCGCATGAGGATTTCTCAGAACAAGTTGTTGCCAAAATCAACGAAGTAACAGGAAAGAATTTTATTTCTGCACCTAATAAGTTCCACGCTCTTACATCTCATGATGAGCTTGTCCATATTCACGGTGCTTTGAAAGCTTTAGCGGCAGACGTTATGAAGATTGCCAATGATGTCCGCTGGTTAGCGAGCGGTCCGCGTTGTGGAATTGGAGAAATTACGATTCCGGCAAATGAGCCTGGAAGTTCCATTATGCCTGGAAAAGTGAATCCGACTCAAAGTGAAGCCGTAACAATGGTAGCAGCCCAAGTCATGGGGAACGACGCGACAATTGGTTTTGCCGCAAGCCAAGGAAATTTTGAGCTTAACGTTTTCAAACCAGTGATCGCTTACAATTTCCTTCAATCCGCTCAACTTTTAGCAGACAGTATGGTTTCGTTTGAAGAGCGTTGTGTCCGCGGACTTGAACCGAATCATGAACAAATTGAAAAATATTTGCGTGATTCCCTAATGCTTGTCACTGCACTCAATCCGCATATTGGTTATGAAAATGCTGCGAAGATTGCTAAGACAGCGTTTGAAAAAGACCAAACGTTGAAGGAAACGGCTGTAGAAATGGGTATACTGACAGAAGAACAATTTGAAGAATATGTGAAGCCAGAAGAAATGACCAAACCTAACGCCAAATAAACAGGTTAGCCATGTATTCACCTCAATATTATACTCCAATAATTACCATAAAAATTTTTGACATAAAAATGTCATGTTGGAGTCATACTACGATTACAAGACAGGAGGTGAGACACATGGCTAACAACAACAGTTCAAACGAGTTGGTTGTACCTGGTGTACAACAAGCTCTAGACCAAATGAAATACGAAATCGCTCAAGAATTCGGTGTACAACTTGGTGCTGACACTACTTCCCGTGCTAACGGTTCTGTAGGTGGAGAAATCACTAAGCGTCTTGTACAAATGGCTGAACAGCAGTTCGGTGGACAACAACAACAACGCTAAATAATTTGAAGGAGGAGAAAGGGTGCGCCCTTTCTCCTTATTTATTTGGAAAAGAGCGTGTGTTTTATGCATGAAGAATGTGGCATATGTAATGGGTGGGCAGAAAGTGAGCGGACTTGCCCAAGGTGTGAAGGAACGATGCGTGACCAAGGCAGGATCACGGACTATCTTGACGATTATAGTCCTTATCTGGATTTAAAATATACAGACCTTGTCGATGGTGATATGGATTCCTCATTCACTGGAGAATGTGTCCACCTTTTTATTTGTGAAGAATGTGGTCTTAATGACATTCAAGCGACATAAAAAAGCGCAGCGTGAACGCTGCGCTTTTTTATATAGGGGGATTAACGGATTCTATCTTCAGTATCTTTATCAAAGAAGTGAACTTTGTTCATATCAATGGCAAGCTCAATTTCTTCTCCGCCTTTAATATCAGAACGGGAATCGACACGTGCGATGAACTCCTGGTCCTCCAGTCGAGAGTACAAATAGGATTCTGAGCCCATAAGTTCGGCTACTTCTATATGCGCCTTGATTTTCTTATCCTGGTTGGCATCAATGAAAACAGGTTCATCATGCATATCTTCCGGACGTACACCTAGGATAACTTCTTTACCAATGTAGCTTTGTTCTCTCAATGGCTTCATTTTACCTTCAGGCACAGCAATTTTTACGTTCCCAACCTCAATGTGTCCTTCTCCAAGTGTTCCGTGAAGGAAATTCATAGCAGGAGAGCCGATAAATCCTCCAACAAAGACGTTTTCAGGCTTGTCGTAAACTTCTTTTGGTGCGCCGACTTGCTGAATAAGTCCATCTTTCATGACTACAAGTCGAGTCGCCATTGTCATCGCTTCCGTCTGGTCGTGGGTTACATAAATGGTAGTCGTCTGCAAACGCTGGTGAAGTTTTTGGATCTCCGCACGCATTTGTACACGAAGTTTAGCATCCAAGTTTGAAAGCGGCTCATCCATCAAGAACACTTTTGCATCACGTACGATCGCACGTCCAAGAGCAACACGCTGGCGCTGACCACCTGATAATGCTTTTGGCTTACGATCCAGTAATGCTTCAAGTCCAAGGATGTTGGCAGCGTTTTTCACTCGGCGATCGATCTCAGCTTTATCCATTTTACGCAGTTTAAGACCAAAAGCCATGTTGTCGTACACATTCATGTGCGGGTAAAGCGCGTAGTTCTGGAATACCATCGCAATATCACGATCTTTTGGTGCAACATCGTTCATACGCTTGTCATCAATCATGAAATCACCATTTGTGATTTCTTCAAGACCAGCAATCATACGAAGTGTGGTTGACTTACCACAGCCGGATGGACCTACAAAGACGATAAACTCTTTATCTTTAATGTGAAGGTTAAAATCATCTACAGCTTTCACCTTTTTATCATAAACTTTATCAATGCTCTTCATTTGAATTTCTGCCATTAGGAAAACCTCCTATGTATTTTGAAATCGTTTTCTTTTCTGTGAATTCAGTGTATCGAAGTTGGGGATATTGGTAAATGGACAAAGTGCACAAAGATGTGAAAGCGCTTTTGTGCACTTTGTCATTTCATGCAGAAAAAAGGAGTTATGGAACAAATGGTGCGAAGAAAGGGATCAATCGCCAACTGTTAAGGAACAATGAGCAGCTGTTAGGGAACAATCTCCTAATGAATTAAGAAAGCCACCTCTTATAAAGAGGTGGCAGCAGCCGTTTATTCATAATCTAACATGAGCAGGGCTAAGTAAGTGGGTACTGCAAAGGCGAACTGCTTCACATCAATGCCGGTTTTCTCAATAAATTTATCTACCCGGTACTGCAGGCTGTTTCTGTGCATGTAAAGCTGCTTGGCAGTTAATGAAGCGTTCGCACCTGTTTCTAAGAAGACTTTAATCGTATGTAAGAGGTCTTCATCATCTTGTACCTCCTTGAATATAGAGCGATAGAGATGCTTCCAGTGGGAGGGAGGCAGAGCGTCGATATAAAGGTAGGGCAAAGTATCCTTGTAAGTAGCCACAGAAGAAACTCGGTAACGGTCAGCAACAGAATGGCAATGTGATGCCCATGAAAATATATCAGGTGCTTCGGGTACTTTTCGAGAAAATTCACTTATGTAAAAACGTATTTTTGTATAGAAATCACTCATCAGGACATCAATAATCTCGTTAAAAGAAATAATATCCTGATCTTCTGTCATAATCTCTTCAATAATAAAACCAGACCGGTCCGTTTCCCAAAACAGTGGCATCTTCCGTGGGAATAAGGATTGGAAAGCTTCTTGAAAGGTATCCTTATTGGCTGGTTCTTCAGAGATGGAAAAAAAGACAAAACGATAGTCCAGGGGTAATTTAACACTAAGCTTTGAACTTTTGCCTCGAAGAAGATCCATCCACGATTTTTCGCGTTCATTTTCAGAAGGAAGGTGTATAGAATAAGGAGTTAAAAAAAGAGATAACAGCTGCGAATCCCGATTTGAGAACTCTTCTTTATTAATTCCTATTGTGTCTAACTCTGGGGTTTGAAACCACTCATAATCAAAAGGATGGTCAACGTCATCAGGTTTTGATAAGATCAACGAAGGGTAAATAGATTGTAATTGATTAATTATTGTCATTGCTATCTTCCTTTTTAACGATATATTTACTATTATGTATTACATAATGAGGTTTCTGCAAGCTAGCCTCTTCCTAGTAGTGGAAACAGCGTCGTTAAACATACAAAAGGGGTGCGTTAAATCATGGATCAAGTGAAACAACAGAGTTATTATGGGCAGGAAACCAAAAACCGCCTGAAACGAATAGAGGGTCAAGTTAGAGGCGTTTTAAAAATGATGGAAGAAGAGAAAAATTGTAAGGATGTTATCACTCAACTGTCCGCCGCACGAACGGCTATGGATAGAGCAATCGGATATATAGTAGCCAAAAACCTGGAAACGTGCATTCGTGATGCACATGAAGAGGGTGAATCAGCAGAGGAGCTGATTAACGAAGCAGTCCAGATGATTGTGAAGAGCCGTTAATAAGGAGACGATGATGCTTTTTTGCATCATCGTCTTTTTTTTGAGGAGGGCTTAAGGAATTAGAAATCGGAATTATCGATCTGAGCGGTTTTCGAGTTGCTCCTGCTCGGGTATTTCATGAACTTCGCCGATTTGCTCTCTTCCATAGACGGGGAGGACAGTACCTCCTGCCATCCCTTCGTTGATCATACGATCGACATCCAGCTCATATCGATCTTTGCCTTCTGGTGCGCGTTTTCTTTCATCTTTCTTCAAGCTCGTCACCTCCTCTATTGTATTTTGTCCGCTTTCTAGATAACCATGAGAGGAAGAAGTATTTATGTTGGTTTATCATTCGTTTTTTTATGATCAGCTTAAGGTTATTCAACAATTTAGCAGTATTCTGGAAGATTCGATTCCGAGATATCGTGGGTTTGTATATGCAATAGTGTTAGGGATGGATGGAAAATAACTCGCTTTCCTGTGGGGGAACTGCCAAGCCTCCTCGTTCGCTACGCTCTCTGTGGGGTCTCGCCTAGGTCCTTCTCCCACGGGAGTCTCGTCATTTTCCATCCATCCCTGCTGTCATTAACCTCTCAAACCCACCTGGTTTTAGATTTTAGAGTGAGGCTAATTGAAATTCTGTAATATAAGCATCTTGAAATCCATTACAATCCTATTCCGACAGGATACTTTCAAAGTGAATCTCCAGAATTAAAAGGGCGGTTTCTACTTTTGCATGGGTTTCCGTTCCGCCAAAAAATAGCAAGGTGAGAGGGGAAATGGTGAGCCTCCTA
>NZ_JBPCEO010000011.1:0-165446 GCF_050971765.1 Halobacillus sp. A1-3 | reverse complement strand
TCGGCATGATGTAATAGCCCAAAAACCTCACCATAGCAATGGAGCACAATTACAGTGTTTTATCGCTGGTTTTAAATTCTTTAATTAATCCTATAAGCCTCTCAAGAGTTTATAAACCCTTGAGAGGCTTTCCATTTATAAAACTTCTATCCAAAGAAACCATAATAAGAAACCCCACTTAAATTAGATTTTTAGTAAGACCTGTTTATTAAAGAGAATTACTAAGCTATGTATAGCTCCACGGCGCATGGAGAAGAATTATAAGATATCTTGCTAGGAGTATAAACCAGCCTATACCATTGAGCATTGACTTTTTTAAAACAATGTTATATATTAGTTAGGCAAACTAATTAATTTAACAGTCAGGGGTGAAGCAACTTGGAAAAGGTACTAAGGGAATTTATCACCACTCTGGATACTTCCTTTAAAAGGCTAGTAGCAGATACCATTGAAACAGCAGGTGTAAAAAATTTAAGCGTAAATCAGATTCAATATATTGAAGTTATAGGGAAATTAGGAAATCCTACATTAAGTGAGATTGCCGCTGAATTAAATATTACGAAAGCCTCAGCTACAGCCGGTGTAAATAAACTGGTCAACCTTGGTTACGCCAAAAAAAATCAATCTAACATAGATAAGCGTATCTACCATGTTACATTGACACCGACTAGCGAGATGTTTATTCAACTAGAACAACAGGCGTTAGAAGAATACGTTTCTTTCATTAGTCAATCCTTAACAAAAGAAGAGGAAGAACAGTTTTCATCCACACTCAATAAATTAATTCAGGGATTTTATAAAAGAAATAAGGAAGATGATTAATGTTATCATCTTACATCAATTAGTTAGTTAGACTAACTAAATTAATGGAGGCTGAAAAATGAGAATTTCTATTTTAACGACCGGCACAAGAGGAGATACCCAACCATTTATTGCTTTAGGCAAGGAACTAAAAGGCTTAGGGCATGAAGTCAAACTGGCAGGGTTTGAAAACTATCAACAATTAGTTGAGAGGCATGAGCTGAAATTTCATCCCATAAAAGGAGACATTTCAGAAATATCTAAGGAAATGGCTAAAAGTTCTATTAAGTCGGATAATCCAATCCAGTTTTTTACTAGCTTCCGTAAAATGAAGCCTTATATCAAAGATAAGCAAATGGGAATGCAGGAAGACTTGTATGAGGCGTGTGAGGATGCTGAAGCCATAATTTATCATCCAGGTGCTGCTATTGGACAGTTTGTAGGAGAGCTTAAAGGCGTCCCCACCATTTTGGCATCCCCTTTCCCTATGGGAGCCACAAAGGAATATCCAGCTCTGATATTTTATCAAATGAAATTAGGTAAAAAATTTAATTACTTGACTCATAAACTTTTTGAAAAAGGATTTTGGATGACAGTAAAACCACCAATTCGAGAGTATTGGAAAAAACAGTTTGATACCATACCTAAATCATTCCCCAACCCTTTTGGCAGAAGACTAACAAAAAATCATATAGCAATATCTTCAGTAAGTCGCTATGTGTTTCAAGAGCCTAAAAAATATACCCGATGGTTTGGATATTGGTTCCTGGAGGAGAATCTAAGTACTTGGGAGCCACCGGAGGATCTGCAAAACTTTCTTTCGGAGGGGCCGCCACCGGTCTATGTTGGCTTTGGGAGTATTTATGATGACAATGCTGTAGAAACCACGGAACTAGTTATAGAGGCTTTGAGGAAAGCAGGTCAAAGAGGGATATTAGCAACAGGCTGGAACTCTATGGAAGGCATCGAAGAGGTGGAAGATATGTATTTTATAAAAAGTGTCCCTCACTCATGGCTTTTTCCTAAACTATCAGGGGTTGTCCACCACGGTGGTGCAGGCACAACAGCTGCTGCTTTCCGCGCTGGGGTACCAAGCTTTGTCATCCCTCATGGAAATGATCAATACGCATGGGGTAAAAGAACAGAAGAGTTGGGTGTGGGACCATCCCCAGTGCCAAGAAAAAAACTTACAGTAGAAAATCTTGCGGAAGGTATACGAGGGATGCAAAGTGAAGGAATTAAATCGAATGTATACGCATTAGGTAATAACATTCAATTAGAAAATGGGGCTAGAGACGCTGCACGATATATTGACTCATTTCTTCAAAGATAGGAGGAGGAAATTTGGATAAAAGCTTCAAATTTGCCCCCATGTTTACAGTGATGCTTCTTGGTGCATTCATGGGGATTTTAAATGAAACACTATTGTCTACAGCTTTACCTACAATAATGATGGAGTTTGATATTAGTGAGAACAAGGTTCAATGGTTAACTACTGTGTTTTTGCTCACGAATGGTGTCATGATTCCTGTAACAGCATTTTTAATTGAGCGATTTACTAGCAGAAAATTGTTTCTGACAGCACTCGGATTATTCGGAATAGGAACTTTGCTTGCTGCATTTTCCTATTCGTTTCCTCTTCTTTTAGTTGGAAGAGTCATTCAGGCTGCTGGTTCAGGGATAATGCTTCCATTAATGATGACAGTTATCTTAGTGGTTATTCCAAAAGATCGACGAGGGAGGATGATGGGGTGGGCCGGAATTGTAATATCTTTTGGGCCTGCAATTGGCCCGACTCTGTCTGGTTTCTTACTTGAGTACTATTCTTGGCGCCCACTATTTTATGTAGTACTCCCCATAGTAGCAATAGTTATATTACTAGCCTTTAAATATGTGAAAAATGTAACAACCATTACGAAACCTAAGATTGATATAGTATCTATACTACTGTCATCACTAGGCTTTGGAGGCTTGCTTTACGGTTTTAGCAGTGCGGGTGAAAAAGGTTGGTCTAGCTGGATCGTCTTAGGGTGTATTATTGCAGGTTTCATTATTTTAGTTTGGTTTATCAGGAGACAGTTGCACCTAAAACAGCCTTTACTCCAGTTCAGGGTATTTCATTACAAGACTTTTACCCTTTCTCTAGCCATAACAATGATCGTAATCGTTTCGATGATTGGTGCTGAAACCCTACTTCCTCTATATATGCAAAACTTGAGAGGTTTTACCCCACTGGAGTCAGGGTTAATGCTTTTACCGGGAGCAATCGTAATGGGGGTTATGTCACCAGTTACAGGCACCCTTTTTGATAGATGGGGAGCAAGAAGACTTGCAATACCAGGGTTACTCATCGTGGTTGTCACTTCATTTTTATTCACGAGTTTAACTATGGAAACCTCATTCTTGTACTTGTGCTTAATTTATGCACTTCGAATGTTTGGCTTATCTTTAGCCATGATGCCTGTGATGACCAATGGACTAAATCAACTTCCTACAAAATGGAGTGCTCATGGATCGGCAATGGCGAATACTTTTCAACAAGTTTCTGGATCCATAGGAACTGCATTTTTAATTACCGTTTTGACTGTTTCATCAACTGGGTATGCAAGAGGGGCTAATAACTATGAACATTCTATCGATCAGGTACAACAGTCTGCTTTGTTGCAAGGATATAATAATGCATTCTGGTTTGCTTCAACCCTGGCGATAGTAGCCTTTGTATTGTCATTTTTTATAAAAGGTTCGATGAAAAATAGGAACAAGGTCGTTGGGTTATGACAAAATCAATAAGAATAAAGGTATAGAAGTTTATTACTTTTCCTTTACTGGTCAATATCTTACAAGAGAGCTTTCCCCCAATGTGATAGACTGATAATCAAATTTAAAAGGAGATTGCTCAAATGGGACAAGAAAAAAGAACGGTACGTTTTGATAACGATTTACAAATAGAAGCTTATCGTTTTGAAGGAATCATGCAAAAATTCCCCAATCACTTCCACGAGTATTACGTGATTGGGTTTATAGAGAGTGGACAAAGACGGTTATATTGTAAAAATAAAGAATATGAAATAGGTGCCGGTGATTTTATATTTTTTAATCCGCTGGACAATCATGCCTGTGAAGCAATTGACAACGATACACTAGACTATCGTTGCTTAAATATCAAGCCTGATATTATGCGAAAAGTTACAGGGAAAGGTTATCTTCCTACCTTTGCTTCTCCTGTTGCCTATAGTTGTGAACAAGCACATTTGTTGCGTAGTCTTCACGAGATGATTATGAATGAAACATCAGATTTCGAGAAAGAAGAGACCTTCTGTTTTCTTACTCAACAACTCATAGAAGAATATTCTCTAGCCATCGAAGACAGAGAAATAATAGTAACTAAACAAGAGGTTGAAAGGATCTGTCATTACCTTGATGTACACTATGCAGAACAAATAAATTTAGATGCTTTAGCAAAGATCGCTAATATGAACAAATATTCTTTGTTGCGTTCGTTCACTCGTATGCGTGGGATTACCCCCTATCGTTACTTACAAACGGTACGTATTAATGAAGCAAAGAAGAGATTGGAACAAGGTGCAAAACCACTTGATGTGGCGATAGAAACTGGTTTCGTAGATCAAAGTCATTTCAGTAAATTTTTCATGGAATTTATTGGATTAACACCTGGGCAATACAGGGATACCTTTATCCAGGCTGGTAAATGATTTAGCTTTAAATAAATTCCTCTAGGATTCTTATTTGTGAGTATCTCAGATACTAGGAGTACAATTCTAGTGAGTAAAAAAATCGTTATTAGAATAATGAAGATTTAAAGTAAGGTTGTGATTATTTTATGATTAATCAAGAAATACGATTTTCCAAAGCTCTCAAATCGATAGCTAGACATCAAGAACTAAAATCCTATTTTCAAAATTCAAAAGAATTTTTCCCGATTCTCGAAAAAGGTGCTAAGCGATTTGTGGCTGGAGAAAAACGTGAGGAAGGAATTGAGCGTGTTATAAATCTATATAACAAAGGACACGAGGTATCAATAGAATTCATTGGAGAAAATACAACATCCGAAGCAGAATGTATTCTTGCCAAAAACGAATTTAAAGAATTAATAAAAGAGCTCGGGGATAATCAATTGAAGACTACAGTATCATTTGATCTTTCTCATATAGGAATGATGCTTTCTGATGAATTAGCCTTTACTAATTTAAAAGAATTAGCAGAAGAAGCACAAAAGCATCATATTCAATTAATGATAAGTATGGAAGAATCCCAAAAAACGGACAAAATTTTATCCCTTTATCAAAAGGTATCAAAATCATTCACTAATGTTGGAATAACATTGCAAGTTCATTTGGAGCGTTCATCTGTAGACTTAAACGAACTGTTGAAAACTTCGGGTAGAATTCGTTTAGTAAAGGGCGCTTATCAAGAATCTGAAGGTTCATATATTCCGAGATCTGAAGAGTTAAATAAAAGATATATAGAATTTGTATCCACGTGTATAGATAATAACCACCCTTTGTCTGTTGCGACTCATGATGAAAGCATTTTGATCGATCTAAAAGCAAAAGGGCTCCTTTGCAGGACGAATGTAGAAGTAGAGATGTTGGATGGTGTTCGTCCTGACGTACTTAGAAGTCTTAATGAGGATAATATCCAGACGAAAGTTTATGTAACCTATGGCAGTGAGTGGTATTTATATTTAGTTCATCGTATAGCGGAATATCCTCCAAATATTTATTCTTTTATTTCAGATATAATCGAGCAAAATACACGGCCTAATGTAAATTAATGTGGAATCTAGGAGAGGTTTTGTGACTGGACAATGACTGGATACTATTCGTAAAGTATTAAAACTTATTGTGTTTAATCCATTTAGTTGCTAAGGAAAACCTAGTTATAACAAAGTTCTACATGGTCTGTTATAGTCTTTTTAACTGAGCGAGTGAATGGACGGCATGATGTAATAACGTCCAAAACCCTATTGTGAAAGGGTTTATAGCCTTATGTAACTCTTGAATGACATACTTTCTGTCATTCCAATATTTCTTCAAACCTCTCAATGTTCATTGAGAGGTTTTTTTGTGTCTTTAAGTATCTCTTCATTGAGATTTCGCAAAAATTTCAAATGTGGTCCACTCTTTTCATTATTAAAGAGGTCTATACTCTTCAAAAAGCATGATCTCATGTTCAAGTGATTTATATGAAAAAACCTCAAATATAATAGACACATGATAATTATGGCTTATGTTTTTCATTTGATCTTATACATCACTGTCCACGGATGCCTATTTCATAGTCCTTGCTGCATTTACACCATCATAGATATTATGGAGTACTCCAATCGAGTGAACTTTTTTGGAAAAACCAAAGTCATCAGGTATATTTTTTTAAAAAAATAATAGAGTGAATTAAATGGTAACGATTACTACTTATTGATATGAGGAGGATATTAATGATGACCATACCCACTTATACCATTAGTGGATTTTTAGGAAGTGGAAAGACCAAAGTTTAAGGATAGAGGAATGTGGGAGTAAAAGCATTGGATAGGAGGGGCGTATGACTTTTAGACTTTACAGCACATTATTGGATGTTACAGCAGTTTTGGCTTTCATCATTGTTGCGTATTTCGTTACTTATAGTCAATGGGTTGGAGAGAGTACTTCTCTGATCCTTCCCAATTCCTTCAAACAGCTTAATACGATCTTCCTTAGTCTAATCATTGAGGCAGTTCCTTTTGTCCTGATTGGCGTTCTTATTGCAGGGTGTATACAAATGTTTGTTACAGAAGAGCATGTAAAGCGATGGATCCCACATAATAAGTATCGGGCCATCATGATGGGGTGTCTGGTAGGAGCTGTATTTCCCGCCTGTGAATGTGGAATAGTCCCAATCTTGCGGCGATTAGTCGCAAAGGGAGTGCCATTGCATGCGGGGATTGGATTTCTTCTTACAGGACCATTAATTAACCCTATTGTTATTTTATCGACGTATATGGCGTTTGGAAATGATATTAGAATGGCAAGTTTACGGATGGGTGTAGGATTTGTTGCGGCGCTGCTGATAGCGCTCTTAATCAGCCATCTTTTTAAGTCAAACCAGCTTAAACACTCTGTTTCTGATTTGTATGGATCTGAAGGGCTTCCAAAAGCAGAGGAGTCGTTAGTAAAAAAGCTTAAGGGAATGTGTATACATTCTATCGACGAATTTTTTGACATGGGTAAGTACTTAATTATTGGTGCTTTTGTTGCTGCTTTTGTTCAAACATATGTACAAGCACAGTCACTCTTTTTGTTTGGAGAAGGGTTGATGGGGTCAACAGTTGTCATGATGGGATTGGCTTTCTTTTTATCATTATGTTCGGAGGCAGATGCTTTTATCGGAGCTTCCTTTAGTAGTTTATTTCCTCCCGGCGCTGTTTTAGGCTTTTTAATCTATGGACCTATGATTGACTTGAAAAATACCATTATGCTGTTGAGTGTGTTTAAATCCAGGTTTGTTTTCACATTACTCCTGTCAATTACTGTCATAGTTTTTGTATGTACGATCATTATATCTTTGGTGGGCAGGTGAGTGGGTGGTGCGCTTTCATTTTTATCAATTTTTGAAGCTAATCCTATTAGCCGCCTTTGCTTTTTTTCTTGTCAAATTGCATTACACAGGGGAAATTTTGAAGTTAATTAACCCCAAATATGTTCTGATGAGTCAGGTGGCCTCTGGAGTTATCCTCCTCCTATTTTTCGTCCAGTTAGGGAGAGTATGGGATGAAAATACTGACGAACATGCATTCTGCACTCCTGGTTGTACTGTGGACCACGATCACAAGCAATCGTATTTAAAGAGGTGCGTGAGTTATTTGGTTCTCCTTTTTCCTTTATTTACAGGGTTTGGACTAAACCTGACCTCCCTAGACGCAACGATTGCCAAAAATAAAGGCTCCCTTCTCCCTAGAGGAGAAAGTTCATATCAAGTGGATCAATCATCTAATTCAACTTTTGATGAGAACGAGCCAATCCCAAATAACAACTATTTAACAGATGAAGAATATGAACAAAAAATGGATGGTTTAAACGATAATGTGATTCAGATGAACGAGGATATTTACGCTTCTTATTATCAAGAAATACAGACGAACCACTCTAAGTACGTGGGGAAAACGATTCAAATCAAAGGTTTTGTGTACAAGGAGGAAGGTTTAGATTCTAATCAGCTAGTGGTAGCAAGGTTTCTTATCACCCATTGTGTTGCCGATGCCAGAGTCATTGGACTGTTGAGTGAGTCTAACCAGGCAAGCAATTTTAGTGAAAATACGTGGGTGGAAGTAACTGGAGTTATAGGTGTAGAAGACTACAACGGGGTCGAACTCCCATTCATACAGATAAAAGAAATTACTCAAATTTCCGAACCAACCAACCCTTACATCTTCCCTATTTTAACTAAAATTCTTTAGAATCCTAAAGTAGTCGATAAAAGTTATAGTCGGCTGTCTTCAAATTTTGACTATAGCTTATAAAAAGGTGAGCACACAACTCTGGATAAAGGGTGAAGCATTATGAATTTAACTACTGCCATCCAAAAGCTAAAAGAAAAAGGATATAAACACACAAAGCAACGAGAACGATTGCTGGAGATTTTTGTGAGTCAGGACCAATTTATTGCTGCAAAAGAAATTCTAAAAATGATTCAAAAAGACTTTCCAAGTGTAAGTTACGATACGATATATAGAAATTTGTACCTTTTAACGGATGAGGATCTATTGGAAGCGACAGAGCTCCATGGAGAAAAGCATTTTCGATTAGCCTGCAATTCTAGTGGTCATCACCACCATTTTATTTGTACCATTTGCGGAAGTACTAAAGCTATTGAATTCTGTCCTATGAATGCCATCCATGACAAATTGGGTGGGTATCAGGTTGTAAATCATAAATTCGAAATTTTTGGAGTATGCCCTCAATGTCATTAAGCCGGTTGTAATATACCGGCTTATCTTAAAAGATATAATAGTAATGATTACTATTTACAAACAGTAATCATTACGATAGAATGATTATGGAAAAAGGAGGAGAAAAAGATGTTTAAAAAAATCATAGGTGTTCTTATTCTATTTTCTTTATTTTTAGTAGTAACTGCTTGTGGAGAAGAAAAGTCAAGCAGTAGTGAAGAAGGCAAAGAATCAGGGGGTTCAAGAGATGAATTAAAGATATATACAACGGTTTATCCTCTTCAGTTTTTTGCAAAACAAATTGCAGGGGATCAAGCTACGGTAGAATCCATTTTGCCCCCTGGATCAGATCCTCATACTTATGAACCAACATCGAAAGAGATGGTAGAGTTTGCAGAAGCTGATGCTTTCATCTATAACGGAGCTGGCTTAGAGTCCTATGCCAAGCAAATCTCAGAATCTATTCAATCTGAAAATGTCAAAATACTAGAAGCATCAAAAGGGATCAATCTTGAAGAGCACGTCCATAATCATGAAGGAGAAAAAGGCACTCATGAGGATGAACATGCACACGAAGGAAAAGAAGGAATTCACGAGGAAGAAGAAAGTAATCATGAAGATGAACGTTCTGGACATAATCACGGGGACCAAGATCCACACGTGTGGCTCGATCCTATACGTTCTATCCAACTAGCTGAGAATGTTAAAGATATACTTATTGAGCTCAATCCTGAGCAAGAAAAAACATATAATGAAAACTTTAAAGAATTAAAAAGTAATCTTGAAAGTTTAGATCAAGAATTCCATGATCAACTTGAAAAAGCACCAAAGAACAAGATAATTGTATCTCATGCGGCTTATGGATACTGGGAACAAGCCTACGGCATTGAACAAATTGCCGTTTCTGGCTTAAGCCCTACCAATGAACCTTCACAAAAAGAGTTGGAAACAATTATTGAGACGGCTAAACAGCATAACTTGAATCATGTATTTTTCGAACAAAATGTTACTCCTAAAGTTGCTGATGTCGTTAGAAAAGAAATTGGGGCAGAAGCTCTACGTCTTCACAATTTATCAGTATTGACAAAAGATGATATTAAAAATGAAGAGGATTATTTTACTCTAATGCAGCACAATTTAGAAGTATTAACAGAAGGTTTATCCGGATCCTCCTCCGAATCGAGGAAACCCTGAATTGACATACTTTCTGTCATTCAAAAAGGCTTAAATTCATATTATAGTTAGCCTCTCATTAGTTCCCAGAACTTTTGAGAGGCTTTTTTCTATTTCAGTTAAAGCAAAATCAGTTCATTTAAAATGCATAGGATAGATAGAGGACATAGTTTCAGGATTGTAATTGCAACGATTACCCTGAGTACACAAACAGTGAAATGAAATAATACGTTTATTCACCAAGGATTCAAAAGAGTATTGGGACTTAGGATTAAATACGTTTAATATTATCTAAAAAAATTCTTTGCAAAAATCCAAAAACACATTTGAAAGGGTTTGCAAAATTCCAATGTTAGTCTATACTGTATATATAATTAATTCATTGAATTAAATAAAAAGGGGTGTGTGGATTGAGAAAAGTGATGTTCGGTTTTTTCGTCATAGTTTTGGTTAGTCTAGTTGGGTGCGGACCAGATGAGTCTTCAACTAATCCTTCTGAATCTGAAGAATCTGAGAAACCAGAGAAGCTGACGATATGGGAAGACATTGGAAAGGCAAAAGCTTTGGAACCAGCTATTGAAAGTTTTGAAGAAGAGCATGGGATCTCTGTTGAGGTTAAAGAAGTTGAGATGTCATCAGAAATGAAGGAGCGTATCCGATTAGATGGTCCAGCGGGGACAGGACCGGATGTGTTTACTCTTCCTCATGATCAGATTGGTCAACTCGCAACTGAAGGAATTCTTCAACCACTGAAATTCGAAGATTCCGTTTTAAATACCTTTACAAAATCTTCCTTAGCCTCTCAAACTTTCAAAGGAGAAATATATGGACTGCCCAAAGCTACTGAAACCGCAGTATTCATCTATAACAAAGACTTAATGAAAGAAGTACCTGCAACTTCTGAGGAACTGTTTCAGCTATCCAAAGAGAAAAGAAGTGATGAATCCTATGGGTTTTTAGCCGTCTGGAGCAATCTTTATTTTGGATACAGTGTCATTGGAGGCATGGGAGGATATATTTTCGAAGAAACCAATGGAACACTTGACCCGACACAACTGGGGCTTAATAACGAAGGAGCTGTTGAAGGAGCAGCTTATATTAGAAAATGGTACGAAGAAGGGTTGTTCCCTAAAGGGCTTTACGGAGAAAACGGTGGTTCAACGATGGATAGCTTGTTTACAGAAGGGAAAGCAGCTGCTGTCATGGCGGGACCGTGGGCTTTTCAAAGTTACGAAGATGCTGGGGTGAATATAGGGGTCGCGCCGTTGCCAAAACTTCCTAATGAAAATCCAATGAAAACTTTTATTGGGGTGAAGGGATGGCATGTGAGCAGTTTTTCTAAACATACAGACTGGTCACAAAAGCTTGTTGAACATTTAACGAACTATGAAAACGCAAAGGTCAGGTTCAAAACCACAGGAGAAATTCCACCGGTTAAAGAGCTTTTGGAAGACCCTATAATTAAAGATAATGAAAAAGCAAACGCGGTTTCTGTACAGTCGCAAAGCGGAGTACCTATGCCGAACATTCCGGAAATGGCAGAAGTGTGGGGACCGATGGGGACAGCCCTTGAACTGATCACCCTTGGAAAGTCCGAGCCTGAAGAAGCATTGGATGAAGCCGTCGATTCGATTAAATCCAATATTAAGGCCAATCATAGCCAGGATTAACGGTCTAATTTTTTCAGCCACTAGAGGAGAGGAGTTCTAATGAATGAGTGAGTTGGCAGAAAAGCAATCATTAAGAGAGGAAGAAGAGGGGGTAAGGGGTTACGAGGAAGGAAGGGAGACTCCTCCTCCGAATAAAAAAACAACGAAGCATCGGAAAGTAGCGGTGGGTTTGTCCGTTATCCCTGGTCTCGGCCAACTATACAATCGGCAATTTGTAAAAGGGTTTATATTCTTATTCATTACTGCTGTATTCTTTATTGCTTTTAGGGACTTGTTGGATATCGGTTTGTGGGGGATTGTTACCCTGGGAACTGAACTTCCTCGAGACCACTCTATATTTCTATTAGTGCAAGGGGTCATTGCGCTGATTGTCAGCTTTTTAGGATTAACCGTTTATGGATTTAATTTCTACGATGCTTACCAAATCGGAAAAAAGCGAGATCAGGGCCTTTCACTGAATACGGTGAGACAGCAGTATAAAAATTTAATCGACACGGGTTTTCCTTATTTAATGTTGACACCAGGTTATCTACTGTTGTTGTTTGTGGTAGTTTTTCCAATTATCTTTATGATTCTGTTGTCGTTCACCAATTATGATTTATATCACTCCCCTCCAGCCAGCTTAGTGGATTGGATTGGCTTCCAGAACTTTATCGATATTGTGAAAATCGATATCTGGAGGGAGACGTTTCTAAGCGTATTTTCATGGACCGTCATCTGGACCTTTGCAGCCACTACCGGTCAGGTTGCCATAGGAATTCTACTGGCTGTAGTGGTCAATCAGAAAGATATTAAGTTTAAAGGTTTAATTCGAACCGTCTTTATACTTCCCTGGGCGATTCCGGCTTTCGTTTCGATCCTTGTATTTGCAGGCATGTTTAATGAGAGTTTTGGTGCTATCAATGCCAGCTTATTGGCAGTGTTTGGAATTGACCCCATTCCATGGCTGACCGAGCCATTCTGGACAAAAATCGCTCTAATTGGAATCCAGTGGTGGCTGGGCTTTCCTTTTATCTTCGTAATGGTAACAGGGGTCATTCAGTCGATACCCGGTGAACTTTATGAAGCGGCATCCTTAGATGGGGCCTCAGCCTGGGATCAATTTAGGAATATCACACTGCCGATGATTTTGTTCGCCACAGCGCCAATCTTGATCACCCAGTACACCTATAACTTCAACAACTTTAATGTCATTTATCTGTTTAATGGAGGTGGACCAGCTGTTTCAGAGCAAAATGCTGGGGGTACGGATATCCTCATTTCATGGGTGTATGATCTGACGATTGCGTCTGCTCAGTATGGAAAAGCTGCTGCGATCACTATGGTCCTTTCTCTGATCGTAATTGGAGTTGCTCTATGGCAATTCAGAAGAACGAAATCGTTTAATGAAGAGGATATGATGTGATATGAGTATCAAAACACGTAATATAGTCCGCCTTGCTTTGTCTTATGGATTGATTCTCTTTGCCGGAGCAACGGTTCTTTATCCGGTGCTGTGGATTATTGGTGCCTCCTTGAATCCGGGAGACAGTTTGACAAGTTCGTCTATTATTCCTGAAAAAGTCACGTTGATCCACTATAAGGATCTCTTTGATGTAGGAGAGACTCCTTATCTATTATGGTACTTGAACACGCTTAAAATCTGCTTTTTGACCATGGTACTTGCCGTCCTTTTAATCGGCATCACTGCTTATTCTTTCTCTCGCTACCGTTTTATAGGAAGAAAATATGGCCTAGTGCTATTTCTCGTTTTACAAATGATTCCGAACTTTGCGGCACTGATAGCTATCTATGTTCTTGCTAATATGACAGGCCTCATCAATACCCATTTGGTTCTGATTCTAATTTATGTAGGCGGGTTAATCCCGATGAACACCTGGCTGGCGAAAGGCTACTTCGATACGATCCCGAAAGAGCTTGATGAATCAGCGAGTATGGATGGGGCAGGACACTTGAGAATTTTTTGGCAGATTATTATGCCACTGGCAAAACCGATTCTTGCGGTTGTGGCGTTATTCAGTTTTATTACCCCCTTTACAGACTTTATCTTAGCGACAATCTTGTTGCGTTCAGAAGAAAAATATACTCTTGCGGTTGGACTCTATCAAATGATAAGTGCCCAATTTGGGAATTCGTTCACTCAATTTGCTGCAGGAGCTGTACTGATCGCTATTCCTATTAGTATTTTATTTTTATCCTTGCAACGATATTTTACATCTGGGCTCACAGCTGGAGGCACTAAGGGATAAACCTTGTATTATGCGTGGTTCTTCTATTGAATGTCTGATATATTGGAAATAGATACTATTTTATAGGGGAATGTGATTATGGGATTAAAAGGTCAAAATACAACGCGGACAAAACAATTTAACCGTTCCTTAGTACTCCAAACACTTTTGAGAAACGGGTCCATCTCTAGACACCAAATCGCACAGATGACGAATCTGACAAGGGGAACCATCACGTATATTACTTCGGAGCTGCTAGAAGAAGGGTTGATCCAAGAACAAGGAAACTTACCGAGTGAGAAACCGGGTGCGGGAAGAAGATCGGTGGGGTTGACCTTAAAGGAAGATGCAGTCTGGGTCATAGGTATGCATATAGGAATGAAAGAAGTTTCCATAGGACTTGTAAACTTGAACGGAAAAGTAAAAGAAGTCTATAAAACTTCTCCTTCTGAGGAATTCACCGTAAAAGCGTATCTTGATTTCCTTCTTAAAGAACTAACCGAGTATATAAAAAAGCATAACAGTTATGAAGTGAGTGGGATTGGCATAGGCGTTATCGGAGCCGTTGATATTCATAGAGGAATCGTTCTCGGAAATGAACAAGAAGGCTGGCCGGAAATCCCGATCGTCTCTTATCTCAGCGAGCATCTGCAATTGCCAGTATTCACGGATAATGACGTCAGTTCTATGACGCTGGCAGAGAAAATGTTTGGTCAAAGTAAGCATAATTCAGATTTTATGTGCTTGTATATTGGACGAAGTTTAGGAGCAGGCTTGGTTCTGAATGATGAATTATACCGTAGTGGTATTTCCGGAGGCGGAGAGTTCGGCCATATGACATATATGCCTGAAGGAAAAGAGTGTTGGTGCGGAAATCTTGGATGTATCAATGAATATGCCTCTCTAGAAGTACTTGCTAAGCAATTAGGTTTTCCTACAACCCATAACCTCCTGAACCAAATAGATTTAAAGGACAAGAAAATCCTTGAAGCTGTTGAAGATATGGGAGAAAAAATTTCTGTCGTCCTTACTTCATTTATCAATATGGTTCACGTAGAAAAAGTAGTGGTGAGTGGATCTGCTGCTCATCCGGACCTTCCGTTCGTAAAACAACTTTCAAAACACATCAATGAACGCTCTTTCCTTGCAAGGATGCAGCAGGTTGAAGTAGTGGGTTCCCAAATAGGAGAGGATATTGAAATCATTGGTGCTGGGGGACTGGCTTTATTGAACGGAGTATTTAAGAATGCTGGTTAAGTCAGAAATAGAGTTGAATGCGTTCAACTCTATTTTTTTACTAGGTATTGATTAATTCATTAAATTAAATAATGGGGTGTTTTTTTGGAATCTAGGATTCATACTGTTGAAAATTTTACTTCAAGCTATTTAAACAATAAACGAAATCTCTATATCTACTTACCTCCAAGTTACGGAGGTGATCAATCAAAACACTATCCAGTTCTCTATATGCATGATGGTCAGAATATCTTTTTTCCCGCATTTAACGGAGAATCATGGGCCGTTGATCAAAAAGCTGATCAACTTATTAAGAAGGGGATCATGGAAGAAATCATTATTGTAGGTATTCCGAATGGAGAAGCAGAGCGATCGAATGAATACAATTTCTATTTTGATGGAGACGATGAAGTAACCGTTCCTTTTTCTAAACCTTTACAAGTGAAAGGGGAGTTCTATGAGAAGTTCTTAATAAAAGAAGTGAAACCGTTTATTGACCGCTCGTTTCGTACAAAACCGGAAGCAGAGTTCACGGCTTTGATGGGGTCTTCCATGGGAGGAGCTATTACGTACCATCTAGGATTCAGAAATCCAGATGTCTTTCAAATGATCGGCGTCCTCTCACCGTATTTTTACTACACGAACCCTGTAACCAAAAAAGAGACCAGTTTAATTCATAAATTTGAAGAGAAAAAGAATCTGAAAAAAATCTGGATTGATATTGGTGGAAAAGAAGCTCCGCTCATTCAAGTGAGTCAGGTAAGAAGAGTCGTGGATCATTTAAAGCAAATTGGTTACGAACCGAATACAGAGCTCATGTATTACGAGGATAATGAAGCTGAGCATACGGAAAGAGATTGGTCGCGGCGGGTCCATGCTCCATTGATCTATTTTTTTGGAAAAAAAGGGAGCCCTTATGAAATGGAAATAGAGCCTTTGCAGACGATCCATATCGAAGAGGAGCACGAACTCTACCCTGTTATTACCTATGAATCTGGTTTTTTGATGTGTGATATGGCTGAAGCCGAGTTTCATGTAGAAGATCCAAACATACTGGACATCCAGAATAGTAGAGTTCTTCCGAAAAAACAAGGAGAAACCCAGGTAACCATCACTTCAAAAGGACTGGAAAAATCCATAAGAATGCAAGTAACCCAATAGTGATTTATGGAGGTGCAAAATGTTAAAAGAAGCCATTTATCATCGACCTAAAGGAAACTATGCTTATGCATATGATGGAAACACATTACATTTACGTCTGCGCACGAAAAAAGATGATGTAGAGCAAGCAACTGTGATATGGGATGATCCTTTTAATGGGGAAGTAAAAGAGGAAGGCTGGGTATGGATCCCTCAAGAATCCACGCCAATGGAGAAATGTGGGAGTACGGAGTTGTATGATTATTGGTTCACGAGTCTTGAGCCTGAACACAAGCGTTTGAAATACGCATTTGAATTACAGAATAGCAATGAAACGATTTATTACACAGAGAAAGGTTTTTATACAGAAAAATCGTCTTCTTTTCCTGGATTTTTTACTTTCCCCTACCTCCTTGAAGAAGACGTTTTTCAAGCTCCTGAGTGGGTGAAGGATACAGTATGGTATCAAATCTTTCCTGAACGATTTGCTAATGGAAATCCCGATAACAATCCCCCTGGTGCGCTTGGTTGGGGAGAAGCCGAACCCGCTGGAGATAATTTCTTTGGGGGAGATTTTGAAGGGATTATCCATTACCTTGATCACTTAGAAGACCTTGGGGTGACAGGGATTTATCTGACTCCTATCTTTAAAGCTCATTCGAATCACAAATATGATACGGTTGATTATTTTATGATTGATCCTCAATTCGGGGATAAGAAAAAATTCAAGGAGCTCGTTGAGAAATGTCATGCAAGAGGGATAAAGGTCATGCTGGATGCGGTGTTCAATCATTGTGGGTTCTATTTTCCACCGTTCCAGGATGTCTTGGAAAAAGGGAGCAAGTCTGCTTATGTGGATTGGTTTTTTATTCAAGATTTTCCTCTCCAGACGGAACCGCGCCCGAACTATAGCACATTCGGATATGAAAGCAAGATGCCTAAATTAAATACAGCTAATCAGGAAGTAAGAAACTATCTTCTTGAGGTAGGCAGGTATTGGGTCAAAGAATTCGACATTGATGGATGGAGACTGGATGTTTCTAATGAAGTTTCTCATGAATTCTGGCGAGTGTTTCGTAATGAAGTGAAGAAGATAAAGCCTGACCTTTATATTCTAGGAGAAATCTGGCACGATGCCCTTCCATGGCTGGGTGGGGACCAATTCGATGCGGTGATGAACTATCCCTATACAGGGCCGGCAATCGAATATTTTGCTGAAAGGTCGATTTCTACAGAAACGTTTGTGTATCAGACAACGGAAGCTCTCATGATGTACCCCAAAACGGTTACGAAAGCAGCCTTCAACTTGTTAGGAAGTCATGACACCCCAAGAATCGCTTCTATATGCAATGAAAACAAAGACAAAGTTCGCTTGTTATTCGCATTTTTGCTGTCTTCTCCAGGAACGCCTTGTATTTATTATGGAGATGAGATTGGAATGTCAGGAGGAATGGATCCCGGATGCCGGAAATGTATGGAATGGGATCCAGCAAAGCAGGACCAAGATTTATTCGCTTTTATTAAACAACTTATTCAGCTGAGGAAAGAATATAAAGCGATAGGAAGTGAAGGCGAGTTTCAATTTATAAATTTTGATAATAAGGAGCAGAAACTACTCTATAAAAAATCCTATCAGAATGAGACGATTCTATTTTTTATAAATAACTCAAGCGAATCTGTGCAGTTTGAAGTGCCCAATAAATATAAAAATTTACAAGGGGCAGATCTATTAGCAGAAACATTAGCATGGAAAGATTTAAGGGAAAGCATTTTTGTAGAATCTTATAGCATAAAAGTCATTAAAATCCAGTGATTGATAAAAATGAAGTCTAATCTATGAATTTTTATAAAAAAATCTAGTCTTATATAAATTACAGCCTATGGAAATAGATGAAAATCATTGTTTTAGTTTTAAAGTGCTGGAAGGCAACTAGTGTATCATTACTCAACAAACGTTGGAGTGATGACATACTGAATGATATATAATCTTAGTGAAACTCCGTTTGCTTTAGGTAAGATTTTCATAAATATAATCTAGTAAAATAGAAATGAAGCCTATATCCTCTCTGGGAGGATATAGGCGTTTTTTACATTTTTTGTGTGTAAAGTTTGTTATGTGGGTAAAGTTTCGTAGAAGGTGAAAAGGGAGGGAGTCAGCCATGTTAATTAATTATCAAGCCGATTCATTTTTCGACGAAATGTTGGACCAATCAGGAAACCCTAAAGACCATTACAAAGCTTTTCACGACATTATTTCAGAGGCTTCTGCAGAAGAATTGCGAAAAAGACATGAAAGAGCACAGTTTAACTTTTTAAAGCAGGGCATTACTTTTACTCTGGATGAATATGGTACCGAACGGACGCTTCCTTTTGACTTTGTTCCTATCATCATTCCGGAAAAGAAATGGAAGGAGATCGAGAAAGGACTGAAACAGAGAGTCGAGGCGTTAAGTCACTTTCTACAAGATATTTATGGTGAAAAGAAGATTATTAAGGAGGAAGTCGTGCCGACAGAGCTGATCGAGAACAGTGTCTACTATAATGAAGAGCAGTTTTCAGGTATTGATCTGCCGCTTAATAATCATATATTTATAGCAGGGATTGACCTTATTCGTGATGAAAATGGTGAATACCGAGTATTGGAAGATAATCTGCGCAACCCATCAGGTATTTCGTATGTTTATCAAAATCGTCATGTGATTAGAAAAGTATATCCAGAACTGTTTGAACGATATAGTGTGAGGCCAATGGAAAACCAGTTTAAAGAGTTGCAAAAAGCTCTGTTCAGCTATGCACCGCGCAATGCCTTATCTTCGCCTCATGCGGTGTTATTAACGACAGGCATATATAACTCCGCTTATTATGACCACGTATTTCTTGCAAAGCAGCTGGGGATTGAATTAGTAGAAGGACGTGACCTTGTTGTCGAGAATGATTTTGTTTATAAGGAAACTACCAGCGGGCTGGAGCGCGTGGATATTATTTATCGAAGAATTGATGATGATCATCTAGATCCGGAAGCCTTTAGCGCAGATTCTGAAAGTGGTGTACCCGGTCTTATGAGGGCTTACCGCAAAGGGAATGTGACCATTTTAAATGGAATTGGCATCGGGGCAGCAGATGATAAGGCGATCTATGCTTACGTCCCTGAGATGATTCGTTATTACTTGAATGAAGAGCCGATTCTTAAGAATGTCACCACCTATTTTTTAAGAGATTCAGAGCAAAGAGATTATGTGTTAGAGAATCTTGAGAAACTCGTAATCAAAAATGTAGGGGCTTCCGGCGGAGACGATCTGCTGATTGGCCCAAATGCCTCTGAAGAAGAGTTAACGACATTTCGGCAAAAAATTAAGGAAACACCAAATGAATATATTGCCCAGCCTACAATTGAATTATCACGGGCTCCGGCTTTTCAGGAAGGGGAATTCCGCCCTCGCCATATAGATTTAAGAATGTTTGTGATGAAGGGGGAGAAAATTAATGTTCTCCCTGGAGGCCTTTCCAGAGTGGCTTTAAAGGAAGATAACCTTGTTGTGAACTCTTCTCAGGGTGGGGGAATTAAGGATGTCTGGGTAATAAGTGCAGAAGGAGGAAAGGACTATGCTTAGCAGAGTGGCAGGTTCTTTATATTGGATGTCCAGATATGTGGAGAGATCGGGGAATAACGCCCGGACCCTAAGCAGCCAGCTGATTCGTATGCTGGAAGATTCGGATCAGGATACTTTGGACCACAATTGGGAAGTGGTTCTTGAAATCTGCGCTTCTAAAAAAGAATATTCTAAACACTATTCCAGATTAAATAGTGAGAATGTGCTTCACTATTTTGTACGTAGCCAGGAAAATGAGAATTCTCTTTTTAATTTACTGGAATTGGCCAGAGAGAAAGCAAGGGAGTCCAGAACGATTATCCCAGAATCTATTTGGGAGCTGATGAACCGTTCTTATTTAGAGAAGAAGGTACAGATGGATGAGCCTTTAAATTCAAACGCGATTCAAAGTGACTTAGACGACATCCTTGATATGTCAACAAGCTTTCAGGGAATTATCGAATCTTCTATGCTTAGAGGAGAGCCTTATATCTTTATTAAGATAGGAAAGTGGATAGAACGGGCGGAAACGACTGCGCGAATCCTAAAGGTTATTTGTGAGAAGGCGACGGCTGACAAAGGTAATACGGATTTACAGGTATTCGATCACTGTCTTCATGCCCTCCAGGTAGCCAACGGCTATGATTCTTTTATTATGGAGCACAAGTTAACACTTAACCCTTATGAAGTAATAACATTTCTTATTGAGGAAGAACGATTTCCACGGTCCATAATGTACTGCGTAGAGCATACTTTACGTGCTGTAGAGCAATTAAACCCTGGAAAGAGCCTTCAATCTACGGAAGAGTTACTTGAGCTGTTAGCAAATACCAAGAGAGGAATTGAACGGACAGATGTTGCCGAGATGACAATGGATGAACTCTTGAGTTTTCTTAAGGGGTTCCAGGATCACTGCGATAGAATTAATGAAGTATTCTCGGCCACTTATAATCTGGATAGTTATAAACGAAGATCTGTGGAAAGTAGACGATAACTGGGGAATCACCTTGAAGTTCATACAACCATATAAGCTTTGGTCAGGTTTTTAATATCACGTGCCGCCACCCATCGTCCGTACAAAAGAGCGCTTCAGTCTCGAAGCGCTCTTTGTGTATGACTACCGGTCTGGGATAATTTTTTCCGTGCGTTTTCGTTTAAAGTATCCATTTCTTCAATGAACTGTTCACTCGAAGCGATAATCCGTTCGGACGACTGCTCTGTCGTTTTAAGAGCTTCAAATACGTTGTCGAAAGATTCTTGAAGAGCTTCCATACTGATTGCCGGATTCTCCATCATCTGTGTCGTCTCTTCCGCATTTTCCCTTAGATTCCTGGAGTTCGAAAGCAGCATTTCCTCAGTCGCTTTATTGACACCATTCACCGTATCAATTACTTTCCGCTGACTATTTAATGCCAGCTGAATCGAAGCGGATACGGTAATAATATTTTTCGTAAGTGTAACTGCATTACGAATCGATTCCTTCAGCTTTTCATTATTTTTCTTAATAATATCCACAGAAGAAATACTCTGATGTAATACACTCTTCATCTGTGTCATGTTTCTCGTACGTGTAATAATCTTCTCTTTTCCTTCTGTAAGCAGAGCCAGATCGTATTCGCCCGTAGATTCTTTTTCTTTCAAAAGCTCAAATAGCTTCTTCCCAAGATAGATTTGCTTGTCCAGGTCATAAATACGCTTCTGGGCGTTTTCTTTGATAAGCTGCAATTCTACGCTATCTTCTTCAAGGCGGTCTTTACCTGCCAAGAGACTGCGAACAACGGTATCGATCTTGGAGTCGACGGTTTCATACTTCTTCAGGTAGCGGTCAATTGGCTGCTTTTTGCTTAGTTTATAGAAGAACCTCTGTACTCCGTTGCCTTCGGTACGCTTCGGATCAAGGTCCGAGACGATCGCCTCGAGTTCACTCAACGTTTCGGGAATGTCGTTATTGCCTTTGGTCATGAGATCGTTTACTGGGCGCTTTAATGTTTCCATTGTCTCCCCGGCGACGCGCTGTTCCTTTTCTCCGAGGTCGCCGAGCTCTCTCATCACTTCTGAAAAGGAGGCTTCCCTGGAAGATTCGAACTTTTTCGCGTAAGCTTCGGCCTCTTCGTTCAGGCGGTCGATATCTTCTTTTTCTATAAGAGTCATCGCTTCTCTCAGGTCCTGATGGTTCATTTCAGCTTCTTTATCTCTAAGGAAAGAATTCTCACTCATGTCCATACCTCCTAAGTGTCATTAGTTGGTTTCGAGAAAAACAAAACGTTCGGTTGCTAAAATTCTTTTTACTTCCTCGAGAAGATACTCTCGTCTTCCTTGTTATACTTGGATGCAATAATCCCCTTGCTTCTGGAAAAATTCTGGGCATGATTTTCTTCTTCTTTCAGCTCAAGTGTTTCAATGAACTTATGCAAATCGTACATCGTCTCCAATAGTTCATCTTTCCGGTTTTTCTTATTGATATCCGACAATAACTGAAACGATTTGATAAAGTTAGGAACGTCTTTGTCCATCATCGTCTCAAGGGCGTATTGATCTTCGATTTCTAGTTCTTCCATTCGTCTGAACTGTTTCACTGTTCGTTTCTTTATAGACGCCCATTCCTTTTGAAGTTCAGGATGGTTCTCAAGAAAGGGGAAATTCCATCCTTCGAGAATCGCTTCTCCTGGATGTTCCGAAGTTGTTTTACCCGCGGCTCTTTCCTTTCGCTCCACGTAGGAATCCAGATACGTATACAGAACCTTCGAAAAATCACGCAAGGTGTCTCTGAGCCCTCTTCTTCTCGTGAATTCTTCTTTCAAAAACGTAGGGGCAAACTCCTTTTTTCCTTTTCCCATTTCAAACCTGCCAAGCAGCGTTTGCGGCGGCTTCCCGTAAACCTCAATTGAAGCCTTGAATGTGTTGGAAGTTGGAATTACTGCGGTGAAAAAAACGCCGTTCCAAAATCCATCCAAAATATATCTCATGTTCATTTCTACAAGTTCTTTTATATGCAGATCGAAATAAACAGGGCGTTTCCCATTGATCACCTGTTTCATTTCTCTCATCGTGTGAAAATCGATGTAGCGTTGATATTCGGAGGTATGCGGCATGAATGTTCTTTCCAAATTCTCAAGCGTTGAAGAGTAGAAGTTTTCCATGCTTCGTCAGCCCCTTTTGAGTCCTTCCTTTTCCGTGGCAAAATGCTTCTATTATATTTCCAGAATACCACAAAACAGGGTTTGATAATAAGAAATGCCTATATACTCTCCATTAAAAAAGGAAGGTAAACCATTCTCTCATGGCCTTCCTCTGACAAACGGAGGATGGTTCCATTTTACTTAACTTTTGCAGCATTTAAAAAGGTAGTCGCCATTTTAGACAGGGAAAGCTCTAAGGAAAGATTATTATCAATGCTAACTGGTTCTCAATTTAATGGGTTTCTTCTACACATACACCTGTGGGATTTTGATTGGATACCATAAAAAAATTCGGTCAAAATAAAGAAAGCTTTCCAATAGTTTTTTGAGCTATTGGGAGGCTTTATTTTTAATAGACGACCTAGCCCAATTTGCAGACAACTCTTTCTATTATCGTTTATTTTACCGTAAGTTTTGGGTGGTTTATAATGAAGGACAAACAAGTAAAGACAGGAAGTGCCTATGAGTAAACGAACGAAGAAGTCCAAAAATAAAATTCACCGGTCTGACAAACATTCCGGAAAACATAAGTCGTCTCAACGTAATCAATTAAAAGGAAAGCATAAGGAAACTCACGGACATAAACGTAGTCAGAAATCTATAACTGCAGAGGTGACCTGCTCAGGACTGAACGGTGAAGGAAAAGGCCTTGTTCAGTGGAACGGAAAGCAGCTTGAAGTACCTCTTTTGTTGCCTGGAGAAAAGGCTGAGGTGAACATATTCCAGAAAGGGCGCTCTGTGCATGCGGAGTTAAAACGTGTGATCTCTTCAGCAGAAGAACGGGTCGACCCGCCGTGTCCATATTACTACGAGTGCGGGGGATGCCAGCTCCAGCATATGAGTAACGAGGCGCAAACACGTTTCAAGCAGGAAACGATAGATGCCCTGATGAAGCCGTTTGGAAAGCCTGAACCGATTTTGACGATGGATCATCCGTATGATTACAGGAACAAGAGCCATACGACATTCGGTCTGAATCATAAACGTCAGGTCATTGGCGGTCTCTATGCTCAGAATACACATGAAATTATCCCGATGGATCGCTGTCTTATTCATGATCCAAAAGCGGACGAAATCGTAAAGACCATTAAGGACTACTTGAAGAACTCTAAAATGCAGCCGTATAACGAAGACACCAAACAGGGGTTCTTGCGGCACGTGTTAATCAAAGTTGGAAAAGTCAGCGGAGAAATCATGGTAGTGCTTGTCGCAGCCTCTTCCGAGTTTAAGGGTAAAAAGAAATTTGTAAAAACTATGCGCCAAGCCCACCCGGAAATTACGACAATGCTTCTGAATGTGAACAAGCGGGACACGAGCGTCGTTCTTGGCGATCAGGAAGAAGTACTATTCGGAAAGGGAACGATCACAGACACGTTGTGCGGACTTGAATTCGAAATCTCGTCAAAATCCTTTTATCAGATTAATCCTGTCCAGACGGAAAAATTATATGGAAAAGCGATTGAAATGGCCGAGCTGACTGGAGAGGAAACCGTGATCGATGCTTACTGCGGGATCGGTACGATTGGTCTTGTTGCCAGTGAGCAAGCTGGAAAGGTGATCGGCGTAGAGGTGAATAAAGATGCGGTGCGAGATGCTATCAGGA
Organism: Halobacillus sp. A1-3; assembly: GCF_050971765.1. Taxonomy (NCBI): domain Bacteria; kingdom Bacillati; phylum Bacillota; class Bacilli; order Caryophanales; family Bacillaceae; genus Halobacillus; species Halobacillus sp. A1-3. The sequence continues at coordinate 140,878 of NZ_JBPCEO010000011.1, read as the reverse complement.
ACTCAAAGCGTAACGGTGTGAAAAATGCGCGGTTCTACCAGGGTGATGCTGGAGAATTCATGGTAGAGATGGCAGCGCGTGGGGAGAAAGCCAATGTTGTAATTATGGATCCACCGAGAAGCGGAAGTGACGAAGCATTCTTATCAAGCGTGGTGAAGCTTCAGCCGAAGAGAATTGTATATGTGTCCTGTAACCCGGAAACGCAGGCGAGAGATTTAGAGTACTTGGTCAAGAACGGATATAATGTCAAAGGAATTCAACCTGTGGATATGTTTCCACAGACGTATCATGTAGAATCGGTTGCCAAGTTAGTGCGTAGGGTGTAACCAACAATAGGATAACTACAAAGATTCAGAACTTTATTAATTAGCGAGTATGTGTTCAAAACAAATATCTGAAATAATAAAAAAATGATAACCCAGATAGCCACCCAGTTAAGATGGGTGGCTATTTTGTGCTCAAAAATACTATCGAAATTGCCATAGAATCTGCATGAATATTGTTTATAAATTATTCCTATTATGGAAAGGATTATAGTTAAGCTCTTATTAGGAGACATTGGAGGGTTCTATGGTAACCATAGCTTTTGCTGTAATACTTATTTTGTCAACTATATTATCAACTATTTTAGATATGCATTTATATGATCTTTCATTTACCCAATCCCTTCACTTTTCCTTAAAGTTGGAGGGTGGTACAAGGGAGATGATTGCGGTTTCCGCATTAATAACTGGTCTAGTTGCTTCCTTTTTTCTTGATTATCGACTTAGTAAAAAAGACAGCACAGAAAAGCAAAGTTAGGTGAAACCATTTATGCAAAGAGAATTAGCTGAAAAAATATCATTAACTCAATTATTTATTCTTGTTAGTACTTTTTTGTTTGGAAGTGCCATTGTTGTAGGTATCGGTGGAGAAGCCAAACAGGATAGTTGGATTGCGGTAATCACGGCTTGTTTATTAGGGATAATTCCTGTGTGTTTTTACATTTTTTTATTGTCAAAAATACCAGGGAAAAATTTGTTTGAAATAATGGAAATTGCTTTAGGGAAAATTATCTCAAAGATCCTAATTTTATTATACATCACCTATTTTTTTTATGTGTCCGCTAGAGTTCTTAGAGATTTTGGTGAATTGGTTGTTGGAGACCTGTTAGTAAACACCCCGATTGAAGTCATATCCATTACATTTATGCTGTTAGTCGCCTATATTCTTTACCTTGGTTTAGAAGTTTTGGGACGTTTTTCTGAAATTTATGCCCCTTATTTGGTGGGGGGGCTCATAGTTGTTGGCATTTTACTTTTTTTAAGCAGAGAGCTGCATGTTGAAAATGTTCTACCCATATTGCCTGAAGGGTTAGGGCCGATTATGAGTACTGTCTTTCCTGACTTGATTACTTTTCCATTTGGTGAACTGGTTGCCTTCACCATGATTCTCCCCTATGCTAGTAAAACTCGTTATGCAGGGAAAACCACGGTCCTTGCCTTAGTGTTTAGTGGCCTCATTTTAGCCTATTCGTCATTTGTGCAAATAGCTACTTTAGGATCAGATACGAAAATTAGAGCCAAATTCCCGCTGTTAAACGCCGCAGGAGAAATTTCTCTATTGAATTTTATTGAGCGTGTGGACTTAATTATCATCTTTGTTGTGATGTTTGGCATCCTGGTCAAAATTAGCATTCTTTTTTATGGAGGGTTAAAAGGATTAGAACAAATTTTTGGAAGACCTTATCGTGCATTTATCTACCCCATGGCAATGGTAATTGCTTTTTTGTCTATTATCATTAGCGAAAATTTTGCTGAACATTTGAAAGAGGGGATTGACTTGGTAACATGGATGATTCATATCCCATTCCAATTCGGTATCCCATTATTTCTTTTCCCTTTTGTTTTATGGAAAACTAAAGATGTGAGAGCTGAAAGGAAGAAAGTATAATGGGATGGTTGAAAAAAATCTTACTATCACAAAAATCATACAACCAAGATAAGTCTACGAAACGTGAACTGTTGGCGTTTGGTGGAGAAGCTTCCCCATTATCAAAAGATTTACAAAAAAATCAATCTAATATTGAAAAAGCATTTAGAAATGCAACCGATTTTCGAATGGAGAAAATTCACGTAGGGAATGAGGAAGGGGTCATTTGCTATTTAAGCAGTATGACAGACTCTTCCTTACTAACCGAAAAAATAATGAAGCCGTTATCCATCTCTTCTCAACAAGACCGTTCCATAACCAATTTAGAGGAATTTGAAGCTTATCGCAAAGAATTTTTTTCGGGTGTGGGATACCATTTTCACGATACACTTCATGAACTAATTGCCGATGTTCTGGCTGGATACGCAGGGGTTATTGTCGATGGACAAACAAAGGCGCTTTCCCTTCAAGTGGCGAATATTGAATATCGGCCGATTGAAGAACCCAGTACCCAAACCGTTATTCGCGGGCCTAAAGAAGGCTTTACAGAATCGATGGATACAAATATTAGTTTAATTCGCAGAAGAATTCAAAATACTTCTCTCAAATTTGAATCAATGACAGTTGGAACGGATACACGTACCCCGCTTACCATCGCCTATATAGATGAAGTGATAAATGAAGGGATTTTAGAGGAACTAAGAAAACGATTAAAGAAGATTAGAACCCATGCTATTTTTGACTCTGGAAATATTGAAGAATATATTACCGATAAAAGCTTTACAGTTTTTCCGTTGATCTGCAATACAGAAAGACCGGATAGTGCTGCAGCTAATTTATTAGAAGGGAAAGCAGTAATTATTGTAAATGGGAGTCCTTTCGTGTTAATCCTCCCAACTGTTCTGGGGGACTTTTTTGAGGCAACCGAAGATTATTATCAATCCTTCTTTATTAGTTCATTCATTCGTTTGATTCGCTATGCTTCGTTTCTGATTGCATTAACGTTGCCTTCTTTATATGTGGCACTTACAGCTTTTCACCATGCACTCGTTCCGACTGACTTACTGTTTAGTTTACAGGCTCAACGGGAAGGAGTGCCTTTCCCTGCCGTTATAGAACTTTTAATGATGGAAATCACTTTTGAAATTTTAAGAGAAGCAGGGATCAGAATGCCACGGGCTATCGGACAGACCATATCCATTGTAGGAGCTTTGGTTATCGGGCAGGCTGCTGTAGAAGCTGGCCTTGTCTCCAACGCTCTTGTCATTGTAATAGCATTGACCGCTTTAGCGACATTTGTATCCCCGATTGGAAGTTTTACAGTGGCAGCACGGCTATTAAGATTTTTATTTATTTTCATGGCAGCGGTATTCGGGTTATACGGGATTTTGCTTTGCCTCTTTTTCATGGTTGCCCATCTCGCAAGTTTACGCTCATTTGGTGTCCCTTACCTTGCACCTATAGCTCCATTTATTGTTGAAGACCATGAAGATGTTTTTCTTCGTTTCCCCATATGGGCCAATAAAAGAAGGCCGCATTACTTGAAAACTGAGTCTCCTGTAAAGGATTCAAAGTCTGAATCTACAACTCCACCTAGCAGTAAAAAGGGAGGGGAATCATGAGAACGATAAAACTTCTCTTACTCACCCCGTTATTGGTTGGGTTACTAAGCGGTTGTTGGGATACAAAGGAACTGAATGAGGTAGCTTTTGTCACTGGTATTGCGATTGAACAAGGAGAGGATGCGAAATTTAAAGTAACGGTAGGAGTGGCAAATGCAAGTCAACTAAACTCTCAGAAATCCGAAGGAAATACCCCCTCCGTTACCTTTAGCTTAGAAGGAAATTCAATCTCTGAATTATTAGATAAAATGAATGTTGGATTAACGAGGGAACTAAGATATTCTCACACAAGAACATTAGTCATTAGTGAAGAAATCGCACGTGAGGGAACATCAGATTTTTTAGATTACTTAGAACGATCAGGACAGTTTCGGAATGACTTTAATATACTTATTGCACAAAATATCTCAGCGGCTGATATACTGAAAACAAACTTCCCAATACAAAAAATTCCTTCTCTAAAGATTCATAATCAGACGTCTGCCTTATTTGAAGAGTGGGGAGGAGATCCTAATATAAGATTATCAGATTTTATATCGGCTCTTACTTCTAAAGGCCGTCATCCGGTTGTTGAGGCAGTGACTATAGTCGGTTCTCCTAAACAGGGCAAGAGTGTAGAAAACAATAAAAGCCTGGAGCCTGAATCGTTAGTAACCCTTGGAGGAGTAGGTGTATTTAATGAAGATAAACTCATTGGCTATCTTAATCTCGAAGAAACTCGTGCTTATGTATGGACACAGGATTTAATACAAACAACATTAACGGTTCCATGCGGGGAACAAAAATATATGGACATACGAATCTTAAATTCGAAATCAACCATACATGTCAATTACGACGGGGAAATACCAAATTTTCAAGTTAAAATTGTTGCAGAAGCACTCCTAAATGGTACGCAATGTAGTGCAAATCTAGAGAAGATCGAAACGTATAAAAAGTATGAAAAGGATATTGAAGAAATGATAGAATCCATTATTCTTACGACTATTACAAAGGTACAAGATGAATATGAAGTGGATATTTTTGGATTCGGAGATACCATGAGAAGGCAACATTATAACCAATACCAAGCAGTAAAGGATAACTGGGATGAAGAGTTTATTAAAGCAAACATTGATACACAAGCAAATGTTTTCTTAAGAAGGGCTGGAACATCCAACAAAAGCTTTTTAACAGAAGTGGAATAGCTTCTCAGGTGATTTAAGACATTCTTGAGACAAGGAAAAGTTAAGGGGTAGAATTTTAGAACTTGGCCCTTATTTTGTTTGCGGTAAGTATTTGTTAGTTAAGGTTTATAATAATATCTAATTAATACAATCTTGACTGTTTTTGACAGGATTTTTTTAGATTTGCTTTAACTTAAAAACCCTCAAGAGTTCATTGAACTTTTGAGGGAACTTATTTTATGATGGGATTTTAGTTGAGTTATTGGTAATTATTTTAGTTCCTATTTATCCGATAAATAACAAAAAATAAAAAAACTCAGTTTCTCGAAATAATGTAAACAAGATAAATGATATACATGGTCAGAAGGACGAAACCCTCTGTTTTTCCAATTTTATAATGGGTCCTTGAAAATAAGAACAATAACAAGCTCAATGCAATCATGATCATCACATCGGTAAATATTTTTCCATTCACAGGTAAAGGCGTAATGACAGCTGAAGCCCCAAGAACAAATAATATATTAAAAATATTGCTCCCCACGACATTTCCCAGGGCAATTCCACTTTCTTTCTTTAACGCAGCGGATATGGAAGTCACAAGTTCAGGAAGCGATGTCCCGATCGCAATGATGGTTAACCCTACTAATGTATTACTCATCCCAAGATCATAGGCAATTGCTGTACCGCTGTCTACCACCAGGTCCCCGCCAAAAATAATAGCTGCTAAACCTGCTAACGTTAAACCAATATTTTTTCCCCATTTAATATTTGAAGGAACTGGTTTATGTATAGACTCTTTTCGACTTTTCATACCCACTTCAATCACATAGTACATAAAAATAGATAAAAACAATAAAAAGATGAGGCCGTCACCGCGAGTTAGCAAATTTTCACTTAATCCCTGTAATTCTAAATCACTGATAAGTACGAGTAAAGCTCCACTAGCGAGCAGTGTAAATGGGATTTCTTTTCTGGTAGTTTCACTCTCTACCATTAGTGGATATAGGAAGGCTGCAATACCTACCACTAAGGTGATATTAAAGATATTACTCCCTACAACATTTCCCAGTGAAACTTCAGCATTTCCTTGTAAAGCTGCAATGATGCTAACAGTGGCCTCAGGAGAGCTTGTACCAAAAGCTACAATCGTTAACCCTATCAAAATAGGTGGGACACGGAGTAGCCTTGCAATGCTGGAAGATCCATCAACGAACAAATCCGCTCCTTTAATTAATAAACCAAAGCCGACAATTAATAAAACATAAGACATAGTTGGTCTTCAAAACTCCTTTTTATTTTTTAATGCTTTAACCATACCCTCTTTTATTGCACTTGAAAAGCATAGGGATGCAGCTATTTTAATGCTAGTTAATTTGTTCCCATACTCTAGCCAGCCGGGTGGTGTGGTGACGGGATCTGCTATTGGACTTCAATTGAGTCTTCTTTGGCCGGATTATATGGAGGTGGCAGTGTAAACCATAGCGTTATCACTATTTTTGGAAACGTTATTATCAAGAGCTCACAACCTCAAACAGGTTAAATGACTACCACCTTCCGGCTATTTTTGTTCACAAATTTGTGAAATGTTTCACAAATGGTAAGCGGTATCAAGTGGTATGATAAATTCATCAGAGAAATAAGGGGTGACAATCATGATTCTTTGCGAATGGAAAGACTTTAACACTGATACAGAAGCCTACACGCTGGATGCTTTTGAAAAAAGTATAGGCGATGAGTTTCATGCAATGGATATGAAGGATGGCGAGGAAATACCATCCTATATTTGGACCACGAATTATGTTGTGATTGTTAAACAAAATGCACGGATTTACCAAGATGTTTCTTTTATTAAAATTCCGCGAAATCCAGTTTGTGAATAGGGAAGGAATTGTTTTCTTATAACTAATCATGTGAAAAACTTCACAATATTATAGGAGTGATTATAATGGCAGTGGCAGAAAAGCAATTGAAGTTGGAAAAGGTATCGGAAATGGTTGATGGGCTGGTAGGTAATTCGAAAATAGCGTTAGCAGAATTGAAAAAGCTGGATCAGCAACAAATCAATACTATTGTGAAAGAGATGGCTCTTGCTGGTTTAGACCAACATATGCCACTTGCTAAATTAGCGGTAGAAGAGACGAAGCGAGGCGTGTATGAAGATAAAATTATCAAAAATTTATTTGCCACTGAATACATTTATCACAATATTAAATATGATAAAACCGTTGGTGTGATCAATGATTTTAGCCAAGAGGGTATGGTTGAGATTGCAGAACCAGTGGGAGTCATAGCGGGAGTCACTCCTGTTACCAACCCAACTTCTACGACCATGTTTAAAGCCATTATATCCATTAAGACGGGCAATCCGATTATCTTTGCGTTTCATCCTTCTGCTCAGAAGTGTAGTCAAGAGGCGGCGAGAGTGGTGAGAGATGCGGCTATTCGAGCTGGTGCTCCTGAAAACTGTGTGCAGTGGATTGAGTCTCCTTCTTTAGAAGCAACTCAAAGACTCATGAAACATGAGGGTGTATCCCTTATTTTAGCCACAGGAGGAGCGGGTATGGTGAAATCCGCATATAGCTCCGGGAAACCTGCTCTTGGAGTAGGACCAGGAAATGTTCCTTGTTATATTGAAAAGACTGCAAATCTTAAACGATCTGTAAACGATTTAATCCTTTCCAAAACTTTCGATAATGGAATGATTTGTGCATCAGAGCAAGCTGTCATTATTGATAAAGAAATCTATAAAGAGGTCAAACAAGAAATGATTGATAACAAGTGTTACTTTTTGAACTCGGAAGAACGAGTAAAAGTAGAAAAGCTAGTCATCAATGAGAATTCCTATGCGGTTAACGCAGATATTGTAGGGAAGCCCGCTTTCGAAATCGCACAAATGGCAGGAGTAACTGTTCCGGTAGATACGAAAATGTTAGTAGCAGAGTTAAAGGGTGTAGGTCCAAAATATCCTCTATCCAGAGAAAAACTGAGTCCAGTGCTTGCCTGTTATAAAGTAAACTCCACAGAAGAAGGCTTAAAAAGAGCAGAAGAGATGCTTGAATTTGGAGGGATAGGTCACTCAGCAGTTATTCACTCCACAGATCAGCAAGTGATCGAATCCTTTGGTCTACGTATGAAAGCAGGACGTTTAATTGTAAATGCTCCTTCTTCTCAAGGGGCTATTGGTGATATCTATAATGCTTACATGCCTTCCCTGACATTAGGATGCGGAACATATGGTGGGAACTCCGTATCTACCAATGTAGGGGCCGTAAACTTAATCAACGTGAAGAAAATGGCGACGAGAACCAATAACATGCAGTGGTTTAAGATACCACCAAAAATTTACTTCGAGAAGAACTCTATTCAGTACTTAGCTAAAATGCCAAAGATTTCAAAAGCCTTTATTGTTACCGATGAGGGAATGGTGAAATTAGGATATGTGGATAAAATCTTGCACTACTTACGCAAACGTCCTGATTATGTGCATTGTGAAATATTTTCTGATGTGGAGCCGGACCCATCTAGTGAAACCGTGATGCGGGGAGCGGAAATGATGAAACAATTCCAGCCAGACGTCATCATTGCTTTAGGTGGTGGATCAGCGATGGATGCTGCCAAAGGAATGTGGCTCTTTTACGAAAGCCCTGAAACAGATTTCAACGGATTGAAACAAAAATTCTTAGATATTCGGAAGCGTGTATTCAAGTACCCGGCATTGGGATTGAAGGCTCAATTTGTCGCGATTCCTACCACATCCGGTACGGGTTCAGAGGTTACTTCTTTCTCTGTCATTACAGATAAAGAAGAAAATGTGAAATATCCATTAGCCGATTACGAATTAACACCAGATGTAGCCATCATTGATCCGCAGTTTGTAATGACTGTACCGAAAACTGTTACGGCAGACACGGGTATGGACGTGTTAACCCATGCGATTGAAGCCTATGTGTCTAATATGGCAAATGATTATACAGATGGTCTTGCGATGAAAGCGATCCAACTTGTGTTTGAGTATCTCCCAAGAGCTTACCGCAATGGGGATAAGGATGAAGAAGCACGTGAGAAAATGCATAATGCTTCTACCATTGCTGGAATGGCCTTTGCGAATGCATTCTTGGGTATTAATCACAGCTTGGCTCATAAATTAGGTGCGGAGTTCCACATTGCTCACGGTCGTTCCAACGCTATTCTCATGCCGCACGTGGTTCGATATAATGCAATGAAACCAACGAAATTTGCAGCTTTTCCAAAGTATGAGCATTTTAAAGCAGATGTGCGTTACGCCGAAATTGCCCGTATGCTGGGCTTACCAGCACGCACAACCGAGGAAGGTGTGGAAAGTTTAGTCCAAGCCATTATTCGTTTGGCACAAGAGCTTCATATTCCGATGAGCATTGCGGAAAATGGGGTAGATGCAAAAGAGTTTGAAGCTAAGCTGGATGTATTAGCAGACCGTGCATTTGAAGACCAGTGTACAACTGCGAATCCAAAACTTCCACTTGTAACGGAGTTAGCTCAGATTTACCGTGAAGCTTATAAAGGCGTATAACATCAAGCTTTATCTAAAATTCGAAATTCACTTATATGGAGTGGGAACTAGAAGAGGCGTCTCATTAGTTTACAAAACTTTTGAGACACCTCTATTTCTATTAACCAATCAGCAGTCGCAAGCCACAGGTAATGTAATAGATAATGGAGTCATAGAAACGATCTACGTGTAAGTGAAAACCCGTGCTATCTCCTTTCGGAGAGGGCACGGGTTTAACTCTTCTATTACATGGGACAAAACAGCAGGTTACTGTGTCAGTATGTTTATGGCATTTTGAACTCTCTCTTCTGTTGGTGGTGAAACGTGTTCGAGTTTGTATTCTAATCCTAAGTTATGCCACTTGTATACGCCAAGCTGATGATAGGGCAGGACTTCAATTTTTTCAACGTTTGAAAGGGTCTTGATGAATTGGGCTAAAGGATATAAATATTTATCGTAGTCACTGATGGTTGGGACTAGAACATGTCGGATCCATACAGGAACATGTTTATCGGATAAATAGGAAGCAAAATCTAGAATGTGCCCATTTGGTAATCCTGTTAACTCTTTGTGTTTTATATTATCGATATGTTTGATATCCAGTAAGACCAAGTCTGTTACCTCTATAAGTTCATCTAAGTGTTTTAAAAAGTGAGGAGAGCGTCGATAACATCCTCCAGACGTATCAATTGTCGTATGAATTCCTAGCGCTTTCAACTCGCGGAACAACTCTATTAAAAATTCAATTTGAATTAGAGGTTCTCCTCCACTTACTGTCACCCCACCATTTGAAGCTTGGAAATAAGGAATATAATCTTTAATGTCATCAACGAGCTCTTTTACTGTCTTTTCCTCACCTTTATTGATTTTCCAAGTATCTGGGTTATGACAGAATTGACACCTTAAGACACACCCTTGTAAAAAGATGACATAGCGTAATCCTGGTCCATCAACCGTTCCGCAAGTTTCAACAGAATGGATACGTCCTTTCATGTTCCTTGCCCTCCTTTCTCCTACAACGAATTTACATACTTTCGTGGAATGTTCGGTTAATCACATCAATTTGTTGTTCTCGGGTCAGTTTGATAAAGTTGACGGCATATCCAGATACTCTAATCGTTAGCTGTGGATATTCTTCTGGATGTTCCATAGCCTCTAGCAGTGTTTCACGGTCAAAGACATTTACGTTTAAATGGTGACCACCTTTCATGACGTACCCATCTAGCATGCCTGCAAGGTTAAAAGAGCGTGATTCTTCCTCCTTGCCAAGCGCTTTTGGCACGATGGAGAAGGTGTTTGAAATCCCATCAAGTGAATACTCATAGGGCAGTTTTGCAACAGAGTTTAAAGAAGCGAGTGAGCCATTTTTGTCTCGACCGTGAAGAGGGTTTGCACCTGGCGCAAATGGTTCTCCTGCTTTTCGTCCATCTGGTGTATTACCGGTTTTCTTTCCATAAACTACGTTCGATGTAATCGTTAGGATGGATTGTGTTGGCTTGGAATTTCGGTACGTATGATGGGTACGGATTTTGTTCATAAATCTCTTAACCAGATCAACAGCAATGTTGTCTACACGATCATCGTTGTTTCCATATTTAGGAAATTCACCTTCTATTTCGAAATCAATAGCTTTTCCGTATTCATCTCGGATCACTTTTACGTTGGCATATTTAATCGCGCTAAGAGAGTCGGCTACAACAGATAATCCTGCAATTCCACATGCCATTGTCCGAAGGACCTCGCGATCATGTAGAGCCATTTCAATTCGTTCATAACTATATTTGTCATGCATGTAGTGAATCACATTGAGCGTTTTTACATAAAGACCAGATAACCAATCAAGCATAAGATCGTATTTCTCCATTACTTCCTCGTAGTTCAAGGTTTCGGATGTAATCGGTGCATAAGCTGGACCTACTGGAATATTTAACTTTTCATCGACTCCACCATTAATAGCGTATAATAGAGCTTTTGCAAGGTTGACACGTGCACCGAAAAACTGCATTTGTTTCCCTATTGCCATGGCAGATACACAACAAGCAATTCCGTAATCATCTCCATAAGTTTCACGCATAAGATCGTCATTTTCATACTGAATCGAACTTGATGTAATGGACATTTTAGCGCAATATTTTTTGAAGGATTCAGGCAGTTTAACAGACCATAGAACAGTTAGATTAGGTTCAGGCGCTGGCCCTAAGTTCTCTAAAGTGTGTAAAAAGCGATAAGAGTTCTTTGTGACAAGTGGGCGGCCATCTAGAGACATACCTGCTAAGGACTCTGTAACCCAAGTAGGATCTCCACTGAATAGTTCATTGTACTCAGGCGTACGGGCAAATTTCACGAGTCGTAGTTTCATGACGAAATGATCGACTAATTCTTGTGCTGCTTGCTCTGTTAGAATCTCATCTTTTAAGTCGCGTTCGATATAGATATCTAAAAAGGTAGAGACACGACCGAGACTCATAGCGGCACCATTTTGCTCCTTAATCGCTGCTAAGTAGCCAAAATATAGCCACTGAAAGGCTTCCTGGGCTGTTGTGGCAGGCTTAGAAATGTCAAAACCATAGATTGCACCGAGTTGCTTCAGTTCTTGTAAGGCACGAATTTGCTCTGAAGTTTCCTCTCGATTACGGATAATGTCTTCCGTCATGGTGCCATTCCCAATCAGATCAAATTCTTTTTTCTTCTCAGCGATGAGGTGGTCGACACCATATAGGGCGACTCTTCGATAGTCTCCTATAATACGTCCACGGCCATAAGCATCTGGTAGACCAGTAACGATCCCAGCTTTACGAGCGAGCTTCATTTCAGGAGTATAAGCGTCAAAAACTCCCTGATTATGAGTTTTGCGATAATCAGTGAATGTTTTCTCTACTTCTTCATCCACTTCGAAACCATAAGACTCAGCGGCCATAACAGCCATGCGAATGCCGCCAAATGGCTGTAAGGATCGCTTGAATGGAGCCTCCGTTTGAAAACCAACAACCTTTTCTGTGTCTTTGTTAAGATATCCAGGTCCATGAGAAGTAATGGTAGAGACGATTTTCGTATCTAAATCCAATACCCCCCCATTTTCTCGTTCTTGTTTCGTTAGATTCATAACTTGGTCCCATAAGGTGAGAGTATCAGCAGTCGGTCCCTGTAAGAACGATTCATCCCCATCATATAGAGAATAGTTTCTGAGAATAAAGTCGCGGACATCGATCTCTCCCTGCCACCTTCCTTCAGTAAACCCTTCCCATGCTGAATCCCGCTTCACTTGCGCTATAACACTCATTTTTCTGAAACCTCCTTAAATTAGAAAGATATTGTTCAGTATTTCACATGTAATGTTTCTCTTTTATTATATAGGATAGTGAAGGATGTATTGTGATTTTTTTCACAAGAAAAGAAGTTCAAGAAAATAGTCATAAAGTTTTCAAGAAAATGACAACGGTTGTACATTGAATACGTCGGAGTAGACGATCGCAGGTAGTCATGAAAGAATTACAGCAAGCGAATAGGGTACTATTATAGCGAACAAGAAGTGAAGGACAGAAGTGCTCAGAGTTGATGAATGAAAATACTCTATTTATGGATAAAGGTTGTGAAAAGTGTAATTTAATGTCTATCCGGGAAGAGGAAGAAGAAAAGATGATAGATTTTAGACTGCTATATTCTTTTGAAAAAGGAGAATCAAAAGGAGGTAAACGCAAATGGCTAACCAAACCTCAGAAAATCAGAAGACCCTGAAGAAAATTAAAGACATGATTAAAGATGAAAAGGTGGCAATGCTGACCACTATATCCCCGGAGGGTAAGCTTATGTCCCGGCCGATGCATACGCAGGAAGTAGAAATGGATAGGGAAGAGATCTGGTTCATTACAGAAAAAGATACAGAAAAGTATGAAGAGATCAACCGTAATCCTGCGGTTAACCTTGCCTACGCAGGTAAATCCTATGTATCAATTAGCGGCACTGCTGAATTCGTCCAAGATGAAAAAAAGAAGAAAGAATATTGGAATAAGATTGTCGAAAAAGTGCTAAACACTTCTGCCGATAATCCGGATGTCGTACTGGTGAAAGTGACACCCGAAATCGCTGAATACTGGGAGGCCGGCATAAATGTTAAAACCGTCAAGGAATTTGTGAAAAAGATGGCCAGCAGTAATTCAATGGAAGAAGGAAATGATTTAAAAGATACTGTTCACTTTGATGAAGACACGAGATAACTTTTGTTGGGTAAATTCTTAGCAAACCCTGATGGTTTATTTACCGTGTATTTCAATGAGCAATTAACTGCTAGGTATTGTGAATATAACGTGTAAACCATTAAGAGAATCTCCTTTCTTGGCAGACAGCTTGAAACTCAGTATCCAAATTGGAAGATTTGGAACCCGAGGTGGCGGTGACAGGTCATGGACTACCGATGAATGGGGATGAACTCAAGGAAAATCTAAGGAAATTGAACAGAAATTTCAATGAAATCGCTATTCCTGATCATGGTAAATTCGTGGATGATAACAAATAGTTTACTAAAAGCCTCTCAATCGTAACGGATACTTTTGAGGGGCATTTTATTTGCTCCTTTTCTTTAAAACGGTTGAACACATGAACACTTATTCATGTTTATGATAAATAAAAGCATTTATTTTCTTTTATTCCTGATAAGAAGAATTACCATAAACGCGATAAATAACCCAGCGACACTAAGGGCCATAATGGTGACAGAGATAAAAAGTGGATCCATTTTTGGTGCTCCTTTTTATTAGGCTATTAAAATATATTCATAGTCTAACACTGAGAAGAGGAGCACTCAATCAATGATAGACTGCCTTTGTGAATAACTTTTAATGTGTTATTCAAGTACAAGATCCAGCGTCATCTTAACCGTAAAACCATCAGGGAGTCATTCCTGGAAGTAGAGTGCTTCTTTTTAATCAAAGCTTTCTCACGTTTTTTAGATACGGTATCCGGGTACCGTTTTTATGTGACTGGAAATTAATTCTCTAGAGAGTATGGATGTCATCGAAAAGGTTATTCTGCCATGTCATGGCATAGGCAAAAAGCACAGGTAAGTAAACGTAAAGAAAACTTACAGAAGATCTCGATGTATATGTTTCCGAATATTGTAGCTGGCTTACATCTTAGCAGTAATTATATGGAATTATTATGGAGGGATTAATATGGCATTAAAACCGATTACTTCGCAGGAACTTGCTCAAAAAATTCTCGGAAATGAAGAAGTATTCCTATTGGATATTCGCAAAGAAGAAGACTACATTGATTGGTCGATCCAGGGGGAAAACGTTAACAGTATGAATGTCCCATTTAAACAACTGGAAAAAGAAACGGAAGATATAATAAAACAACTTCCTGAAAATCAGACAATTTATGTGGTGTGCGCAAAAGGAATTTCCTCTCAAAAAGGAGTAGAGATTTTAGAAGAAGCTGGAGTACAGAATGTCACTTATCTTGAAGGAGGAATGACAGCCTGGAGTGAGCATCTTGAACCGATGAAGGTCGGCGATCTATCCAATGGTGGAGAGCTCTACCAATTTATCCGGATCGGGAAAGGTTGTCTTTCTTACATGGTCATGTCAAATGGAGAAGCGGCTGTTATCGACCCGGTGAGGATAACAGAAACCTATAAAAACTTTGCTAAAGAAAACAATGCAGTCATTAAATATGTGTTAGATACGCACCTTCATGCAGATCATATTTCAGGTGGTAAAACATTAGCAGAACAAACAGAAGCTGATTATTATTTTCCATCTAAGGATGATGAAGGTTTGACCTTCAACTATAGTAATCTAGACGACGGGGAGACAATCACCGTTGGGAGTTCTGTAGAAATCTCTGCTTTCTACTCTCCTGGGCACACGGTTGGCAGTACAAGCTTTATTGTAGACAACAAATATTTGATGACGGGAGACATTTTATTTATTGAGTCCGTGGGACGACCAGATCTTGCAGGCAAAGCGGATGATTGGGTAGATGATCTTCACCAGACCTTATATGGTCGTTTTGAAGACTTATCTAAAGACTTAATTGTCCTTCCAGCTCATTTTGGAGAAATGAAGGAAATCAATGAAAATGGCACCGTACAGGACAAGCTGGAAAACCTTTATCAAAAGAATGAACGCTTGCAAGTGGAGGATGAAGAAAAGTTCAAGCATATGGTAGCAGATAATCTGCCCCCGCAGCCAAACAGTCACGAGGAAATCAGAAAGATCAACATGGGAAAGAATAACCCGGAAGAAGAGGAACAGAGAGAAATGGAAGTAGGGCCAAATCGGTGTGCAGTCTAAGATTAACCGTTTTAAAAGAAGATGGCGAGCATTTGCTCGCCATCTTCTTTTTGGTGAGAAGCAAAAATCCAACTTCACTACTTTACGCTTTCTTTTACCTTGCCTCAATCAAACCCTGTTTTTTGTATAGTAGGTTTTAAATTCTTCCATATGGTGATTGTATTTCTTAATTTTATATAGCTATTACTAGCATACTATGGGGTTTTCACGATTTTAATGTTTTGTATTTTATGCTCGAAATGACTTTGACATCCTCAAAAAGACATGTTAGTGTTAAAAACGTTAAATAAATTCTTAACAAACTTAATTCACTTCAGAATTGGAGTTGATCAAATGAATTTGAACTTAAACCTTAAACAATACATTAATGGTAAATGGGTGGACGCGAAATCGGAAAAAACGCGTAATATCATTAATCCATTTAACCAGGAGAATATCGCGGTCGTTCCAGAAGGTGACGAATCGGATACAAAAGCAGCAATTGCTGCGGCAAGAGAAGCATTTGATAACGGAGAATGGGCTTCTACCCCAGCAACGGAGCGAGGGGCTGTCGTAAGGAAAATTGCCGAATTAATTGAAAGAGACAAAGAAGAACTTGCCTACTTAGAATCATTGGATACCGGTAAGACAGTAGAAGAAAGTCGTGGAGACATGGATGATATCGCTGGAGTATTTCGTTATTATGGCGAAATTGCTGATAAAGATGGCGGAGAGATGATCGATTCTCCAGTACCAAACTCGATCAGTAAAGTGGTTCACGAACCAGTTGGTGTCTGTGGACAAATTACACCTTGGAATTATCCTTTGCTTCAAGCGTCCTGGAAACTAGCTCCAGCGCTTGCGACTGGAAATACGTTAATTATGAAGCCAAGTGAGATTACACCACTTACGACCATAAAAGTATTTGAACTGATGGAAGAAGCGGGAGTGCCTGCTGGTGTTGCCAACCTTGTTCTTGGTGCAGGCGCTACAGTAGGTAACGAACTGTCTACGAATACGGATGTAGACCTGATTTCTTTCACTGGCGGTATTGCAACAGGGAAGAAAATCATGCAAGCGGCTAGCGCGAATGTGAAGAAGCTTGCTCTTGAGCTTGGCGGTAAAAACCCGAATGTTATCTTTGCGGATGCTGACTTTGATCTTGCTGTCGATCAAGCATTAAATGGAGTCTTCTTCCACGCAGGACAAATCTGTTCCGCTGGTACAAGACTGATTGTAGAAGAAAGTATCCACGATGATTTCGTTAAGGCGCTTGTTGAGCGGGTGAAAAAATTCAAGCTGGGAAGCGGATTTGACGAAGATACCCAAATGGGTCCACTCATTTCAGCTGAACACCTTGAGAAAGTCGAAAAGTATGTGCAAGCAGGGATTGAAGAAGGGGCTACATTAGCTGTTGGCGGAAAACGCCCGGAAGATCCGGAATTACAAAAAGGATTCTTCTATTTGCCAACGATTTTCACAAATTGCACAACAGACATGAGCGTTGTCCAAGAAGAAGGTTTTGGTCCGGTAATCACGGTTGAGAAGTTCCGTGAAGAAGAAGAGGCTGTAAAACTTGCGAATGACTCCATCTATGGACTTGCTGGCGGAGTCTTTACAAATGACATTGCAAAAGCTGAACGCTGTGCAGCGAAGATGCGTATGGGTACAGTTTGGATCAATGAATTCAACCTTTATTTCCCACATGCGCCGTGGGGTGGGTTTAAACAGTCTGGTATTGGACGAGAACTAGGCAAACTGGGAATTGAAGAATATACGGAAACAAAGCATATTTTCCAAAACCTTAAACCTGAACCGATAAACTGGTTTTAAACTATAAATCTAGTATTTAACTAAATGCAAAATCAAAAAAATAAACCTAATTAATCAATAAATAAAGAAGGGTTCATGGGCAATGGTTTCCTATTGTCCGAATCCCTTCCAACCAATTTAACATCAAGGAGGAACAGATATGACAGAAGCATATGATATTGTAATTGTTGGTGGCGGAAGTGCAGGTTCCGTACTTGGCGACCGCCTAAGTGCAGATGGAAAAAAGAGTGTTCTTGTTTTAGAAGCAGGACGCAGTGACTATTCTTGGGATCTATTGATCCAGATGCCGGCAGCATTACCGTTCCCTTCTGGGAAGAACCTTTATGATTGGCAATATGAATCTGATCCTGAACCATATATGAATGGACGTCGTATCCCGCATGCACGTGGAAAGGTACTTGGAGGTTCCAGCTCTATCAACGGTATGATTTATCAGCGAGGAAACCCGAAAGACTATGAGCGCTGGGGATCTGACGACGGTATGGAAAGCTGGAATTGGGCGCACTGCCTTCCGTATTTTAAGCGTCTGGAAAATGCCTTAGCATCACCAGATGATGATCTTCGTGGTAATGACGGTCCAATCAAATTGGAACGCGGTCCAGCCAAAAATCCTCTATTCCAAGCCTTCTTTAACTCAGCTGTAGAGGCTGGTTATAACAAAACCCCTGATGTGAACGGCTTCCGTCAAGAAGGATTCGGACCGTTTGACAAGCATGTGTATAAGGGCCAGCGATTGTCAGCTTCACGTGCTTATCTACACCCGGCAATGAAACGTGAGAACTTGACGGTGAAGACTCGTGCTTTCGTTACAAACATCGATTTTGAAGGTACGCGTGCGAAAGGACTGACGTATCGCCGAAACGGGAAGACACACAAAGTCGAAGCAGGTGAAGTCATTCTATCAGGTGGGGCAATCAACACGCCACAACTGCTTCAACTGTCTGGAGTAGGGGATGCTAAACACCTTCGCTCCCTTGGCATTGATCCGGTTGTTGATCTTCCAGGTGTCGGAGAAAACCTTCAGGATCACCTTGAAGTTTACGTTCAACACGCATGCCCGATTCCTGTTTCCGAACAGCCTAACCTGCAGAAGCGTCGAATGCCATGGATCGGCCTGCAGTGGATGCTCGGACGTACAGGTCCAGCAGCGACGAACCACTTCGAAGGAGGAGGCTTTGTCCGTTCAAACGAAGACGTCGACTACCCGAACTTGATGTTCCACTTCCTTCCGGTAGCCGTACGTTATGATGGACAAAAAGCACCAACGGATCACGGGTTCCAAGTACACATCGGACCGATGTACTCTGATGCACGCGGATCATTGAAAATTAAGTCGAAAGATCCGAAAGAGCATCCGAGCATGGTTTACAACTATCTATCTACCGAACAAGACAAACGTGAGTGGGTAGAAGCTATCAAAATCACGCGTGAAATTATGTCTCAACCATCTATGAAAAAGTACAATGCAGGAGAAATTTCACCTGGTCCTACTGTTCAGACAGAGGAAGAGATACTGGATTGGGTAAGAGAAGACGCAGAAACGGCTCTTCACCCGTCTTGTACAGCTAAGATGGGGCCTGAATCAGACCCTATGGCTGTCGTAGATCCAGAAACCATGAAGGTTCACGGACTTGAAAACCTAAGAGTAGTTGATGCATCTGCTATGCCTTACGTAACAAACGGCAACATCCATGCACCTGTATTGATGTTAGCAGAAAAGGCAGCAGACCTTATCCTTGGACGTAAACCACTAGATCCAATTGATGCTGATTACTATCGTCATGGAGAACATCCCGCTGATGCAGGCACAGTAAAATAATGCTTTTTATGAGAAGGCCTCTTTCAAAATGTATTTGCTGGTAGAGCGTACATTTATGAGAGAGTGCCTTCTCTTTTTTTTGTTAAAAATCGTTCCAAGATATTAATTTCCCCACTTTATTACACCTCTATACAACCCCTGAAATAAAGATCACTGTCTTAGTTTAAACTTTTTAAAATAAGGGATATTTAGGTAATCATAATTCCTCAATAAAAGTCCAAAATATATTTCGTTAAACTACTTTTATAAGGAGCGAGTCAAATGACCGTTATTAATGATGTGAAAACAACATTAGCTGGACTAAAAAGTGCCCAAGCAAGCTTTGAAACATTTGCCCTTGGGACAGAGAATCAGCAAGCCAAACAATTATATGAGCAATCAGCAAAAGATACTGAAACCATAATCACTAATTTAGAGGCACGTATCGCTCAAATAGAACAGGAAGAACCACAATACAAACAACAATAATGGTGATTGTGAGAGGTTAGCGAAATAGGGCTAACCTTTTCCATTATGATCCGCTTGAAAAAGGTGGTGACAAGAATATGAAAAATCTCTTACTATTAATGGTTTTAACTTTGGTATTTGCTACAGGCTGCCAGTTTGAGAATGAGACAAAAGAAGAGGAGAAAACTTCTCAGGCTTTGCCCCTCTCAAGTACGGATGGAGCGATGAATCAAACGCCTTCCAACCAAGCCGAAAAAATTATGGTAAGGAAAAACCACTTAAAGGACATTAAAGCTGTGAACAATGAGAAAAAGCTTTTAATTGCTGTGCAAATTCCGCATAATGATCGATTTCAAATTAAAGACATTGAAAAGAAATTAAAAGAGGAAGCCAAAAAGCAATTTTCTGGTCATAAAGTGACTCTTTCTTTAGATCAAAAAATTAATTTGGAAGTAAAAGAGCTGAAACAGCGGATAGCCAAAGGGGAGATCAGTAAGAAAAAACTGACAAAGGAAATCGATCGTATTATTAAATTGTCCAAAAGAAAACCATAAAGCAGGTGATCCTATGTCTGATAATCAGAAAAAGAATCTGACCCCAGTCCAGCAAGAATATCAAAAATTTCAGAACGAGCGTGAAGTGAAAAGACCTGTACTCACCAATTGTATAAAAGCATTTTTTGTAGGAGGATTCATTTGTTTAGTTGGACAATGCATTCAAACCTTTTTCATTTATAATTTTAATTTTACAGAAGAGACAGCTGGAGACCCAACCGTAGCCGTGATGATTTTTTTGACCATGCTATTAACTGGGTTTGGGTTTTATGACCGTATTGCTCAATTTGCAGGAGCGGGAACAGCCGTACCTGTAACCGGGTTTGGTAACTCAGTTATCTCTGCATGTATCGAATATCGTACGGAAGGTTTTATCCTCGGTGTTGGCGGAAACATGTTCAAGTTGGCAGGGTCGGTTATTATGTCTGGGGTTTTTGCAGCCTTCGTAATTGCTTTGATTAAGACTATCCTTATCCAGTGGGGTGGACTATAATGCGAACGTGGCTATTTCAAAATAATCCAGTGATTGTCTCTACAGGTACAGTGGGCGGACCTTTTGAGGCTAAAGGTAAAATAGCCGAGGATTTCGATGTGCTTCATGAAGATCTTTGGCTAAAAGAAGACTCGTATGAAAAAGCTCACAAGGTGTTATTAGAAGAAGCATCTATGAGAGCAGCTGAAAAAGCTGGAATTACAAAAGAGCATATCCAGTTTTTCCTTGGGGGCGATTTGATCAATCAGATTACTCCGACAAGTTTTGCAGCGAAAACTATTGGATCAGCTTATCTCGGTTTGTTCGGTGCATGTTCCACTTCGATGGAAGGACTTGCTTTAGCTGCTTTTTTAGTTAATCATGGCGGGGCTAATTGTGTCATGACCGGTTCTTCGAGTCACAATGCAGCGGTGGAAAAGCAGTTTCGTTATCCGACCGAGTACGGCTCACAAAAGCCACCGACAGCTCAATGGACGGTTACCGGCGCAGGGGTGTCTTTAATAAAGGATGAGGGTGAAGGACCAATTGTTACCTCCGCTACCATTGGCAAGGTTGTTGATATGGGTTTGACAGATCCTTTTAATATGGGAGGAGCCATGGCCCCGGCAGCTGTAGATACCATTGAAACACATTTAAGAGAACGAGATATTGATTCGTCGTATTATGACTTAATTGTCACAGGGGATCTTGGGCATATTGGCAGAGAGTGTGCTCTGGATTTGTTTAAAAAACATAACTTAGAAGTTACAGAAGACCAGTTTCAGGACTGCGGACTAATGATATACCGAGAAGGACAGCCAGTATTAGCGGGCGGAAGCGGTTCTGGGTGTTCAGCTGTTGTTGTGTATGGTCACTTATTAAACAGGATGAAAAAAGGGGAAATCAAACGAATGCTTGTAGTAGCTACTGGTGCGCTATTGTCCCCGTTGACTTATCAACAAAGTGAAACAATCCCATGTATCGCTCATGCGGTTTCCATTGAATATGGAGGTGAGAAAGGATGATCTTTTTTTGGGCTTTTGTTATGGGTGGCATCATATGTGTCATTGGCCAGCTCATGTTTGATGTTTTAAAACTGACTCCTGCTCACACGTTAAGTATATTAGTCGTAGTAGGAGCAATATTAGATGGCTTTGGGTTATACGAGCCCCTAATTGCTTTTGCTGGAGCAGGAGCTACTGTTCCCATCACAAGTTTCGGAAATGCATTGGTTCACGGCGCAATGAAAGATGCTGAGGCTTATGGCATCGTTGGCGTTATTACAGGAATGTTCGAAGTAACCAGTGCAGGGATCTCGGCAGCGATCATATTCGGTACAATCGCAGCGATCATCTTTAAACCTAAGGGATAAGGAGCAGGGATTATGACAGTAAGTGCTAACGTAAAGCAATGTCTTGCTACTTTGAAAAATATAGAAGCGGGTCTTTCCACCCTCTCTATGAGTGCGGGGGATGAAGAGGCCAAACGGGTGTTTCATGAACAAATGATGGTCATGGAAGAGATTAAAAAAGACCTCATGAAACGGATTGGTGAATTGGAGCGAGAGGAAGAACAGTATAAAGGATTTTAAACTGAGGGAGTGATCAAGGTGCCGGATTGGTTGGAGGTTGGCGTACGAGGAATCATTTTTTTAATCGTCTTATTTTTAATGACAAAACTATTAGGAAAAAAACAATTATCAGAAATATCCTTTTTTGAGTATATATCAGGAATTACGATTGGTAGTATCGCATCAGAAGTTATCATTAATCTTGATAAGACTGTTTGGAACGGAATTATCGGCATCGCTGTCTTCTCGATACTCATATTCCTTATTGAAATCTTATCGATGTACCGGAAACAAGTTCGTGATTTCGTAGAAGGATCAGGAACAGTCGTCATTAAAGATGGGAAGATACTTGAAGACAATTTGAAAAAGGAAAAGTACTCTACGGATGAGCTGCTTCATTTATTGAGAGCAAAGGACATCTTTAATCTTTCTGAAGTCGAGTATGCCGTGCTTGAGCCTACTGGTTCTTTAAGCGCTCTTCTAAAAAAGGATTTCCGCCCGGTGACTCGCAAAGATCTAGGGTTAGACAGTATTAATGAAAAAGAGCCACAGACCGTTATCATGGATGGGGAGATCCTGGATGAAGCGCTGACAGGTATCGGAAAAAATCGCGGGTGGTTACAAACGGAGTTAGATAAAAAGAACGTTACTTTGGAAAATGCCTTCCTCGCCCAGGTTGATTCTTATGGAGACCTTACTGTGGACTTGTTTGATGATAAAATCCAAGTTCCAGAGTCGCAGGAAAGGCCAATGTTGCTGGCGAATATAAAAAAATGCCAAGCAGATTTTGAGCTTTTTGCTTTAGCTACTGGTTCCAAATCAGCCAAGAGTATTTATGGCAAGAATGCGAAAAGGCTGGAGGAATCTTTACAAACGTTAACCCCTTATCTTAAAGATTAATCCTTATCTGAATAAAAGATATAGAATGCCCATTTTTTTCAAAAAAATAACCCAAATGAGAGGTTTAATCACCTATTATTTGGGTTATTAGTATTTATGTGAAAATTTTAATCTAAAGCACGATACAAGAAAGCGCTGAATTCAGCACGTGTTGCTTCTTCGTTAGGACGGAATGTGTTGTCATTGTATCCTGTAGTAATGGAATTGGAAGCCAGTGCGTACACATCGTCATAGGCCCAATGAGAAGAGTTCATATCTTCAAAGCTATAAGAACTGCTATTTCCGCTTAATTCGAAAGCTCTAGTAACAATGGCTGCGATTTCAGCTCTGGTAATATCTTCATCAGGTTTAAATTCACCATTCCCATAACCATTTACCAAACCAGCTTTAACCGCTGCATTTATGTATTCATATGCCCAGTGAGATGAGGGAACATCGTCAAATTGGCCGGACGAAGAAAGGGTAAGGTTCAAGGACTCGATCGCCATTTTAGCAACTTGTGCTCTGGATACATTGTCATTTGGTCCAAAGCTTCCGTCAGGCAACCCATTGATGATACCTTCGTCATTTAAATGTTTAATCTCATCATAAGCCCAGAAATCAGTTGAAACATCGCTGAAGAAACTGTTATCTAAAAATCTTTTTGCCCCCGTATATTTATCTCCCCAATAACCTGAGAAAACTGGATCAATGGCCACTCCACTGCTCTTGGTAGAAGAAATCATTTCCCCACCACCGATATAGATCCCTACATGGGAAATACCATCTTTGTATGTACCTGAGAAGAACACTAAGTCTCCTTTTTGAAGATTCGAAGCTGATATGTATGTACCTTCTTTATATTGCTCATAGGAACCTCTTGAAAGATCAACCCCAAAATTCTCCATTACATAGTATGTAAATCCTGAACAATCAAAACCATCCGGTGATTCTCCGCTCCACTGGTATGGAGTTCCAAGATAATTTTTTGCAAAATCGATTACATCCTCGCCCGAAGCTGATGATGCGAGAGTTTGCGGTACAAATAGAACCATAGCCATAAAATTTGCTAAAACAACACTGACAAATTTCTTCCTCAAAAGAATACCTCCTAATTATGTATTGGTTGGTAGTTTTTTCTCCCACAAATATCGTAGCATATTATAATTCGACACGATTTTACAGTTGTGTAACAAATCTGCCAAATTTCTATCTTTTTCTCTTATGCCTAGAGGGTTGGGAGTAAGTTTTGCCTTGTGTAGATTCTCTTGACACCTGTATACTTTTTTCCTTCACCTATGAATTAACAGAAAGGATTTCCCTTTCGGTGTCAGATAGACCATCAATAATTAGTGAACAAAAAAAGGAACCCTCAACAACTTAGAAGTCGTTAAGAGTTCCTTACCATATCTTCTTACTAATTCTAATACCTAAAAGAATAGTGTTTCCTCTATGCAGTATTAATTGTACTGTGGCTCTTTTATAGGACTACTTTTCTCGTGACGAATGGTAGCCTGAGCTGCTGCAAGCCGTGCAGAAGGTACGCGGAAAGGGGAGCAGCTTACATAATCCATTTCTAAATCAAAGCAGAATTGGATTGATTCTTTCTCTCCGCCATGCTCACCACAAATTCCTGTTTTGAGCGTAGGCTTTGTTTCCCTTCCTAGTTTCACACCACTTTCTACAAGTTTCCCTACCCCTTCTTGATCTAACGAAACAAATGGATTTCTTTTTAGTACATCGTTTTCTACATAATGTTGCAGGAACTTGCCTTCTGCATCGTCTCGGCTAAACCCGAACGTTGTTTGAGTTAAATCGTTCGTTCCAAAAGAGAAAAAGTCAGCTTCATCGGCAATTTGATCGGCTGTTAGTGCTGCGCGTGGCGTTTCAATCATGGTACCGATAAGGTAATCGAATTCTTGTCCTGTTTCAGCCTGCATCTGGTTGCCGATATTCTTTACAAGTTGACGCATCTCTTTTAGTTCATTCACATGACTGACCAAAGGTATCATGATTTCGGATTTAACTTGGATTCCTTTTTTCATGACGTTGGACATCGCATTGAAAATGGCCATGACTTGCATTTCATAGATTTCAGGGTGGATCATTCCTAAGCGGCAGCCTCGATGTCCTAACATCGGATTAGATTCTTCTAATAACCGTACTTTCCGTAATAGGTTTTGCTTTTCATGTAACTCGGTGGAGTCAGGATTTGTCAGTTGCAGCTTTGTCACATCAATGAGTAATTCCTCTTTGTCCGGCAAAAATTCATGGAGGGGTGGGTCTAATAACCGTACGGTAATTGGATGACCTTGCATCGTTTCAAAAATTTGCTCAAAATCCTCTTGTTGCATAGGCAAGAGTTGATCAAGAGCTTCCTTACGTTCCTCGGTCGTTTCTGAAAGAATCATACTTTGAACGGTAGGGATACGGGAGGCATCCATAAACATATGCTCTGTCCGGCAAAGTCCAATGCCGCCTGCTCCAAATTCTAGTGCTTTCGCAGCATCGTTAGGATTATCAGCATTTGCACGTACGCCCAATTTAGTCTCTTCGTCGGCCCAGCGAAGTAGCAATTGGAATTCGTAAGATAGCTCTGGTTCGATCATTGGAATTTCTCCAAGGAATATCTCACCAGTTGAACCATCAATCGTAATGGTATCCCCTTGGTTCACAATCGTAGAGCCTGAGATAAATTGTTTGGACTCCAAATTAATCTTTATGGCGTCACAGCCGCATATACAGGCTTTTCCCATACCTCTAGCAACAACAGCGGCATGGCTGGTCATACCTCCGCGGCTCGTAACGGTCGCTTGGGAAGCCACGATTCCATGGATGTCATCAGGTGTTGTTTCAGGGCGGACAAGAATGACTTTTCTTCCTTCCTTGGATAATTCTTCTGCTTCATCTGCATCAAAGACAACTTGACCTGTGGCTGCTCCAGGGGAAGCGGGTAAGCCTGTGGCCAATTGTTCTCTCTTGTGTTCAGGATCGATCCGGTGGTGGAGAAGCTGATTGAGCTGATCAGGATCCACACGTAAAAGGGCTTCTCGTTGATCCATAATCTTTTCTTTTACCATTTCAACAGCGATTCGAATGGCTGCTTGCGCAGTTCGTTTGCCTGTCCGCGTCTGGAGGATAAATAGTTTCCCGCCTTCAACAGTAAATTCAATGTCCTGCATATCTTTATAATGGTTTTCTAACAGCTGACAAGTATCAACTAACTGCTGATAGACATCTGGCATTTCTTCCTTGAGGCTGGCAATCGGCTGAGGCGTGCGGATTCCTGCAACTACGTCCTCACCTTGAGCATTAATCAAGTATTCTCCATAAAGCTTGGACTCGCCGGTGGATGGGTTGCGGGTAAAAGCCACTCCTGTACCAGAATCATCTCCCATATTTCCAAATACCATGCTTTGAATATTGACAGCTGTTCCCAGGTGGCCAGGAATATCGTGAAGACGGCGATACAAAATAGCCCGCTGATTATTCCAAGAGTCAAACACGGCATTAATGGTAAGGAAAAGCTGTTCTTTTGGATCTTGAGGAAAGATTCGTTTCTTATGTTTGAGAACAATTGCTTTGAATTCTTCTATTACCTGTTTCCAATCTTCAGCAGTTAGTTCTGTATCGGAGTGGTACCCTTTTTCTTCACGGATATCTTCTAATCGTTGTTCAAAAAAGTAGTTACCTACATCCAGTACGACATTACTGAACATTTGAATAAACCTGCGATAGGAATCATAAGCAAATCGAGGATTGTTTGTAAGCTCTGCCATTCCTTTTACCGTTTCATCATTCATTCCGAGGTTCAAAACTGTATCCATCATACCAGGCATGGAGTGTACGGCGCCTGACCGAACAGAAACAAGAAGTGGGTTAGTTGGATCACCTAATCGTTTGTCTGTTTTCACTTCAAGTGCTTGGAGTGCTTCCAATACTTGTGATTCGACTTCTGGCGAGATGACCTGTCCTGCATTGTAATAGGCATTACAAGCAGCTGTCGTAATTGTAAAACCGTAAGGAACGGGTAAACCAATACGGGTCATTTCAGCTAAATTAGCGCCTTTTCCACCAAGAAGTTCCTTATTGCCTTTTCCGGATTGATCAAATAGGAATACAAATTTGTTATCCATTAAGCAAAGCTCCCCCTTTTATTAAACATGGCTAAAATTACGTCGGCTGTCTCTTCTATTGCCTTATTCGAGACATCAATGATTGGACAGCCGATTTTTTTCATAATGTTTTCCGCACAAGTTAATTCTTCAAAGATTCGATCTAATGAGGCATAATTTGCTGAGTTTGTTAATCCTAGACTTTTTAATCGTTCTCTGCGAATTTCATTTAATTTATCAGGTGAGATGATTAATCCAATGCATTTTTTTCTTGGAATTTTAAAAAGTTCTTCAGGAGGTGGAATCTCTGGGATAAGAGGTACATTGGCCACCTTAAACTGCTTATTTGCTAGATACATAGAAAGAGGGGTTTTCGATGTTCTAGATACTCCAATGAGTACAATGTCTGCTTGTTTTAATCCCCGTACTTCCTGTCCGTCATCATACTTCACAGCAAACTCAATGGCTTCCACTCTTTTGAAATAATTCTCATCCAACTTTCTCATTTGTCCCGGTTGGCGATTAGGCTGCATATCAAATTTTTGAGTGAACGCATCCATCAGGGGATACATTAAATCGACAGCGATAATTCCTTCTTCTTCAGCTCTGTGATCAAGATATTGCTTTAAATCTTGAAGGACGATGGTGTAGGCAATGATGGAATGACTATACTTCGACACAGTTATGACGTTATTAATATCCTGTTGGTCCTCTACGTAGGAAAAATGCTTGATTTCTACTTCCTGACCAAAAAATTGACTTGCGACAGCCTTTACCATTAGTTCAGCTGTTTCTCCGACTGAATCTGACACAACATAGACCGTTTCTTTTTGAGTCACTATCAATCTCCTTATCTTTAAGTAATCATCAAGAACTGCCGTATGGAACAGCTCGATAAGTATAAGAAAGTCATTTACCTCTTGTTGTTCTTTAATAATGTGATCTGATGAATAAATGTAACACACTATTAATCAATTATTTTTAATTATGTCATACTAATTACTGAATAGTATAATACCATTATCTTTGTTTTCTTACAACAAAAAGATAGTTTTTTTGGATATAAGCATGGTCTTTCGTCGATTTTTGTTCGAGGGAGTCTTTAGGTGGTACTAACATCTCAACATCAAACTGATTTTGTGCAATATATCAATCGAAAAACGCAATGAATCGAGCACATTTCCTAAGGAACCAATTAAAACAATACGAAAATCGCTCAATTGCCACCTGTTATCAATCAAATCTCATTAAAAAAAGGTGAACCTGTAACAGGTCCACCTTTTAGGAATTTTATAAGAAGAAAACCACAAACAATTGAAGATAAATCTGTACCATGATATAAAACGCAATTGCGTACTTATAGTTAAATAACAATCCGTTCTTAATGATACTGAGCCGGTTCACTGAACTTAAAATGATCGAAGGTAAGATCAGAGGAGACAACATGATCGAAATCACGCTCCCTGATGTAATTCCAAGAACGACGATCTCAGGTGGATAAGGCAGTTCCACGCCTTGTAAAATCCCTGAGACGAGTACGATCACCGTCAATGGACCAAGCCCGATAAATCCTAATATAATTACAACGAATGGAAGGACCCATAAGAAGTTTAAGAACGGTACAGCGTCAGTCACATAGAAGAGACCATCAATAATATATTCACCATAGCCCGATAGATTTACTGCATTGATTAAAAATCCAGCGGCCAATAGAATCGAGAACTGCTGGGCTTTGTTTGGAATACTTTTTTCTAAATAGATTTTTCCTTTCTCTGGTATCGCACTACTTCTCTTACGAACGATAAAATAAAGGATGACCCACGCTACGATCACGATGGGGATAATGAGCAATAACTGCACGTCGCCCCAAATCGCGTTGAGAATAAAGATCGAACCGAATAACGTCACAAATAAAATGCCGAATTCGAGCGCTTCACGATTTCCTTTCGTATCCTGTTTCTTTTGTTCTGCGATCTTAGCAAGCTGCTCTTGGATGCCTGCCGTTAAATCTACTCCGTAATGCCTTTCTTGATAACGTGAGAAAAGAACGGATATTAGGATACCGGCGAAAGAGATGAAAAATCCTTGTAAGATTGATAAACCTAACGATGCGTCAAGTGCCTGAACAGCGAAAATAAAGCTTGGAATGCTGACGACCCACATCGTTGTTAAGGAGAACGCGCGAAGTAACGCTGTTCCTTTATAGTTTTCCCATACTTCTCCTTTTTGGTCACTTAAAAAGTCGTTAATCATTCCATAGACCATCGGAATCGAACCGAATAAAAGGAAGTATGAAATAATTTGTGTGATCACCATCATCCCAAAATAAAACTTGCGGCTTGTATTCAGAAGGTTTTGCGCAAAGTTGATGACCGATTCAATATATGGTTTCTCTTCTAATACCCAGCTAATTGTAGGGACGATAAGTAAGAGTGCGATCAGGCCACTCATCACCGTAAATCCAGATACGGTTCCTTCTATGAGGGAAGTCCCTGCAGAAAGGTGAACAATTAAGGCGATTACAAGAAGCAAAAGTGAAATCGCAGCTTGTTTTATAGGTAAGAAAAAATACCCTATTAAAAAGGCGGCAAGACCAAGTAAGGAAAGAGTTGCTGAAAGCACTTCTCCGCCTGTAAAAGAAACAATAAAATGCATAATGACATATAAACTTATAAAAAAGGTATAGCCTCTTTTTGCGAGTTGTACCATTATGGATGCTCCAATCCTGGTTCAAAGTTTTGACCTCAAACATAGTAACATACGGAACATAAATTAGCTCAAATCCTGCTCTCTAAAGCTTTTTTTATAATTTAGATCTATAGTCTTGCTAGCCCCTATAAAAAGAAAAAGTTGTGTGCAGCCATAAAATGTGAGCCCCATTCATACACTTGGTTCTTTCAAAAAAGGTTTTACGTACCAACAAAAAAGAAATAGAGTACTAGTGGGTCAATTAACTACAAGTGGATGAGGAGGAATTACAAATGCGCTACCTTGTAGTTTCAGATATACATGGAGATATTCAAAAGTTTGAAGATGTTTTGAAAGAAGCGTCGTACAATCCAAAAGAAGATCAGTTAATCCTGCTTGGAGATTATATAGACAGGGGACCTCAATCAAGAGCCGTTGTAGCAAAGGTCATCGAACTCGTGGAACAGGATGGAGCCATTGCGATTAAAGGCAACCATGATGATATGTTTATTCGTTCCAAGTTTGACCAAAGAGCTTTAGAACTTTGGGAAATTAATGGTGCCTCGACTACTCTAAAGTCCTATGAAGGAGAATCGGAGGAGATGGAGAATCACCGTGAATGGATGGAACAGAATCTTCGGCTCTATTATGAAACGGATGACTATATTTTTGTCCATGCAGGACTCCATCCCCATACCCCTCTCGAAGCCCAGGAGGAAGACACGATGCTATGGACTCGGCATAATGAAAGAATAGGATTAGGAAAAACAGTGATCCATGGTCATACACCGGTCCGTGATATTGCCTATTACAAAGACCAGGTGGATATTGATACAGGAGCCGTATTCGGCGGAAAGCTGACGCTACTAGAGCTGCCTTCCCATGAAGTCTACACGGTCTCTTAATTACAGAGTTCTTTCTAAAAGATGGCGAGCATTAGCTCGTCATCTTTTTTTATAGGCAAATTACACGTTAATATTAATGGGATATGTCTCTATCATGGAAGTTTTCATAATTAGATAACTATCATAGAGAGGTGGTATCCATCCGCTAAAAGAAACATGTTACGATACCCTTAGGAAAACAGAGGAGGAACGTACGATGACGAGAAAGCTGTATTATGAAGACCCTTATCGAACGGAATTCTATTCTAAGGTTATCAAAATAGATCAAGATGAACGTGGTTCTTACGTTGTTTTGGAAGAGACCGCTTTTTATCCAACGGGCGGTGGGCAGCCTCATGACACCGGAACTTTAAATGAAATTGAAGTGTTCGATGTCGAAGAAGCCGAAGACGAAGTGCGCCATTATATAAAGAAAGAATTTCAAGAAGGTGCTGTTGAAGTGCACGGTGTGATTGATCAAGAGCGACGCATCGATCATATGCAGCAGCATTGTGGACAACACATCATTTCAGCGGTATTCGATGACCTGTTCGATCTTCCTACGACGAGCTTTCATTTAGGGAAAGACACAGTAACGATTGATTTGGATACAGACCAACTCTCCGAAGAAGTGTTACAACAAGCTGAGGAGCGGGTTAATCAAGTCGTCCAAGCCAATTATCCTGTTGAAACGAAGTGGCTGTCGGTGGATGAAGCGAATGAGTATACGCTCCGTAAACCACTTGCCGTTGAAGGTAATGTTCGTCTTGTCATCATTCCAGAGATTGATTACAACGGATGCGGAGGCACACACCCTGAGTCCACTGGTGAAGTCATGGCTGTAAAGTTTCTAGGTTGGACGAAAAGTAAAAAACAGGTACGTCTGGAGTTTGCGTGCGGTTATCGGGTGCTAAATAAGCTCGGAGAGAAACACCAGATTCTGACCGAAATGAAACAGATTGTCCCGAGGCCGGAAGAGCAGCTTGTAGAAGAAGTGGATCATTTGATTAAAGCAAGCAAGGAGAAAGATAAGAAGATTTCTGAGCTTGAAGAAGAATTACTGCAGTATGAAGCGCGTGAGATCATTTCTAACACAGAAGTGGACAAAGTGATTCAGCGCGTCTTTAAGGGTCGGCCAATCAAGATCCTTCAGTCACTGGGCAAAACTATCATCGAACATGCGCCCAATGCTTATCTCATCCTAGTCAGCGAACAGGAGGATCAACTGCAGTTTGTGCTTGCCCGCGGAGCGGATGTGGACCGAAATATGAATGAGGTTGCTAAACAAACGATGCCACTGATCGAAGGAAAAGGAGGAGGCAAACCTAACTTTGTTCAGGGGGGTGGCAAAAAGTTAATCGATGGAGCTGCTTTTGTAGATAAAGTAATAGAGCAGTTATAGTTATAGATATCGTGAAGAGCCTGCCTTGGATAGAGGTAGGCTCATTATATACTAAAACTGAAAAACTCTATTTGTGAACAATTCTGGTATTTTTATGAAAATTAAAGAATAAATTGTAATAAGGTGGTATGATTCTATCATAACCTATAAAACTAGGGTGTTGTTTTTGAAAGCGTTTTATAAAATTTAGAAGAGGTTGATGAAAAAGTGACCATGCAAGTGAAAGAAGCTTCAATTTTCGACCACACGGGAAGTAAGATTATTACCGAAGACCGTGAGATCGCGATTATCGCTAAAATGGAAGATCCTAAGATTGCTATATTAGGTAACGTCGTAAGTGAGGCAGAATGTGAGGAGTTGATTCGTCTTTCCAAAGATCGGTTGAACCGGTCAAAAATCGGATCACGGCATGAAGTGAACGACATCCGTACGAGCAGCAGTACGTTCCTGCCTGAGGATGACATTACGACGAGGATTGAAAAGCGACTTGCGCAAATTATGAATGTACCCGTTGAGCATGGAGAAGGACTTCACATCCTGAATTATAAACAAGGTCAAGAATATAAGGCCCATTACGATTACTTTAAATCAAAAGTCAATGCGATAAACAACCCAAGGATCAGTACGCTGGTGCTTTAC
This sequence comes from Halobacillus sp. A1-3, assembly GCF_050971765.1. NCBI lineage: Bacteria > Bacillati > Bacillota > Bacilli > Caryophanales > Bacillaceae > Halobacillus > Halobacillus sp. A1-3. The sequence continues at coordinate 108,077 of NZ_JBPCEO010000011.1, read as the reverse complement.
TTAAATGATGTAGAAGAGGGAGGGGAAACCTATTTTCCTCATATGAACTTATCAGTTTCTCCTCATAAAGGGATGGGCGTGTACTTTGAATATTTTTATTCCGATCCTATGGTCAATGAACGAACCCTTCATGGAGGTTCCCCTGTTATTGCTGGAGAAAAGTGGGCAGCGACAATGTGGGTGCGGAGGAAACAGTACAGATAAGGTTGAATATGAAAAGCTCCTCGGTTAGAAATAGAGAAATAAATTATATCATGAAACACCTTCATTGTTATCCTGCGGATGACAGGTGGAGGTGTTTTTCTAATGGGTAGAGAAGAATCCTAATCTAGTTCTCCCTATACCTCTTGCTTTCCTTTCTATCTCATAGTAATCTTGGGGTCTATTGAAGGGAGTGGAGAGACCATGACAAGAGTGGTCATCTTAGCCGAAAAACCCTCTCAGGCAAAAGCATATGCAGAGGCTTTTACGATTCAGGAAAAAACGAAAACATATATTCAATTAAAGCCAGATGAAACCTTCCCTGATGGTGCGACCCTTACATGGGGCGTTGGCCATCTAGTTGAATTAAAAGAACCACATGACTATAAACCGGAGTGGAAGCGCTGGAAGCTTGATCAATTGCCTATTGTTCCGGATCGTTTCCACGAGAAAGTTTCTAAAGGGAAGTGGGAGCAGTTTCAGGCGGTAAAGAAGCTGTTCCAGCAAGCTGACGTTATCGTGAATGCGGCCGATGTCGATCGTGAAGGCTCAAATATCTTTTACAGCATCCTCCGTTTAACTGGTGTAAAAGGAAAACCTATTCAACGGTTATGGATCAATTCTCTCGAGAAAGATGAAGTGCGTAAAGGATTTAAGAGCTTACAGAATAACGATAAGGATCTCCGCATGTTCGATGAAGCGAAAGCACGTCAAATCAGTGATTGGATGGTAGGAATTAATGCGAGCCGTTTGTTTACGCTGCATTTGCAGAAAAAAGGGTTCAACAATCACTTGTCAATTGGACGGGTGCAGTCACCTACTGTGTATTTAATCTACCAGCGTCACAAAGAAATTAAAAACTTCGTCTCAGAGCCCTTTTATCAGATTGAAGGACAGTTCCAAGCGGAAAAGGGTGCCTATAAGGGACTTGCGAAGATTAAAGAGAAAGACAAAGCGAAAGTACAAGCGTTAATGGATAAACATGGACTGAAGCAAAACGAACCCTTAACGGGGCTTGTTCAAAAGATAGATAAAAAGAAGAAGTACATGAAGTCACCGAAGCTTCATTCGTTGTCTACCCTGCAGAGTGTAGCGAACCGACGTTGGAAGTACACGCCTTCTCAAGTCTTAAAGACAATGCAAAAACTCTATGAAAAGCGGCTGGTTTCTTATCCCAGAACAGACTGTAATTTTATAACAGAAAATGAGTTTGCCTACTTAGTGAAGAACCTAAACAAGTACCAGGAAGCGATGAACGTTTCTTTTTCACCTGTATCCTTAAAACCAAAAAAGCGATATGTGGATAGTAGTAAAGTCCAGGAACACTATGCGATCATACCGACAAAATCAGTTCCAAGTGAGAAGAAATTAAATGGGCTGGGCCGGGATGAACAAAATATTTATAGAGAAGTGCTCGCTACGGCGCTTGCCATGTTTCATCGGGACTACGAGTATGAAGAAACGACGATTTATACCCATGTCAAGGATTTACCGTTTAAGTCTACGGGGAAACGAGAGGTAGATCGAGGCTGGAAAGAGTTGTTTCCAAAGTCTTCTAAAGCTAAGCAGGACAAAGAAGCCTTACTGCCAGAAGTCCAAAATGAGGAAGAGGTTGGTGCAAAGCTTCATATTAAAGAAAGCATGACACAGCCGCCGAAGCCGTACACGGAAGGTCAGCTCATCAACATGATGAAAACGTGTGGGAAACTGGTGGATGATGAGGAAGATGTGGAGATCCTGAAAGAAGTTGAAGGACTTGGAACGGAAGCCACCCGTTCAAGTATTATTGAAACCATTAAAGCTCAAAATTATATAGAAGTAAAGAAAAATATTGTATCGATTACAGACAAAGGCATAATGCTGTGTGAAGCTATTGAAGGTACGCTTTTATCGAGCCCATCCATGACGGCAAAATGGGAAGCATATTTAAGGAAAATAGGCAGTGGTGAAGGATCTAAGCAGATGTTTATCAAGCAGACCCGCCAGTTTATTGATAAGCTGATCCTGGAAATGCCCGAATCCATTCAAAAAGTTCAAGTTCGCAGTAAGGGAGAGAAGAAAAGCTGGAATGATCCGATTGCCAAATGTCCGGCCTGTTCGACAGGAGTGATCATGGATCGGTACAAGTTTTATGGGTGCTCGAATTATAAAGAAGGATGTAAGGTAACTTTTCCGAAGCGGTTAGCTGGAAAAACATTGACAAAGAATATGATTAAAACGTTATGCGAGAAGAAGCGTACGAAGGTATTAAAAGGGTTTAAAGGAAAGAAAACGTTTAGTACAGCGTTAATGCTCGATCAAGATTATAAGATTAAATTTGATTTTAATACTACAGAAAAACAGCAGCATACTACTAAAGGTTCTAATTGAATCCATTTGATGCTATTATTGGAGGTTTTTACATGGATAATAATGATATATTAATTCGATTAAGATACGCATTAGATATTAAAGATCAAGATATGATCGAAATTTTCAAACTTGGCGGCGTTGATCTAACAAGGGAAGAACTGTCAAAGCTACTTACCAGATCCGATGACTTTGACGAAGAAGAAAGTGAAGAAGAACATTTGAAATGCACAAATAGCACATTAGAGTCCTTTCTAAATGGCTTCATTACGTTTAAACGAGGCCCACAACCACCGAAACCCGGCCAGCCGAATAAACCAGACCGTTCGATTAAGAACCAATCCAGCGTGAATAACGTCATGCTGAAAAAAGTGAAAATTGCCTTGAAGTTAACGAGTGAGGATATTATCGATATTCTAGATGAAGCTGGCGTTAAGATAACTAAAGGGGAAGTAAGCGCGTTATTGAGAAAAGAAGGGCACAAAAATTACAAACAATTCGGGGATCAATACACTAGAAATTTCTTAAAAGGGTTAACGATAAAATATAGGGGATAAGACAGTAGGTAGAGAAAATAGCTTCATCTAAAAAAACAGATCTCATGACATAAGAATGGGCGATCTTCTTTATGTCTTGGGATCTGTTTTTTCTACTCCAACTGTTCGGATCTATTTTCTTTACCATCTATACGCCCCTGGACACGTACCAGCCTCTGGTTCGTAGTAACAATGTTGTTTAAATTGTCCTGTGAATGGCTGACCGTACCATGTAGATGGACATTGACCATACGGGTTAAAATACCAAAGTGCATACTTGGACGGATGTTGTCGCCAATAGTTTAAATTTTGTTTGGCTAATCTTTTTTCAAAACTTCTTGCTCGGTTATAAAAAACGTTCCCTTTTTGGACTGCTTCAAAAGAAAAGTTGCCTCCTTGCACTTGAAAAATAACATCCCGTATTGATTTTAAACCTTTAAAATCTAAACAATCTGCTTTTCGCCGATTTACAATTACGTTACCAACCATGAGCATCCCTAATCTTCCTTCTCCTTCTGCTTCAGCCCTCATCATTCTTGCCATTAAAGCTACATCTTTGTCCGTATATTGTACTCTTGGCATGGATCATCACCTCTAAAGAAATTGTATGAAAAAAGGCTCTAAAAATGCTTCCATAATATCCTGCACCTCATAAGTTTCTTAAGGAAGAGCTCTATAGGAGGCATTTAATACTTCTACAAGTAATGACTTTATACAGGTTGGATAAACTAACAAAATCTTACCTTCTAACTACGAGGACGGAGGATTTAAATGATTTTTGGCAGTCATGTTTCGATTAAGAACGGCTATTTAGGGGCGGCAAAACAAGCAGCATCTTTTAACGCTGCTGCGTTTCAATACTTTCCGAAGAATCCAAGAAGTTTATCGGTCAAATCGTTTGATAAAGAGGACGCGAAAATGTGCAAAGAATTCTGTACGGAAAAGGAGATCGTATCTGTAGCCCATACGCCATACCCTACCACGTTAACTCCTGCTGATAATAAGAAAAAAGAACAGGTGATTGTCTCTCTATTGAGTGATTTAGAAATAGCTGAAGCCTGTGGGTCCCTGGGAGTAGTTGTCCATTTTGGAAAAAACATATTCAGGGATGATCCACTTGCCAGTTATCGATTAATGTTAGAGGTACTGAACCATGTGCTCTGTCAGTGGGAGGGGGAATGTAAGATCCTGCTGGAAAATATGGCGGGAAAGCCGGGAACGATGGGGACAGCTTTGGAAGAACTCGTCCAACTCCGGAAATTATGTGACTACCCAGAAAAGATCGGTTACTGCTTTGATACGTGCCATGCATTTGCAAGCGGACTATGGAACGGTGATAATTGGAAGCAATTATTAGAAAAAGGGGTAGAACTAGATTACTTTGAACACTTAGTCGTTTTCCATCTCAACAATTCTAAATACGACACAGGTAGTGGAAAAGATCGCCACGCGAATATTTTTGATGCTGGGTATATTAAGGAAGAACAATTCTCTCAGGTAATGGAATCACGCCTTATAGAAAATATTCCATTTATTTTAGAAACTCCAAAAGAAGTAGTGTCCCATAAAAAAGAGATTCAACAGTTACAACAGAGGTGGGGGGCGGTTTAATTTAAGTACTCGCTCTGCTTGATCCACTATTTTGCAGGTTCAATCGTTCGTAAAAGACTTCCTACGTCCTCATTGAAAGCAGATAGATTTATTTTTTTAACAAATTATTTTAATGCGCAATTTTTTCAAGGACATCTAAAAACATACTGTTATTTAACATTCTCACTTACAAGAATTAAGTAAATGCTTAGCTTCGTTTGCAAAGTTTCTATCGATTTCTACCTTTGTCCTCCAATTCACGCTCTTGTTGCAGAAACTAATAAAGTATAGAATAGCTATCAACGATGTGGTAAAGGAAAGAGAGTGAATGCAATGAATAGAATTGGTGTCTTAACAAGCGGAGAAGATGCTCCAGGAATGAATGCAGCTATACGTGCTGTTGTAAGATCAGGTTTATATTATGACATAGAGATGGTTGGGGTTAAGTATGGATTCCAGGGATTATTAAACGAATCTATTGAGAGATTGGATGCGGTGTCTGTAGGTTCTATCCTGCAGCGAGGAGGAACTGTACTACAATCTTACATAACTGGAGAAATTTCTACGGAGGATGGCCAAAATAAGGCCATTGAAAATCTGAAAAAGTTAGAAATAGACGCTCTCGTTGTCGTTGGGGGTAAAGAGGCGTTAAGTGTAACCCAATCTCTAGCCAGTAGAGGCTTTCCGTGTATCGGCATTCCTGCAACAATTGACAATGATATCCCGGGGGTAGAGGAAACGATAGGTTTTGATACAGCTTTAAATACGGTTATTGATTACATTGACCGCATTCGTGATACAGCTTCATCGCATGAAAAAACATCGATTATTGAAGTTGCCGGGAAGGATACAGGGAACTTAGCTCTATACTCTGGTATAGCTGGTGGGGCTGAAAGTATAGTCATTCCCGAAAAGAAAGAGGATGTAGAGAGTATTTTAGATCAGGTAAAGAGTGGGAATGGGGCCGAGAGAAGATACAGCATTATTATCGTAGCAGAAGGAAGTGTGGCTGGAATCGATCTCAATGCCAAATTGAAAGAAGAGGCAGGGATCGAATCGCGTGTCACTGTGCTTGGCCATACACAGCGTGGAGGATCTCCTACCGCAAGAGATAGAGTTTTAGCCAGTCGGTTAGGCGCCTATGCGGTAGATTTACTAATCAATGATGAAGTAGGGAAATTGGTAGGGATGAAGAATAACCAGCCAGTGTACTATGATTTAGATGAGGTTTTTTCACAAGAGTTTCGAATAGATGAAGCCATGTATCAGTTGTCTGGAAGATTGTCTCTATAAAGGTGAAAAGTAAAGTTTTCTTATGTAACAAGGAGTTAGAGCTGAATGAAAAAGTTCAGCTCTAACTCCTTTGCATTTTGCCGTTATGATGTAACTGAAATCCGCTCATGAGTAGCTTGGTAGGCATGGGCGGCTTGCAATACAGTCTCATCTTCTCCTATTCGGCCGACAAGCATCATTCCGACAGGCAGCCCTTTCGATTTTCCACATGGGACGTTCATGGCCGGGTGTCCTGTTAAATTAAATGGCGCGGTGTTCGGGATCATCTCAAGGGCACGCATAATAACTTCGTCCTTTTGCGCATTCGGTGAAGGAATTTCTGTCGGTTTCATTGGAGTAGTTGGCAGCACAAGGATATCATACGTTTCCAGTGCGTCATCATAGGCGGCTTTTAATTTTCTAACAAGGTTTTGGGCGATCGCGTAATACTTCCCGTTATAGTGGTTTTGCATATACTCTCCGAGTAAAACCGTCATTTTTACTGTTTCTGAGAATTCATCGGCTTTTGTCTTCTTCGCTTTTCCATAAGCATCTAAAAGCCTTGTGCTATAATGCCCCTTCCAATTGGTGCCCATTCCGTTTTCTTTGACCATGCTGGACGTTAATCCTTCTGTGCCCACGACATTCCAAATATGAATTCCGTCACGATGCATAGGGATAGAGACTTCTTCTACAGTTGCCCCTGCATCTGCTAAGGATTGAGCGGCTTGGTTAACGAACAGATCTACATCTTCTTCAGAAAGTCCTTTCCAATTAAAACCTTCGCTTATGATTCCGATCTTAAGACCCTGGGCATTCCCTGTCAGGGCTTCAGAGTATGGTTTTGCTTCCAGACCTGATTGCCTTGGATCAAGGTTGTCCGGTCCTGCAATGACTTCAAGCATTAGGGCGACGTCTTCAACACTTCTTGCGATGGGACCAGTGTGATCAATGGTTTGTTCGATTGGGAAAATTCCCGTGTAAGGGACGAGTCCGAACGTAGGCTTTAATCCATATACCCCACACCATGAGCTCGGCATTCGAATCGAACCTCCTTGATCACCTCCAATGGCCATGTCTACTTCTCCCGCAGCAACGAGTGCAGCACTTCCACTAGAGGATCCGCCTGTTGAGCGTCTGGGATCATGCGGGTTTAATACTGGCCCAGTGGCTGAGGTGTGACTTCCACCTGAAAGACAAAAGTCCTCACAGACCGCCTTACCAACAATTTCACCACCCTCATCCAATATTCTGGTTACAATGGTCGCATCTTCGTCTGGCACAAATCCTTCCAACATGGATGACCCGTTCATCATGGGTACTCCTGAAAGACTGATATTATCTTTTAAAACTATTTTTTTGCCTGCTAATTTTCCGGAAGAACTTCCCTTGATAGATGTTTTCCAGTACCAGGCATTGTATTCATTTTCTTCGGGGGATGGTCGATACCCTGGTGTTCGAGGATATTCAACGGGGAGGGTTGGTTCAACTAATTGACTTAACCGATTGTAAGATTGAATTGGGCCGTCCATTAACTGTTGGTAAGTCTTTAAATCCTCTGTCGTCATATTCATGTTAAAACTCTCTGCAATCTCCATTAATTGTTCAATCGTCGGTTTTCTAACGGTCATTCCAATTCCTCCTTGAAAAGATAGATTTACTGTACTCTACAAAACTTTCAACAGGACAAATGGATCTTAGTAGTAAAACCTTGATGTGTCATTTATGTGAAGATCTGAGGAGTGTACTTAAAATGAAAAAGAAGCTATTGTTGAAGGGTTTATAAACACTTGAATACTTTACCAATTTAAATATAAAGGTAAATGAAGAATACCGTCAACTATAAATTTTGAAAATTCTGTAAAATTATTGTTGAACCCTGTCTTTTAGTAGAGTGAATATCTTTGAAGAAAGAGTAGGGTTCAATTCTGAAGGAGACTTTATATAAAAATCTACTTTTTGAATATGTCCATGGGAGCATGAGAAGAGCAATTACGGGTATCGTATTATGATAGATTTACAATTTTTCTATCTATTTTAAGCGCATGGAATAATTCTTACGGTTAAAAAGACCGATTAAAGCGAATAACCAACCTACTGACCCTGGTTCCTGCATGCGGTCAGTGGTTTCTTATCGGAGACGTTTCAGTAATGGCAATCGTGCGTAACCGCTAAATTATATGAAGCGATCAAGCGAATGAAAGGAGCACTTCAAATGACTTCCGTAATTGAAACCGATGTACTGATCATTGGAGCAGGACCAGCAGGGCTTATGGCAGCCAATGAGTTACAGAAAAGAGGTGTAGATTTCCTCTGTTTAGAGAAAAGAGCGGGACCTTCCGAGCTTTCGAAAGCCCTTGGAATCCAGGCAAGAGCACTTGAAATGTTTGAACTCCTGGGCGTTCATCAATCGTTTTTGAAACGAGGCTACCCTGGGCCAGGTTCCAAGCTGCATTTAGGTGGAGAAAATCCCTCGCTGGTAGAGTTGTATCATATTGAAAGTAGATATCCATACCTCCTTATCATTCCTCAGAGCGAAACGGAAGAAATATTAGAGGAGCATTTATCTACTTTAGGCGGGAAGGTTAGCCGGGAGCATGAAGTTGTGGAAGTACTGGAAGGCGACAAAGGTGTGTATGTCAATGCTATGCATCAAGGGGAACTGAAGAAGTATTTTGCCAAATACTTGTTAGCTTGCGATGGTGCACATAGTAAGGTTCGTCAGGATTTGGACGTGGCCTTTGAAGGAGAGGATGAAGGCTATACATTCTTCTTAGGTGATGTTGACGTACCTTCACTAAACGAGATTTATATTAACATGCATCTGAACGATCGGGGTGCCGTCGCCTTTTTCCCATATAAAGACGGCAGTTACCGGGTCGTGGGGCTTAATCGTGGCAAGCAGGGCCTTCCTCACAAAGATGACCTGACGTTAGATGAATTACAGGAGAGTCTGGACACGATTTTATCGGAGCCTTATCAAGTCGAAAACCCTAAATGGCTCTCCTACTTTGGCACCGCCCATAGACAGGTGCCCAATTATCGGAAAGGCAGAGTATTTTTCATTGGGGATGCAGCTCACATCCACAACCCTTTAGGTGGACAGGGGATGAACCTTGGACTGGAAGATGCGGCGAACCTTGGATGGAAGCTGGATGTGGTGCTTAAGGGGTATGCGGATGACGCCTTTTTGGACAGTTATCATCATGAACGTTCACCAATCGGCATGGATGTACTCAAAGAAACCGCCCGGATGCTTAAAGTCATTGATTTACAAGGTGCTCAAGGAAAAGTTCGGAACTGGACAGGGAAGGCGGCGTTAACCCAAGATTGGGTTCAAAAGAAAATCGCGCACCACCTATCTCATATCTATAACGAATATGAAGATACGTCCCGTAACAAGGAGTTAAAGGATTCTTCTCTATCGAAAGAAGCCCTTCAAGCGGGAGAGCGTGTCCCTGACCATCTCTTATTCTTTGATGGAACCAACGACAAAAGTGTGTATCCATTGATCCGAAGGCATGGGCTCCTTTGCTTCATCTATATCGATACCCAGGACGAGGCCCTTATTAATCACGCCTACACTCTATCAAAAATGGCGAAAGAAAACTATCCTGATCTTTTGAAGATCTTCCTTGTTGCAAAAGGAGGCACGGTTCTGACCAATGGAGATGAACTTCCCATTATTTACGATGTGCACAGACACCTGGAGAAGAAACTCGGTATGAAAAAAGGAAGTACCCTCCTCATTCGTCCAGATGGTCACGTCGCCTTTCATGAATGGGCTTCAGAACCTGAACAGACCCTGAAAAAACTAAGGAGATACTTTAGCTAATATCCGCGCCGTCACGCTTTCATTAAAGTGTGGCGGCTGTTTTATTTTTGTGGAGAAAGAGGATTTTCAGAGGATGTTCTTTTCAGATGACTTGCTATATAGGGAGGGTTACCTAAACGAACACCCGCGTTATTTCCGTATGTATCGTTGTCCATACGGATTTTTTAATGGTAAATACTATATAGTGAACCATTCACTTTTAGCAAAAGGAGGTAAAACAAAAATGAAAAAATCTCACGACAAAAGACTGATCAATCAGTCCTACTCAAACCGTGTAGCAAGGGCAGAATTTGATGATAATTGGAAAACAACTCTTTCTCCAACTGGCTATGTAATATATGTTGCCTTAGCTGACCGTGCGGAAGTGGAACTTTTACTCAATGATGGCTCAAGAAGGCTAGTGATTTTTCCAAAACATGGCGAGGTATTAGTGGGCAGCGGAGGGACTAGTCACTTCAGCAAACCTCATAAAACTATAACTCTTTAACCGCATAAGAACTACGGCTCTAACCATACAACCTCACTACAACCCCTTCTTTTATCTATCTTCTTAAATATCTCCTGAAAATGAGCCGGGGAAACAGCCCATTTTCATATCCACTTAATGGTCAAAGCCCTACTCCTTCTATGCATCCTTTCAAAGAGATTGGTATCAATTAGGGCGGCTATTGGTTAGGACAAAGTGGAAAACCGTGAACATCCTGGATCGAATAAATATCGTACTGTTTCAATGCGAATTGTGCTTGATAGAGATATTCGATCACAAGAAGTTTTCCATCAGAGACCCCACATAATATGCCTGAAGTCCCTTGACCATTTACGAATGATACTCCAACAGGCTGCCCGATAAAGTATTGAATTTTCTGTTGCCATGTCATAGCAGACACTCCTTCTCATTTATACTATAAAAATAGAGAGTTCCGGGTGCCTGTATGATTATGAAGGGTCGAAAATAAGAAGAAGATTCATCTAGGAGGTCTTAATACAGCGATAATCATTAACTGGAGTGAACAGGTGTATCATGTATCGCATAAGGTAACGCATCAATCAAATTTATGCAGGGAGCCTTTTATAATGAATGTCTATGCTAATCCAACCATGAGAAATTCAGGAGTGGTCGCTTTTGCAAGGGGAGATGTAAATGGGGACCATATCCCGGATCATGTGTATGTGACGGGCTTCAAACAATCCGATGTTTCCATTATTCAAAATATGACCCTTGTTGTTCAGGATGGAGCGACAGGAAGATATATCAGTATTCCCCTGAAAGAAAATATGGGATATGACCCGATGGTGTTCTTGGGAGATTTTACAGAAGACGGAGTAAGGGATATTTTACTTACCATTCCTTCTGGCGGAAGTGGCGGCACGACGTATAATTATATTTATTCTTTCGTTCATAACACACCGCTTCTGTTGTTCGACTCTGATGTATATAACAAGAGGTATCAATATAAAGTTACTTATAAAGATTATTACAAAGTTGAAGTTTTAAGCAAACTGAATAATACAAAATATATAATCGACCTATCTCTCCGAGTGCCTGATTATTTAAACGAAATTTACAATACCGATGGGAAACTGATCACACCTATCAACGGGTGGGTAGACCCAATAAGCGGCTTATATCCAGTAGACTTTGATGCAAATAAATTATATGAGTTATTGGTTTATCAACAAATAGCTGGAAAATACCATGCTGATTCTTTAGGCTATATTCAAAATAGATTAAAGTGGAACGGCTATATGTTTGCTTTAGACTATCAGGACTTGGCTATTTTCGGTTCTCAATAATAAACTGCATGTACATTCTAATAATAGCTGTGTTGGAGAGTAATGTTAACTCTCTTTTTTTATGACCGATTTATGACAAGCCTGAGATTTAACGTACATAGGGATCATTTCATTTTAAAAGGGGATCTTATGGTTTACTTTATTTAAAAAGGTAATTATTGGTTTAACTAAAATTGTAATGGGAATACGAAAACCAAGGCATTTTTAAACTCCATTTAAAGAAGCCTATTTTTTATAACAATTTTAGTACCGGTACCCGTAATCGTTTAAAAATGAACGCTTTATAATTGAAAAAAGTTAAATAACCTCTATATGTAATAGAAATAAACTGAAACCAGTTGGGGATAATGAAAAATGGTTATCTTAGGAGGTAAGAAAATGAAGGAAATCAAGCCTGAAGAAGTCTCTAAAAGAATGAAAAGCAAAGTGCCTGTAAGCATCATCGATGTTCGGGAAGACGAGGAAGTGGCTGAAGGAATGATTCCAGGTGCCCGTCACATTCCATTAGGTGAACTGCCGAACCATCTGGATGAAATTGATTCTTCCAAAGAACACATTATGGTTTGCCGTTCTGGGGGCAGAAGCGGTAAAGCAAGCGAGTTTTTGGAAGAGCAAGGATATGATGTGAGAAACATGGTAGGCGGTATGCTGGACTGGAAAGGTGATCTGAAGAAATAAAGGAGGGTACAGGATGAGTGTAACGGCGAATGAAACTCTGGATGCGAAAGGTCTGGCATGTCCGATGCCGATTGTCAGAACCAAAAAGGCAATTAAGAACCTTGACCCAGGTCATGTGATTGAAGTGCAGGCAACAGACAAAGGATCTACAGCTGATATCAAAGCATGGTGTGAAAGTACAGGGCATCAATACCTTGGCACGACCGAAGATAGAGATGTGTTGAAACACTATATCAGAAAAGCCAGTGAGGCAGAATCCTCAGAAGAGAAGAAGCATGAGGATATCCTAAACCTTGAAGATCTTCGTAGAAAAGTAGACGGCGAGAAGAATGTTTCGATTTTGGATGTCCGTGAACCTGCCGAGTATGCGTTCGGTCATATTCCAGGGGCAGTCAATATTCCGCTAGGCGAATTAGAAGAACGTTTTGACGAGTTAAATCAAGAGGATGAGATCCACGTCATCTGCCGTACAGGGAGCCGTAGCGACCTGGCAGCTCAGAAGTTGGCGTATAAAGGATATAAAAATGTGAAGAATGTCGTCCCAGGTATGGCTGAATGGCAAGGATCGACAGAAAAAAACCATTTATAGGAGGAATAGACAATGACAAATACGAAAGTAGCAATTATTGCAGCGAACGGAAATCTATTTGATGCGTACAAAGTTTTTAATGTGGCAACAGCAGCGGCAGCGTCTGATGCAGAGGTGGGAATTTTCTTCACATTTGAAGGATTGAACCTGATCCACAAGGAAGGACACAAAAACTTGCCACTTCCAGAAGGGAAGGAGCATTTTCAGGAAGGATTTGAAAAAGCAAATGTACCTTCCATTGAAGAACTAGTGGGAATTGCGCAAGAATTGGATATTAAGCTGATTGCCTGCCAAATGACGATGGATGTCATGAGTTTGGAAAAAGATGATTTTGTCGAAGGAATTGAAGTCGGTGGCGCGGCTTCCTATATTGATTATGCGAAAGATGCCAATATTTCCTTAACATTCTAAAGCGAAGGAGGTTAACTATGACTGTTCAAACTATGACAACAGAAGAACTCGCAAAGAAAGTGGTCAATCATGAAGAAACATTGATTCTCGATGTTCGTAATACGGACGAATTTGACGAATGGAAAATTGAAGGCGGAAAAGTAGACGTAATTAATGAACCATACTTTAATTTACTGGATGACGTTCAAGCCGTAGATAAGAATTTGCAGAAAGATAAAGAAGTCATCGTCGTCTGTGCTAAAGGCAACTCTTCACAGATGGTTGCAGAAGAACTCGATAAAGCCGGATATACAGATGTTCATTCGCTAGAAGGCGGGATGCAAGCCTGGAGTGAACATTTAGAACCCACAAAAGTGGCGGATTTGAATGGAGGAGGAAGTCTTTATCAATTTGTACGTTTAGGCAAAGGCTGTCTTTCCTATTTCATTGAATCGAATGGAGAAGCAGCGATCGTTGATACAAATCGCATGATCGACATTTATGAAAACTTTGCGAAGGAAAAAGGCGTGAAGATTAAATACTTGATTGATACTCACTTGCATGCCGATCATATTTCTGGTGGAAAAAAACTTGCAGATAAAGTCAATGGAACGTATTATCTTCCACCGAAAGATGCAGAGGAAGTTACCTTTGATTACTCGCCTCTTGAAGAAGGTAATGACATTGTTGTTGGCGAGACGACTGTAAAAGTACAGCCTATCTACTCTCCGGGCCATACGATTGGGAGCACATCCCTGATCATTGATGATCAATATCTTCTTACAGGGGACATTCTTTTTGTTGAGTCCATTGGTCGTCCCGATTTAGCTGGAAAAGCAGAAGATTGGGTAGGAGATCTCCGTGAGACGCTTTATCAGCGTTACAAAGATCTATCTGATGATTTAGTAGTTCTGCCTGCTCATTATTCGTTTGCAAAAGAACTCGGTAAAGGTGGACAAGTTTCTGCTCGCCTCGGCGATCTTTACGAGAAAAATGCTGGTCTTCAAGTGGAAGATGAAGAGAAGTTCAGAAAAATGGTTACAGATAACCTACCGCCACAGCCAAATGAGTATGAACGGATCCGTAAAACCAACATGGGCAAAGAAAACCCTGAGGATGAAAAACAGAGAGAAATGGAAACAGGGCCAAATCGCTGTGCCGTCCACGGTTAAATAAAAGGAGGAGAAACATTATGGAATCCAATAAAGTGTTAGATGCTAAAGGTCTCGCATGCCCAATGCCGATTGTTAAAACGAAAAAAACGATAGAGCAAATGAATTCAGGGGAAGTATTAGAAGTTCATGCAACAGACAAAGGAGCCAAAAGTGACATTTCTTCCTGGGTAAACTCTGGCAGTCATGAACTTCTTAAAAATACAGAAGAAGACGATGTTTTGAAGTTCTGGATTAAAAAAGGATAACAAAAAGGACCCGGAGTACGGGTCCTCATTTATTTGAGTAGGTGAAACGTATGGATTATACTATTTACTTTTTCATCATCATCTTTCTCATCGGTTTTGTCGGTTCTTTTATATCAGGGATGGTCGGGATTGGAGGATCGATCATTAAATATCCGATGCTTCTGTACATCCCCTCAATGCTTGGTCTATCCGCTTTTACTGCCCATGAAGTTGCCGGCATCAGTGCGGTTCAAGTGCTATTTGCAACCATCGGTGGTGTGTGGGCTTATCGAAAGGGCGGTTATTTAAACAAGAAGCTGATTCTTTATATGGGTATCACTATTTTGATCGGAAGTTTTATTGGTGGCTATGGATCGAGGCTGATGACATATGAAGCAGTCAACCTGGTTTATGGAATTCTCGCCATAACAGCTGCGATCATGATGTTTATCCCGAAGAAAGATATCGACGACGTAGCATTTGAGGAAGTGACCTTCAACAAATGGATCGCCGCTGGTTCCGCTTTCTTAGTAGGCGTTGGAGCAGGAATTGTAGGGGCTGCTGGAGCCTTTATTCTTGTACCCATTATGCTGCTCGTTCTAAAGATCCCGACACGGATGACGATTGCTTCCTCTCTTGCGATCACGTTTATTTCCTCCATAGGAGCAACAACGGGAAAAGTTTTAACAGGACAAGTACTGTTTATCCCAGCCGTCGTTATGATCGTTGCCAGTCTGATTGCATCACCGCTTGGATAAAAAATGTCAGAGAAAAAATTCAATCCAAGTAAAGCAGACCGTCTGTTAAGTGAGGAAAGAATAGAGAATCTACAGCCTGAGAAGATTATTGATCAACTGGGTGTTAATAAAGAAGATGTGATAGCAGATTTAGGAGCAGGAAATGGATTTTTCACACTCCCCCTGGCGAAACGGACAAAACAGAACGTTTATGCTGTTGATCTTGAACCAAAGATGCTTGAATTATTAAAGCAGCGTGTAGAGCAGGAGCAGCTCGGTAATATTCGCTATGTAGTAAGTGATCTAGAGAAAATAAGCTTAGAAAATAAGTCTGTAAGTAAAGTCATAGCCGCTTTTGTTCTCCATGAGGTGGGCAGTTTAACGCAAGCGCTGAATGAAATAAAACGGATTCTGTACCCAGGAGGAAAGCTTATGGTAGTGGACTGGGAAGCAGTAGAGACGGAATCAGGGCCGCCTATTCATCACCGTGTATCTTCTCAAGAAATGCTCAAGGTAATGAGAGAAAGCGGGTTTGAGGCACAGTTGGTTCCCTGGAATGAAGCAAGTTATGCGATAAAAGCAACAATTTAAAGAAGGCGAATTCAGTTAAACCATATAAAAAGAAGCTGTCAAAACCAGTTCTCACTGGTTTTGGCAGCTTTTTGATTACTGACTCAATCCTTCTTTAATCGTCTTAATGTTCCATTCCATCATATCAATGTAGGTATCTCCGTCTTCACCCGGCTCCGCTAGAGAATCTGTAAACACTTTGCCTCTAATAGGGACATCTGTTTCTGCAGAGACAGCTTCCATGCTTCGAGCGTCAATACTCGTTTCCAAGAATAAACCTGTGAGTTCTTTCTCATTGATGATATCTACAATTCTGGTGATTTGATTTGGAGTCCCCTGGTTTTCCTGGTTAATTTCCCAGATGTATTCGGCCTGGAATCCATAAGCGTCGCTGAAATATTTGAATGCTCCTTCACTCGTCACAAGTACACGTTCTTCTTCAGGAATTTCTTTGAATTGTTTTACAGCTTTGTCATGCAATTCTTGAAGTTTCGCAATATACTTCTCGGCATTTTTTTCATAAACTTCTTTGTTTTCTGGGTCTGCTTTGATCAGTCCATCTCTTGCGTTTTCCGCATATTTAATGCCGTTACGGATATCCAGCCAGGCGTGGGGGTCTTCTTCTCCTTCGTTACCTTCTGTTGTTAAATACATTGCCTCGACTCCTTCACTCATAAGGAAAACAGGTGCGTCATCACCGTCTTTTCCAGCCGTCTCCATCAGATTGTCAAACCATGAGTTTCCTGCTTCCAAGTTTAAGCCGTTATAGAAAACAGCGTCCGCATCGGTTGTTTTCTGTACATCTTCCGGTAGTGGGTCATACTCATGCGGGTTTGATCCGATTGGTGCCAAGCTATGAATGTCAACTAAATCTCCCCCTACATTTTTAACGATGTCGTAGACAATAGAGTAGGTGGTTACGACTTGAACTTTTCCATCATCTTCTTGAGAATTTCCGTTAGCTTCCTGACCACCGCATGCAGCTAACATCATAAGTGTGAAAAGAGTTGTGGCTAAAAGTAAGAATTTCTTCATTTGATTTTCCTCCTGAAATTAAAATGTATTTAAAGTTAAATAAGTGAAGCTCTTTTCTTTCTGACTTTCAACATTTTCCATAGCAATCCATGCTTCGGAGAGAATAGGAAGATGAGAACGAATATGGCAGTGGCTGAAATAACAATCGTTGCCCCTGAAGCCAGGTTGTAAGTGAAGCTAAAGTATAGGCCGACAACAGAGGAAATGACTCCGATCCCTGCGGCAAGAAATATCATTACCCATAAACGGTCGGTTAAAAGGTAGGCAGCAGCTGCTGGGGTGATTAACATCGCTACAACCAATACAATTCCAACGGTTTGCAGGGAGGCGACGGTAACCATTGTCAGCAAAGTCATAAGGAAATAATGAATCAACCGGACAGGCAAGCCGTATGCTGCACCCATTGTTTCATCAAACGATGTAACCAGGAGTTCTTTATAAAAGAGGTAGACCGCTGCTAGCACAAAAAGTCCGATTCCCAGAGTAATCCACATATCTGATGAGCGGACAGCCAGCACGTTACCAAACAGAATATGGTATAAGTCCGTACTGCTTTTCAGCATCGTTATGATGATTATCCCCGCTGCGAAAGCTGCTGTGAACATAATCCCAATGGATGTATCGTGTTTGATACGGCTATTTTGACTGACGAACCCTATCGCAATAGCTGTCAGGACACCACTGAAGACAGCTCCAAAGAAGAAATTGATACCAAACATATAAGAAATGGCTACTCCTGGTAATACTGCATGAGAAATGGCATCTCCCATAAGCGCCATTCCTCTGAGAATAATAAAGCAGCCGATGACTCCACAGATAATCCCTACCATCACGGAGGTTAATAACGCCTTTTGTAAAAATCCATACTGCATAACCGCTTCAACAAAAGCCATAATCTACACTCCCATCTCTTTCATAAACGCAAACTGTCCCTGATAAGCTCTTTCTATGATATCGGTCTGGAACACTTCACTGACCGCACCGTAGCTGATCAACTCTTTGTTCAACAATATGAGTTGATTAAAGTAATCGTTGGCTTTACTTAGGTCATGGTGGACAACGATGACCGTTTTTCCTTGCCAACAGAGTTCTTTTAAGATTTTGACAATCGTTTCTTCACTGGAAACATCTACGCCGACAAAAGGTTCATCAAGGAAAAATAATTCAGCTTTCTGCGCCAGGGCACGGGCGAGAAAGACACGCTGTTGCTGTCCGCCTGACAGTTCACCGATTTGTCTTTTGCTGAAGTCTTCCATGCCGACGCGCTTCAGGCATTCCATTGCCCATTCTTTATCCTTTTTCTTAGGTCTCCTAAACAGCTTTAGGCTGGGGTAAGTACCTAGTAGAACAGCATCTAATACTGTAATAGGAAAATCCCAGTCAATATCATTTCGCTGTGGAACATAGGCGATCTTTTTCCGTACTTCTTTAACGGTTTTACCGAGTACTTTGACCTCACCTTTATCCCTCGGAATAAGATTCAGCATCGCTTTTAAAAACGTTGATTTTCCGGCTCCGTTTGGACCAATAATTCCAACCAGGTTACCGGGTTTGACAGATAAACTAACTCCTTTTACTGCTTCATTTCCATAATAGGAAACATGCAGGTCTTTAATGGAGATTGCCGTATGATTCATGATTTATCCTCCTTTGATATAAATGTTCCGTATATGAAATTAGGTCGCATTCATTTCTTTGGCATAGTTTCATCATTATTTGCAAAGATCACTTAATTTTCCTTTGCGCAACTTTTTGGGTAAAAAAATTTCCTTTTTTACTATATGGGCCGTAATCGAAAAAGTTGACAATTGTTATCCACCGAAAAAGTTTCCTTAATGCAAAATATATAGATTGAGCCATAAAAAGTCAACCGTATTAGTATGAAAATATGTAAAATAAACAAAAAGTGAATTCCAATGAGCTTGTATCTTGATTGCAACTTTTAAACGATTTTCAAGTAGCATGTTTTTTAAAATAAGCATAGGTGCTGAAAGGCTGCTATTTGATTTTTTTATTGCATGTATAATTAGAATTTTCCGAATATTAATTGACCACTGTTGCGATTATTGATAGAATAATTGCAACAATTAAAAATTTGTCAAATAACTGTCAAATCTACTTGACTCTACTGTGAAAAGGTAGAGCAATTCACTAGATAGGAAACCAGTTATATGAACAGGATGAGTGTGCTTTCGCAGCTTATGCTGTGCATATTTCTGGTTTTTTTATTATCAATAGAGCCACTCGTTTGCCTGGATTTAGGGAGAATTAGGTCACATCCATTAATACTTCCGCTTATACGAAGCGTGTTGCTTCAGCCTGCTTTTCAGTAGCGGAACTTACATAAAATTAAGCACTACCAAAAGGACTACATGAACAGATGAAGGAGGAGATAAGTGTGCCAGGGGCAGATTCGATTTTTATCAACGGTAATGTCCTGACGATGGATGATCATTTTCCGAAAGCACAAGCTGTAGTTGTGAAAGATGGAACGATCTTGTATGCAGGCGAGGAAGACAAAGCTTTAACTTGGGAAGATAGCCACACTAAGATTATTGACTTAGATCAAAAAACGCTCATGCCTAGTTTTATTGAAAGTCATATCCATCCCTCCATCTATGGATTATCGTTACTGGAAGTAGATTGCAAGCCTGATACGACACCTTCGATCAAGGTGCTACTACAAAAGATAAGCCAGAAAGTATCTCATACGCCTGAAGGACAATGGATTATTGGCTGGGGATGGGATGACAGTAAATTAGCTGAGAAGCGTAATCCGACACGATGGGAACTTGACGAAATTGCTCCACATCATCCTGTCGTCTTAAAGCGCACCTGTGCGCATATGGCTGTTGCAAATTCAAAAGCTTTAGAGTTGAGTGGAATCTCTGAAGATACTTCCAACCCTAAAGGAGGCAATATTGAAAAAGATACAAGCGGAATGCTCACAGGACTTATGCAGGAAAAAGCTCAAGGGTTACTAGCTATTCCTAAATATGACATAGAGGACATGGTTAAAGGCATGAAACTTGCTCAAAAGCAGTTTGCCACATGGGGAATTACCACGGTTCATGATATGTCTACCCAAACAAATGATTTACAGCTATACCAGTTGTTGCAAGAAAAAGAAGAATTAAAGGTTAGAGTCAGGCCATGGATGTGGGCAATTGACCAAAATGGTTTTGATGGTACATATGATGAAGTATTAACGGTAGGTCTTAGAAGTGGTTTTGGTAACGACATGCTAAAAATTCAGGGGTTAAAGTTCATGCTGGATGGCAGTGTCGGTGGAAGAACCGCGGCTGTTTCACACCCTTATGCAGGAACAGAGGAGACGGGAATTCTTTATAACGATGTTAATGAAATCTACCCATTAATGGAAAAAGGAATCCAGTCGGGTCTGCGCATTGCGATTCACGCGATCGGGGACAGAGCCATTGATACAGCGATCAATGCGTTCTTAAAAATTAGTGAATCGACAGATGTTACTTCGATACGAAACAGAATTGAGCATTGCGTACTTCCGACGGTTGATCATCTCCAACACATGAAAGAGTTAAATTTGTTGGCTGCCTCTTCTGTCGGTTTTCTTTACCATATCGGCGACAATTATTGTAATAAGTTAGGAAAAGAACGGATGGAAAACAGTTTTCCTCATCGATCATTTAAGGAGTTTGGAATTGTTGCACCTGGAAATTCGGACCTCCCAGTAAATGATGCTAACCCTTGGCTAGGCATTTACGGTGCGGTAACGAGACAAACAGCGAGTGGACAAGTCCTTGGTGAGAACCAGAGGATATCAATTTGGGAGGCGTTGAAAGCTTATACGACAGAGGCAGCTTACAGCTCGTTTGAAGAAGAGTCCCTAGGAATCATTAAAGCAGGGGCAAAAGCAGATGTAATGATTTTATCCGACAACCCTCTCGATATAGAGGTTGAAAAATTAGGAGACATGAAAGTCTTACAAACATTCTTAGACGGAGAATTAATTTACAGTGACTCCGATTCACATCATTACGAATATACGGGAGGGAAAAATCATGTTTAGTGACCAGCAGCAGCTCATATTGATTTCTATTGTAGCCGTCTATTTTGTTTTCTTGTTCGGTCTATCCTTATATATGAACCGAAGTGTTAAAACCTACGAGGATTATAACGTTGCGGGGCGTTCAAGTAAGCTGATGCCTCTCATTCTAACCTTCGTAGGAACAGCAATTGGAGGATCCATTTTACTAGGATATATGACGAATGGTTATCGTTCGGGTATGGGTCAACAATGGCTTGCCATTGGTTTTACTTTGACCTCGATTGTGATTGCTATATTTTTACTAAAGCGAATTAGATTACTGGGTGAAAAATATAACATGGTCACCCTTGGAGACTTTACCGCTATGCGATATGGGGAAGGAGCAAGAGTTCCGACCGTCATTAGTATTCTGGTTGCCTACTGTGCAATTACGGGAATGCAATTCGTAGCCATTGCCACAATCCTAAATCTAACAGCCGGAATCAGCATCACTACAGGCATACTAATTGGATGGGCCCTGCTGACATTGAAAACGTATTTTGGCGGTCTAAAATCCGTTCTTCTACAGGATGCGATCCATGGAACTATCCAGACAGTCGGGATTTTTATCTTGTTTGTTGTTGTTCTATCTATGTCCGGAGACTGGGGTGCAATCGCGGACCGAGCTCAAACTACAGGTGGCGAAAACATGCTGAGTATATTTAATATCAGTCCTGGTGAGTTCTTCGTTTATTTGCTCACTATTGGCGGCTACCAGTTTGTTAGACAGGATCTATGGCAGCGTTTCTGGGCTGCGAAAGACCTTAAAACGGCTAAAACAGGCTTTTGGAGTGCGATTGTTCTAGGGTTTTTGACTGCTGCGATTATTATTGTCATTGGAGTTCTGAGTAGATTTGGATTACAAATGACGGAGATTGATCCTGCTCTGGTTTATTACGAAGTGATTGGTGCTGTCTTACCATTTCCAATGGTCATAGTGATGCTCATCGCTCTTTTAGCGACGGTCATTTCATGTGCTGACTCTTTCTTTTTAGCGGCAGCTTCTTCGATCGTCAATGACATCATTAAACCAAGAGTGAGAAACGTTAGTGATCAGAAAATGCTAACTTACAGTCGTGGTTCCGTTGTGATCGTATCGATTATTTCAGCACTTTTAGCCCTTTATATTCCTCAGTTGGTGACGCTTTGGATTACAGGAAGTGCGATGTTAGTTTCAGGGCTTTTAGCGCCTGTATTGTTTGGACTATTTTGGAATCGAGTGACCAAAACAGCAGGAATCGCTTCTATGTGGACCGGTTTAGCGATCTCTGTCTTTTGGCAGATTGCCGGTCACCCATTTGGTCTTCACCCTGTATTTATTGGGTTGCCTGTTTCAATCATTACCCTTTTAGTAGTGACGCTGCTTACAAAACAAGAAAGTCATGTAATGTTTGAGGAATTAAAGAAAACCGTTTAGGTCAAACAGGTTTGAGTTGATGGTCCCTAACAAAATTAGATGAAAATAAGGACCATTGAGCGTATGAGCCCAAGAATATTTGATAGGAGATTCACAGATATAAAGAGGGGAAAAACTAACTTGTTAACTGGCGTTTTCGTGGAAATGGGCGAAAACGTCGTCTTTTCTTTTTTAAAATAAAAGTAAGGGAGGGGATTTGGATGGGACATATAGAAGCAGTCCGTCATTACATTAAAAGCTATCGCAACGATTATACAGAGCTGTTACAGGAGATGGTGAAGCAGCCAAGCACAGCCGGAAATGAACAAGGGATTCAAAATTTGATTGCGATTCGTTTAGAAAAGCTAGGACTTCATGTAGACAAATGGGAACTAGATTATGATAAGTTATCCAAACATGAAGCCTTCTGCGCCTCTCGTAATGATTTTGAAGGAAGTGAAAATGTTGTAGGTACACTAAAGGGATCGGGAAACGGAAGGTCGATTATCCTGAATGGTCATGTTGATGTTGTACCGGAAGGGGATTTAGAACAATGGGAGGATGACCCTTTTTCAGGAACTGTAAAAGATAATCATTTGTTTGGACGCGGCGCTACCGATATGAAAGGAGGCAACCTCGCTTCCCTTGTCGCCATTGAAGCAGTTAAAGCAAGTGGCATTCAATTAAAAGGTGACGTCCTATACCAAAGTGTTGTAGAAGAAGAAAGCGGCGGTTCTGGTACGTTAGCGGCTATTGAACGAGGTTACCGGGCAGATGCAGCGTTAATTCCTGAGCCGACGAATATGCGTATGTTTCCTAAACAGCAAGGTTCGATTTGGTTTAGAGTGTTTATTCATGGAAAGTCTGCACACGGCGGGACCCGTTATAAAGGAGTTAGTGCCATTGCAAAATCAAATGTTGTGCATGAACAAATTCTTTCCTTGGAAAAGAAACGGAATGAGCGAATAACGGATCCTTTGTATAAGAACAATCCAATTCCCATCCCTATTAATATTGGAAGGATTGAAGGAGGGAATTGGCCATCATCTGTTCCCGATCAAGTAGTTATTGAAGGGCGGATGGGCATTGCCCCTGGCGAAGAAATTGAAAGAGCTAAAAAAGAATTTGAAGATCATCTAGCTAATCTAAATGAAATAGATGACTGGTTTGCGAAGGCCCCTGTCAGAGTGGAGTGGTTTGGTGCTCGCTGGCTCCCAGGAGAAATTGACGAAGGTCACGATTTTATGAGAACCATTCGTAAGGCTTATGAAAATTACAAAGGGGAATCACCCCAAATCGAAGCTTCGCCCTGGGGAACCGATGGCGGACTCCTGACCCAGCTGGCAGATATCCCAGTCGTAGTCTTTGGCCCAGGGGAGACGAACATGGCTCATTATCCAAATGAATACATTGATCTAAACCACATCTTTGATACGGCTGCCATTATTGCTGAAACATTGATCAACTGGTGTGGGGTGGAACAATAGAGGATATACGATGTCAGGAAAATAAGTAGAAGAGAAAGTGAAAGGGAACGGAGGATATCAAATGAATGAATGGAGCGAGTTAGATAAAAAACACTTTATACATCCAACCTCTTCAATTCAGCAGCAGCAGGAGAAGGGGCCAAAGGTAATTATGGAGAGTGGGGAAGGGATTTATCTTAAGGACATAAATGGAAAAACGTACATGGATGCCATGTCTTCCTTATGGAATGTCCACATCGGTCATGGCAGAGAAGAATTAGCAAATGCAGCTGCTGAACAAATGAAAACATTAGCATTCAGCTCCGCTTTTTCTACGTTTAGTCACAAGCCAGGCATAAAACTGGCTGAGAAAATCGCTTCCTTAGCACCGGACCGGCTAAATGCGGTGTTCTTTACTTCAGGCGGATCGGAATCGAATGATACAGCGATTAAGCTCGTCCATCATTACTGGCGAATCCAAGGCCAGCCAAACCGGAGAAAGATCATTGCTTTAAAGCGCTCTTACCATGGGGTAGCAGCGGCGTCTACAAGCGCTACAGGTATTCCGGAATTCTGGGATATGGCAGGGACAACCGTCGAGGGCTTCTCTCATGCGGCGTCTACTTATAGAAGCAATACGAAAAGTGCGATCACTGCATTACGTGAAAAAATAGAAGCAGAAGGTCCAGAAACGGTAGGAGCTTTCATGGCTGAGCCTGTTCAAGGGGCTGGAGGGGTATTAATACCTCCTGAGGATTACTTTAAAGAAATAAGAAACTTATGTGATGAATACGGAATTTTATTTGTAGCGGATGAAGTGATTACAGGGTTCGGCAGGACAGGGAAAATGTTTGGCATTGAAAATTGGAACACGGTTCCCGACATGATTACATTTGCCAAAGGCGTAACGAGTGGGTATGCCCCACTTGGAGGTGTGATCGTATCCGATGCGATTCATGAGGTAATGAAAATGAAATCCAAAGGAACATTATTTCATGGGTTTACCTACAGCGGACATCCAACAGCTGCAGCGGTTGCCTTGAAGAACCTCGATATTATTGAATCTGAAGGTCTTGTTGAGCATTCTCATCGAATGGGCAAGAAACTCCTAGAAGGCTTTAGAAAACTTAAAGATGAAATTAACATTGTTGGTGATGTACGTTCTGTAGGGCTTTTAGGTGCAGTCGAGCTCGTGAAAAACTCAGAAACGAATGAAAAATTCCCTTCAGACTGGAAGGTTGCCCCAAGAGTTATTGAAGCT
Organism: Halobacillus sp. A1-3; assembly: GCF_050971765.1. Lineage (NCBI taxonomy): Bacteria > Bacillati > Bacillota > Bacilli > Caryophanales > Bacillaceae > Halobacillus > Halobacillus sp. A1-3. Next base: position 82,913 of record NZ_JBPCEO010000011.1, on the reverse strand, counting down.
TTACATGAGCGTGGAGTAATTTGTAGAGCGGTTACGTATGAAGGGATTGACATTATTTGTTTCGCTCCACCGTTAATCATAAATGAGGAACAAATTGATCAATTACTTCTCAAACTGAAGGAGTCAATAGTTGAAGTGCAAAATAAACTGGTGGTTAGTTAATTCTTTTAAACCATTTGAGGTATAAAGGTGCACCTTTTAGTTAGCGATTTGTTAAAGTTACTGTGATAAAGGGTATAGTAAATTTGCAAATAGAAATATGTAGCTTACTCAAAAGAAAGGGTGTAGAAGTTGAAAGTTCTAGTTGTTGGAGCAAACGGTCAAATTGGAAAACACCTTGTTACTTTTATACAAGAGAGCGAAAATGTAGAAGCTAAGGCAATGATCCGTAAAGAGGAGCAAGCTTCCTTTTTTAAAGACTTAGGTGCAGAAACAGTAGTGGTGGATTTGGAAGATGATATCGACACAATTGCCAAAGCAGCCGAGGGTGTGGATGCGATCGTATTCACCGCAGGTTCTGGACCTCACACCGGCCCTGATAAAACGATGATGATTGATTTGGATGGCGCTATAAAAACAATAGAAGCAGCAAAAGCTGCAGGGGTAAAGCGGTATGTGATGATTAGTTCATTTGATACGACCCGTGAAGCAATCCAATCAGCACCTGATTCTTTTGCCCCTTATGTTGTTGCAAAGCATTATGCGGATGTTTGGTTAAGAGATACGGATCTGGACTATACGATTATTCATCCGGGTCGATTGAACAATGAGGATGGAACGGCTCAAGTAGAAGCAGCATCCACAGTAGAAAGAGGAGAAATACCCCGAGAAGACGTAGCTCGTGTCATCTTGGCTAGCTTAGAAGATCAGACAACGATCGGAAAAGAGTTTCAAGTTGTGGGTGGAAACAAACCTGTTCAGGATGCAATCCATTCACTTTAAGGAAATAAGACTATACAAGTAAAAGGACAATTTGCCACTAAGGTAAATTGTCTTTTTATATAGGACATCCTTTAAAAATACAAGCAGACCTTATGTTATAATAATGTAAATTAATCTGGAAGTTAGGGTACATACACACCAATTTGAAATAGGAGAGATCGATATGAGTTCAAAATCTGAAATGAAGTTATTCACTCTAAATTCAAATGAGCCTCTAGCCCAAGAAATCTCTGAGATCTTAGAGGTACCTTTAGGAAAAAGCTCAGTTATTCGCTTTAGCGACGGAGAAGTCCAAATTAATATTGAGGAAAGTGTTCGGGGGCGTGATGTTTACTTAATCCAATCCACCTCTCAGCCAGTAAATGAACACTTGATGGAGCTATTGATTATGATTGATGCGATGAAGAGAGCATCAGCTAAAACAATCAATGTCGTAATTCCTTATTATGGTTACGCTCGCCAGGATCGAAAGGCTCGTGCACGTGAACCGATTACTGCGAAATTAATTGCAAACATATTGGAAAAGGCAGGAATCTCCAGAGTCATCAGCTTAGATCTTCATGCACCACAAATCCAAGGGTTCTTTAATGTACCTGTTGATCAACTGCTTGGGGTGCCTATTTTGGCTGATTATTATAACAAAAAAGACATCCAAGACGTGGTTGTTGTCGCTCCAGATACAAGTGGTTTAAGACGTGCGAGAAGAATGGCGAACATCTTAGATGCACCGATTGCTTTTGTTGATAAACGAAGACCAGAACCGAATGTGGCTGAGGTCATGAACGTGGTTGGAGAGATTGAAGGGAAAAATGCCATTATTGTTGATGACATGATAGACACAGCGGGAACGGTTACACAAGCAGCCGAGGCCCTCTTAGAAAATGGAGTGAATGATATTTATGCCTGTGGTACTCATGCGGTTTTATCTGACCCTGCTGTAAGTAAAATAAATAATTCACCGATTAAAGAATTAGTGATCACAAATTCTATTTTCTTACCTGAAGAAAAGCAAATTGAAAAGATAACTTCACTGTCTGTAGCACCACTATTGGCGGATGCGCTATTAAGAGTTCAAACAGAACATTCGGTAAGTGAGTTGTTTGATTAAGGATTTAAGCACTGACAGTTAAAAAATGTAATATTTACAAGAGTCAAGATGATCTCAGAATAGAATGAGGTCATCTTTTTCTTTTACTTCTGCTTTAATAGCCTGGCACTTTGTCCCATAAAAGTTTTCACATGATTCATGTGCCTTCTACTCATACTACCTGTAGGAGGAGTCCGTTATGAAAATGATCATTTTATCTATAGGTATACTCTTAGCTCAACCACTTATCCAACCAGGACAATTATCCATAACCAATGATGGTGAAGAAATCATTAAGGTTAATCGTAAAGACTTTATGTTGGAATTCATCGGTAAGCCCTTTATGGATCAACCTAAAACTGAGGAACTCATTGAACATTTGGATCAGGAAATCAGTAAGGAACCTGTAAATGCAAAAATAGGCGAGTCAGGTGAAATTATACCTGGAGAAAATGGATACAAAGTACATCATAAGAAGTTCAAAGAGAAATTTTATCGTTATCTCTTTGGGCAGAAGAAGGGTGACATGGACGTTCCAAAACTTACTATCACTCCTAAAGTAGATAGTGAACTGATTGCAAATATCCGCACTCAGCAGATTGGCCATTATGTGACATACTTTAATTCGAACAATAAAGAACGGTCCCATAATATCCAACTTGCTTCAGAAGCTATTGATAGTCATGTCGTTTTCCCTGGCGAAGTCTTTTCTTTTAATAAGGTCGTTGGTAAAAGGACAAAGGAAAAAGGATATAAAAATGCTCCAGTAATTGTGAAGGGGGAAGTGACTGAAGGAATTGGCGGAGGAATTTGTCAGGTTTCTTCTACGTTGTTTAACTCTGTTGATAATGCCGGCGTGAAAATTGTGGAACGCTATTCTCACAGTAAACAGGTGCCTTATGTTCCACCAGGACGGGATGCTACAGTAAGTTGGTATGGGCCTGATTTTACGTTTAAAAATCAATACAATCAACCGTTATTAATTCGCTCAAAAGTTACTGGTGGACAGATGAGTGTAATGGTTTATTCTTCTGATGTGATCAATTATGATCCACAGAGCATTCCTGATGCCAGCAAGAAGCTCCCTGAAGAAAGTGATAGGGACACTGATCATTATGAGTAATCTAAAAAGCGTTTCTTTTTAAGGGCGCTTTTTTTAATGAAAAATTGCCTAACTTCCTATATGATCTTTAAGGAAGGTTAAGTCCTGTTTACTAGGTCTTGTCCAAGAATACCAACAACTTTTTTATCAATTTTAAATAACTGGCACGTTTTCCAATTCCTCTCCTTTTTTATGTGCTATGATATTTTATAACGATTACTATTAAAGGAGGCTCTCCTTCTATGTTCACTTTACGAAACGCGATAGGTATGCGATTAGAGGATATACAAGAGGAGAAAAAGCATCTTCGTGAAATGATTAAGCAGCTAACAGAGGAACAGCATGAACTGATAAGTCGCCTGGAGCGTATAGATGAGAAAAGAGAGAACATTGATCCCTCCACCATCATAACAACATTAACGGAGACGGAAAAACTAAATCCCGAAATCCCTACAGACATTGTTATAGAGGAAACGGCTAACCAATCTTCGAAAGCGTTGAGAAATGAATATGTGCTTCCAACCGATCCAGAAGCTTTTTCTGCTGATAAGTCAAAAAGAATGAGTTATAAAGAATTGACTCAGATTTTGATTACCTATGCAAAGGAGCATAATAACCAGGTGGATCATGAAGAGTTCGAACAATATTTGATAGATCAATACCATTTTACCCCTGAAAACTTCTCACATATTATTTGGAGAGCAAGAAAAGAAGATCGACGCTTAAGAAGCGTAATTAGTGGAAATCGGAAAATAACGATATTGGATCAGAGCTGAGTTAAGGTTTTTACACTACATATTTTGTAAATGGATTTGCATAGCGAGATAAACAAAGCCCCTCTTTAGGTCATCAATTAGAAAAAGACTACTTTCTTATAAAAAGAAGTAGTCTTTAATAATTTCTGAAACTTTATTTTAAGTTCTGAGTGCCAAAGTCTGTGATTTTAGTTTTAACGTTAATTTTTGTCTGCATCTCAGGAAAGACTTCGTCCCAGCGTTTCTCATTCTTCTTCCAGTACTCCGGCTGGTGGATTCTGACCCAGTTGGATAGGTTGAGGAAGTCTGTTTTGTATTCTTCCTGGGCTTTGGTAAGAACAATTTTTACCGCATGTTCGATTTTTGCATTTGTGGCTTTCTCTACTTCTTTTTTCCAGCCTTTTTTGAAATGATTACGACTATTTCCCCAGTCTTCTGCAAGTGATACGTTCACTTTGATGTTGAATTCCATTGTTATGTTTTCCCCTTTTATGATGGGATCGTAAGCTGTGGAAGCCTCTTTAACTTCAAGGGAGAGGGGCCCGTCTTGAATCTCCTTTTTGGTCAAATTGATGTACCCGCCTCTCACATCATTGATAATGTAACGGACTCCCGCCATATCCTCTTTTTCTAGCCAGCCGGCAATTTGAAAGTTCTCCTTGGAGATGATTGCAGCACCGTCAGATTTAATTAGGTTCTCACTAATCTTCATTCCTGGGATGAGGAAGCTTTTTTCTTCAGAAATAAACTTAGACATTTCACCAATTTTTAAGTTTTCTGGGACATACAGATTCTTAAATGCATTTTCTCCGAGATCTTTTATTTGAATCGCTGGAAAAAGTTCTTTGGTCGGTTCTACAGCCATTACGTCTTCAACTCGATCTTTAGTAATAAAAACTGGGGTCGTTCGCCTAAATTCATGATCCCTGATGAGGAGGTCAATGACTTCATCTGCTCTTTCTCTGTCTAGAAGCCTTGAAGATAACATAATCGACTTTAAGTGTGTGTAATTGGGTGGTCGATTGCTTTCAAATGCGTTATCACGAATGATTTCTAAGAGAGTTGTCCCAGATACGGTTAGGTTTTGAAATGGCTTTCCTCCTGGGGCTCCTCCTTGGATACTAGGGATTTTTCCTGGGTCGACGTATTGATTAGTCATCGTAATCTCGTTTACTTCTTCGGCAGTGTCAACTCCAAGACCTATAATCACTCCGATATCTTCTATTTCCTTGCTGTCCCAACATCCAGTCAACAATAGTAATAAAAATGCACCTAGAATAAGTTTATTTCGCATAAGACTGTCTCCTGCTCAAAGATACTAGCAATAGGATTGTTGGAAATAAGACGATTGCAATTATTGAAGAGAAATTGACTATCCTCGAATATTGAAAAACTTCTGTCAAGCCAGGGGGGAATATCGCTGTAGCAAAAATCAGCACGGCAACTAACCAGACGAAAAACTTTGACTTAGTGTGAAACGTTTGTCTTACCCCTGTCCACATTGCATAATAATACGCTGAAAATGAGGTGATGGCGGTAATGAGCCATCCGACCAGGAAAAGGATTTCAAATCTCTCGAAAAAGAATCCCTGGAATTCAATACTTTTCGCCATTTCCACCGTCGGAAAGGTAATCTGTTTTAACTCTTCGAGACCAAGAATGCCTAAGGAAAGCAGGTGAAATCCAATGTATATGATCGCAGTTAAAGCAAGACTTATCCATATACCAGCCCTGAGTTTATTGGCGCTTCTTTTGCCTAACAATTTCGAAAAGATTAACAGGAATTCAAAGCCTAGAAAAGAGAAAAAGGTAACCCTAATTCCTTGAAAAGTAGGCATGATACCTTCGCCAACCACAGGGCGTATATTATTAATGTCAACATCCTTCAAACTTAATAAGCACAGGGCGACGAACGTTACTATCATTACAGGGAAATAAAGCTGGAAAAAGCGTACGATATCACCTGCTCCGTTCGTAATCAAATACGTACTGACAATTATGAAAGTACCGATTACTACTGAGAGAGGAGTGGTATCAAGTAAATTACTTTTTACAATTCCTCCTGTGACTCTAAGAATATAAGCGGAAACGATAAGCGTATAAACGATATAACATAGATTCAATAAAAATCCGATGTATTTACCTGTAATGATGGTTGACATCTCGAAGAATGTTTTGCCGGGATATCGACTTACCAGCTGGACAATAATCATCGAACAGAGGCCAATCAAAAGAAAGCCCCAAACGATACTGAGCCACAAGTTTGGGGCATTAACTGCTTCTGCGAGTGAGCGTGGCATAAGGATGATCCCAACGCCAATCATTATTGAAACGTATACGACTATAAATTGTAATCCAGCTAGTTGTTTAAGATCACTCACTTTGACCACCTCTCTTACTAAACTTGTATCGAATGAGTGAATCCTTCCAGCGTTTATGGAAGTATGGCGCAAAAGGTTCTAAATAGGGAATAGAAAAGCTCTTCAGACGAATTAAATGAATGCTGACGATAAATAATGCTAGAAGAAGCCCGAAAATACCTAGAAATGCTGCAGAAAGTAACATGAAGAAGCGGATCGTCCTTAGAGCCAGGCTCAATCCATAATCGGCGACTGTAAAGGAACAGATCGCTGCGAAAGCGACGACAATGACCATTAATGGACTGACGATTCCTGCCGTTACAGCTGCTTCTCCTAGAACAATCGCACCGACGATACTAACGGCAGGACCGATTGGTTTTGGCAGACGGACGCCTGCTTCACGGAGAACTTCGATGGTTATTTCCATTAAGATTGCTTCCATAAATGACGGAATTGGCACACCCTCTCGAGTTTTAGCAATAGAGAAAGCCAAATCGGTAGGAATCAATCCCTGATGGTATGAAATCAGAGCTATATACATAGCGGGTAGCATAACAGAGACGAAGGCTGCAAAATAACGAAGTAATCGAATGAAAGAGGCCGGAATCCATTTAAAGTTGTAGTCATCAGTAGAATGGAACAACGAATTCAAGGTCGCAGGTGCAATGAGCACGGAAGGGGAGCCATCTATAAAAATGGCGACACGGCCTTCAATCAACGCATTTGATACTTTTGTCGGACGCTCTGTTTCATGCACTTCAGGAAAAAGAGAATTGCTGTTCTTCTCGATTAGCTGTTCGACTATGCCACCATCGGGTAAGTAATCTGTATCGATTTTACCGACGCGTTTAACCACTTCTTTTAAAAGCTCAGGGTTAGCGGCACCCTTTAAATAGGCAACCGATACATTAGTGAATGCTTTTTGCCCAATGGTAAATTCCTGAAAGGTGAGGTCATTCGTACGCAAATGCATACGAAGCAGAGAGGTGTTTTTTTCCAAGGACTCAATGAAACCATCTCGTGCCCCTCGCAAAGTAACCTCCGTGACAGGTTCTTGAACAGAACGGAGGGAGAACTTAGACGTGTTCACCGCGTAAATATCAGCATCTTCTATGATTAAGGTGAAGCCATTAAAGATTTTTTTCATGATTTGATCTGATTGCTCAATCTTCGCCAAATCATTTAATGGAAGATTTTCCACGATCGATTGTTTGGACTTCGATTTCATGTCGATCAGAGGCTTTATAATGAATTCCCGAATGTGGTCAACGTCCGCAATTGTTTTGATATAAATGATGTAGATAGGCTTGTTCTGTACCGTGACAGATTTCACTGTCACCTTGTCGTTCCCCTCAATCATTTTTACCAGGTTATCAACAAGGGGATAGTTGGTTTCCTTCATCTCATTCACACCCTTTATGCGTTCTTAGTATTATGTGCACTAGATAATTGGATTACTCTAGCCTTGCAACAAAAGTTATAGGGTAAGCGGACTTCAGTGTTCCTGAAGTCCTTTATAATAGAAATAAGAAAAGAAAGGGGCGGCTGGGATGGACGCTTTAAAAAGGGAAGTCGAACACATACTGTCAAGTGTAGAGGGGAGAGCGAGCGTTGTAATTAAGAATAAGAAAGCTGGTATAGCTATTAACGGTTCTGAACGAACGTCAGCAGCAAGTACAATCAAGATTCCGATTATTATGGAGGCATTTAGACAAGCGGAAAATGGAGATCTTGACTTGAGGGAGAAAGTGCAGCTTGCCTCTGATCTAAAGACAGGAGGAGATGGAGTTCTTAAGCTTCTTGAGAACAACCTATCTTTATCAATTTTGGATCTAATGAAACTGATGATTGTTGTGTCTGATAATACGGCTTCAAACCTATTGGTCACTAGATTTGGTTTTTCCAATGTCAATCATCTATGCGAGCAGTTGGGATGCACGAATACTCGACTGAACCGCTACTTTATGGATTTTGAAGCACGGGATTCAGGGGTAGACAATACGACCTCTGCATGGGATATGGTGGAATTCCTTTCAGAAATGGAGCATGGAAAATTTTTGAGTGAAAGATCCCGTCAGAGCATTTATAACATCCTGAGGGAGCAGCAGTTTACATCAGGTCTCCCTGCTTACAATAAGGATGAAGATGTATTGACCGCAAATAAACCTGGTATGCTGCCAGGAGTACAACATGATGTGGGGATTTTTAAATATAAAGATGAGACGGTATATGCAGCCGTTTTACTAAGTGAGTTAAACGATGAGGAAGCAGGAAGAAGAGCCATCGCTGATATTGGACGGGGTATTATGGGATTCATGAGCAAAGGCAACAATTAAAATATAAGGATACATAGATTGGCCCCGTTCATTAAATAAAGAACGGGGCCATTAATTTTCATATCCCATATTTTCGTAGTCTATATTGCAGACTCTGCCTGCTGATGCCAAGAATTTTTGCAGTATGGGATATGTTGTGATTGTTCTCTTTAAGGGTTTGCTGGATATATAGCATTTCTGTTTCTTTCATTTTTTCTTTTAATGTTCGTGCTGCACTGTTTTCGACCGGCTTCTGCTTTTGCAGTGGCTTATGATCTGGATACATCTTTCGGAGTCGAGCAGGAAGGCTGTCGATCGCAATCACTTCTTCAGTGGTAATCAGATTCATTGTTCCCTCTATCGTATGTTCCAGCTCTCTCACGTTTCCTGGCCACGTATGTTGATGAAGCAGATGAATCGCGTCCTCGTGGATGGTTTTTACATTCATCTGGAATAGATCATTATACTTCGCGATAAAGCTTTGAGCTAGAGAAAAGAGATCCTCCATGCGATCACGGAGGGGAGGAATAAATAACGTGACAACGCTTAGACGGTAATACAAATCTTTTCTTAAATGCTGCTCGGCAACAGCGTCTATCGGGTCCTCGTTAATCGTCGCAATGATACGCACGTCCACTTTTTTATCCTTCGTATCCCCAACCCTGCGAATGGTTCGTTCCTGGATGACTCGTAGAAGTTTCGCTTGAAGTGCTGGGTCTAAAGAGTTAATTTCATCGAGTAATAATGTACCGCCCTCAGCCTGTTCAAACAACCCTGGTCTGTCGATAGCACCTGTAAAGGCGCCTTTTTTTGTACCAAATAATAAGCTTTCCATTAAGCTGTCTGGAATCGCGGCACAGTTTTGAGAAATAAACGGGGATGATGACCGTGAGCTTCCATTATGAATGCTTTGTGCAAACAATTCTTTCCCTGTTCCTGTTTCACCGACGATCAGCACAGATGAGGATGTGCGTGTCGCTTTTTTCGCTTCTTCTATAACAGTCTCAATCAGCGCACTCTTCCCAATGATCTGATCAAACGTAAACTTCGTGTTCTTCTTTTTCAACACGTTCTCTTTAATGACTTGCTCAAGCCTTGTGACGTCTTTTGTGATTTCAATAGCACCTGTTACTTTTCCATTTTCCAAAATTGGATACGAGTCATTAATGGTCGTAATTTCTTTTCCTTTATTATTGAAATAGGTTTGCTTGATGTTCTTAGACGTTTGCCCTTTCCTTAAAGCCTGGACGAGAGTGCTCCGTTGGTTTTTTTCGAATTGAAAGACCTCCAGCAAGTCTTTGTCGAGTACTTCTTCACCTGTCATCGACTCGATCTCCATCATTTTTTTGTTATAGATGATCGTTTTTCCGTTCTCATCAATCACATGAATTCCCAGGTCTAATTCATTCAGGATCCTTTCATAAAGTTCGTTCCGTTTGATGAGTGTCTGAATATCCTCAGTTTTCTTCACAAGATCCACCCCGTTCAACGTAAGTATCTTTATTTTATAGAAGAAATAGTAATGACGCAAAATTATTTGGCACATTTGTGGTGAGGAGTGACAATTTATTTTGCAGTTATCAGCTCTTTTTAAAAAGGAATCCCTCCATACCAATATTTAAAAAGTTGGCACGGAATTTGCAATATAGAAAGGTGAAGAACAGGAGTGGGTTTAGCAGCCCCGCTCTATGACTAGGAGGAATATAGATGAACACCACCACTGTGAATTCCAAAAGCATTATGGATCAGACCGAAAGATATGGAGCGAAAAATTACCATCCGCTCCCGATTGTCATCTCAGAGGCAGAGGGCGTCTGGGTCAAGGATCCTGAGGGCAATCGATATATGGATATGCTTAGTGCCTACTCGGCAGTCAATCAGGGACATAGACACCCGAAGCTTATTGAAGCTTTAAAAAATCAGGCGGACCGGGTGACGTTAACATCACGTGCCTTCCACAATGACCAGCTGGCTCCTTTTTATAAAAAGGTTTCTGAATTGACCGGAAAAGATAGGGTACTTCCAATGAATACCGGAGCGGAAGCGGTCGAAACAGCGATAAAGACTATTAGACGCTGGGCCTATGACAAAAAGGGTATCCCAGAGGGGAAAGCGGAAATCATCGCATGTGAAGGGAATTTTCACGGGAGAACGATGGCGGCGGTGTCCCTCTCATCGGATGAAGAGAACAAACGCAACTTCGGGCCGGGATTGCCTGGGATTAAATTGATTCCTTATGGAGATCTGGAAGCTTTAAAACAAGCCATCACACCAAATACAGCAGGGTTCTTGCTCGAGCCAATTCAGGGAGAAGCAGGGATCGTCATTCCGCCGGAAGGATTCTTAAAGAAAGCTTACGATGTGTGTAAGAAAGAGAATGTTCTTTTTGTAGCCGATGAGATTCAGTCAGGTCTTGGACGATCTGGAAAAATGTTTGCCTGCGATTGGGAGGATGTATTGCCTGATATGTATATCCTTGGTAAAGCATTAGGTGGAGGTGTGATGCCAATTTCTTGTGTTGCTGCCAACGAAGATGTACTGGGTGTGTTCACCCCAGGTTCTCATGGTTCGACATTTGGCGGAAATCCATTAGCGTGCGCTGTCTCCATTGCTTCATTAGAAGTCATTGAAGAGGAAAAATTAGCAGAGCGATCATTGAAACTCGGGCAGTATTTTCAAGATCGGTTAAAAGAAATTGATAATCCGGAGATTAAGGAAGTACGAGGAAAAGGATTGTTCGTAGGAGTCGAATTGAATGAACCGGCCCGCCCTTATTGTGAAAAGCTGAAAGATGAGGGACTGCTTTGCAAAGAAACCCACGAAACTGTCATTCGTTTTGCTCCTCCGCTAGTAATTAGTGAAGAGGATCTTGATTGGGCGATCGAGAAGATAACGAAAGTATTAGCAAGTGTGAAGCAAGCATGAGTCCCAGCGTTTTATAGGTTGAGTGTAAAGATTGGGAAAAGCAGGTCTATTAAAAAATGAGGCAGCATAAAACTAATAAACAAGCATGGAGCTATTGGAGCTTATTTTTAGAAGAGAGCTCTCTAGATCCAGTCAATAGTTGTTATGTTGTAACCATAATCAAGGAGGAGAAAAAAGGATGAAGGAAGTTTTTCAAACCATTTACAGTCCTTGTTACGGAAGCATTAAAGAAGTGTACGTACAACCCTCGGCTTATGTGTATGAATGGGAGACGCTGCTTTTAATTGAGACCCAAGATAAAAAAGAGATTGAAGTATCGGTTGGTATCAGTGGAGATATCGTTTCTATGGAAGTCGCCCCTGGTCAGGCTGTTACGCCGTTTTCAGCGTTAACGATCATGAGGGATGATTTGCAGATTACGGGAAGCGATTAATAAAATAGACTGCTAAAACCTCTCACCTGCCTATTAAGCAAGTGAGAGGTTTTTTACTATGTTTGCTGCTCTATAAAGCCTATTCTTCTACCTTGTCGCACAAGCGCCGACATCTCTTAAACCTCTATTCATAGAATAGACTATTACAAATTAAGAGGTGATAGAATGTTAGGATTCTCTATGATCCAGCTTACGAAAGAGCATAGTGATAGGCTGGATAAAGAACTGCGGACAAGGCTAGTCCATTTATACAAACCAATGCGTCGGACCCCTTGTTTCTTGCACAGTTCATTGGAAAAGTTTTTGGTGAAAAATAAAAAGTTTCCAGTCATTATCGAATTTAAAGGTGAAGAGATTTATTCCGGCTTGAATAAGGTCGAATCTTTGCTTGATAAGGAAAGGAAATGCAAGGTTCAACATCAATTCCCGGCGGCAGGGTGCTGTTCTGGGATGCTAACGGCATCTGGAATCGAAAAGTTACTAACAAATGAATGTCACATAAGAAAGATCTATTATGATCGTGAAGTGACAGCCCTGTTAGATGTTGCTTCTCCATCCGTTCGTGCTCGTGAATTGAATAAGCTTGGGCTGACTGGAAAAGGCGTAAATATTGCTGTTGTTGATACTGGACTGTATCCGCATGAGGATTTTACGCAGCCAAATAATCGAATCATTGCTTTTAAGGATGTCGTTAATGACCGTGAAGAACCTTATGACGATAATGGACATGGCACCCACTGTGCTGGCGACGCCGCTGGAAACGGATTTTCCTCCGACTTTCAATATCGCGGCCCGGCTCCAGAAGCAGGTGTGATTGGAGTAAAAGTATTGAACAAAGCAGGCTCAGGGTCTATATCTACGATTATGGCAGGAATTCAATGGTGTATGGATCACAAAGAAGAACATCATATTGACGTAATCTCTTTGTCTTTAGGTGGAGCGGCAGATGAATCGGACTGCAATGACCCTCTAGTGCAAATTGTTGAGCAAGCATGGGATAGCGGGATTTTTGTGTGTGTAGCAGCAGGTAATTCAGGGCCTGATGAACGAACGATTGCTACACCTGGAATCAGTCCAAAGGTTGTGACTGTCGGCGCACTGGATGATCGCGATACGGTTGATCGAAGCGATGAAGAGATCGCCTCATTTTCAAGCCGAGGACCAGCATGTGGAGGGGTGGTTAAACCGGATTTAGTTACTCCAGGAGTGAATGTTATTTCTTTGAGGTCCCCAGGATCTTTCCTCGATAAAACCACAAAAGCTAACCGCGTAGAAAACAATTACTTTAGTTTATCTGGTACTTCGATGGCTACGCCGATCTGTGCTGGTGTCGCTGCTTTAATTCTTCAAGCGCACCCGGAATATACACCCGATCAAGTTAAGCAAAAGCTAATCAGTGGAGCGGTTGATATGGGGCTGCCGGCAAATATTCAAGGAGCAGGTTATTTGGATGCCGAAAAGGCGGTAGGGGCCACTAAAATCAGTAAAAATTAGAGTCCGTAAAGGTACCTATATCTTTAAGAGGTGCCTTTCTACATAGTTCTAGTGATTCTTTCTCTTTATTTTAACTTTTAAGGAAAGATGTTTTAATGAAAGAAATTGAGAATAGGTAAGGAAGTCATACTAAGAGTAAAGGGGAGGAAGATATGAAGATATTAATAAGTGAAGTCATTTGGCAAGAAGGAGTGGACGAACTAGAACGGCAAGGTTATGAAGTAGAATATGACGAACAGCTGGCACAAGATCGAGGCAAACTCTTGGAAAAGGTAAAAGACGTGGACGCTTTAATTATACGTAATCAAACCCAGGTTGACGAAGAACTTTTACAAGCCAGTTCCAAACTAAAAGTCATTGGTCGTCTTGGTGTTGGGCTCGACAATATTAAGGTAGAAGCTGCCAAGCAAAAAGGTGTGCAAGTTGTATATGCCAAAAATGCTAATGCCACTTCCGTCGCTGAATATGTGATGAACGCTGTCCTCAGCTCGAATCGATCCATAAGTGATGCAGATGGGGATGTACATAAAGGAAGATGGGATAGAACAATGCATACAGGAGGGGAGGTATATGGAAAAACAATAGGCCTTGTAGGACTAGGAGAAATTGCTCATAGAGTAGCTAAAAGAGCTCATGCATTCGGAATGAATGTAGTAGGGTATGATCCATTCATTACGGATTATGATCATGTGATTGCAGAAACAGGGGTGGAAGCAAAATCAACACTTGAGGAAATGCTGGAATTATCTGATTTTGTCTCTGTGCATGTCCCATTAAACCCATCAACGAAAAATTTGATGGGTTTAGAGGAGTTTAAAGCTATGAAATCAAATGCTTATATTATTAATACCTCACGCGGAGGTATCATCAATGAATCGGATTTAGTAGAGGCTTTATATAAGCAACACATAGCGGGAGCTTATCTCGATGTACTTGAATCGGAACCCGTAATTCGTGATCACCCTTTACTCTCGTATTCGAATGTGGTTATTACTCCGCACATTGCAGGACTCACAAAAGAATCTCAGATAAGAACCTCCATATTAGTAACTAAAGAAGTGACAAAAGTCCTTAAGGGAAACCCCTCTCTCTGTATCGTTTAGAATATAATTCCTGGAGCTCTTAAAAGATTCAGGCCCTCTCCTATTTTAACCAAAACAATGGAGAGGGTTATTTATGTGCTCTGCTCAAAGGTATAGAATGACGTTTTATTCAAGGGGAAGAAGGAATACTATGTATCATAGCCTTAATTGAAGGGAAGGGTTTGAATGGGCAAATTCATCATGAACCTGATCGCTTATCTTCTCGTGATAACTGTGAATGGACTCGCTAACGCGTTACCCTTAAATGGCCAGACCACCGGTGAGATTTCAAACAGGCTGAACGTACTGTTCACACCAGCTGGGTATGTATTTAGTATTTGGGGATTCATTTATATTCTTTTAGGTTTGTGGATCATTCGTCAATTCCCTGCAAGCCGCAGGAATCTGCCTGTTTATCAAAAAACCAGCGGGCTGTTTGTTTTAAGCTCTATCTTGAACAGCCTTTGGATCTTCATGTGGCATTATGAATTCTTTGGTCTTTCAGTCATTGTAATGCTTCTCTTGCTCCTCACTCTTATTCGTCTATATGTAACATTGAAAGTCGCAGATGCTTCATTTTTCGATATTCTGCCATTTTCCGTTTATCTCGGCTGGATCAGCGTCGCTACGATTGCAAACATCAGCTACTATTTAACCTACATTGGCTGGGATGGATTCGGGATTTCCGATTCAATCTGGACATTGCTGCTCTTAATCGTTGCAACCTTGCTGGCCCTTACTTTTATGAATACTCAGAAGGATTGGGTGTACCCGCTCGTGTTTGTGTGGGCGTTTGTTGGAATAGGGGTTAAAAATCAGGATGCTGATGTACCACTAGTTGTGTACGCTTCTTATACTTTGGCAGCAATGCTGCTTATCCTTACAGTCATCTTTGCATTTAAACAAAGAAGGTAAATAATAAAGCCCTTTTCCAATAGGAAAGGGGCTTTAGGTTTGTTTAAAGCAAAGAGCCGGCTCCATCAATGTACAATTCGGTTCCTGTAATGTGCCTTGAAGAATCAGAAGCCAGGAATACAATAAGGTCAGCCACTTCTTCTGGATGTCCTGGACGGTTTTGCAAAGGCTGGTTCCCCTCGGGATACTCTACAGGAATTTTAATTTTTTTAAGCGTTTCTTCCTCTGGATGGGTGTTTTTATCGATATTTGTTTGAATGGCACCAGGACAGATAATATTTACTCGGATCTGGTAGCGTGCTAATTCTAAAGCAGCCATTTTACCAAAAGCCATCTGACCGGCTTTTGATGAACTGTAGGCCGTAAAGCCGAAGTTGGAGAAGTCGCGGTTTCCGTTAACGGAGCTAGTGATAATGATGCTTCCACCTTCTTCTTTCATATAAGGAATCGCATGTTTAACAGTCAAAAAAGTACTTCTTAAATTTGTTTCCAATGTGTTGTCCCAATCTTCTACAGCCATATCTTCTATTGGTGTGATCTTTCCATTAATGCCGGCATTAGCAAAAATGATATCTAATCTTCCGAAGTGGTCAATGATCTGCTTGTATGAATGCTGGATATCACTCTCTTTTGAGACGTCAGCTTTTAGAATAAATGACTCTCCGCCAATAGCCTCGATTTCTTTCCTGGTTTCCTGGGCGTCTTCTTCTTTAATATCTATAACTGCAACCTTTGCTCCTTCTGTAGCAAGCTGAATGGCTGATGCTTTACCCATCCCTGAGCCGCCTCCAGTCACTAAGGCTACTTTTCCTCTTAATTTATTATTGTCAGCCATAATCATCCATCTCCTTTTTTTACAATTAAACCTGGTATAAAGGATTTTACCCTCAGGTTATAGGAATGTAACTATGGAATTAAATTTTATCTTGGTTTTTTGGAAAAAAAGAGAATAAAATTAATCATAAAAGAAGCCCCTCATCCTATTGGAAAAGGGGCTCTATTTCTTTTTATCTAGTGTACCAACGGAGTCGATGATTTGCTGTTTAGAAGGTAGTTTTTATTCCCAGTACGTGCAACCTTCAAAGAATGCATCTTCCATAGTAGATTGCAGGATCTCTGGTAAGCGGGAATCGATTTCATTCGACTCGATAATTTCGATCCGATTGCCGCCGACTAGTCCTTTAAACGTGACTGTTTTGTCCTTGTTTACGTAAAGACGACCGATTTCTTGTTCGATTCCAAGTGATTCATGCTTAGATTGGAAGACAATAAGTCCAGTGATATATTTGTTCCTTTCTTCTTGGAGCGCAACTTTCTTCCAGTTTGTCGTTTCTTTCAAAGCTTCTACTCCTGATTCTTTGATTAGCTCAGGATCGCGCAGGATGGACACGTCCTCTAATTTTGTTACTCCTAGCATACTATTGTAGGCAGCGACTGAGATGGTGTTCCCTTCCATGTTGAGGATGGCGTCTTGCTGGCCAGAACACAGTTGGTTGGTGAGATCTTTGATGAGGTCAAATACTTCCTGGGTGTTACGCTGAATACCATTTTCCAACTCAAATACGGCTCTTTTCTCGTCTAGCAATTCTCGAATATCCATATGGTGCTCCCTCCTAAAATAATTTTCACGGTACATATTTCCATTTAATGTATGAGTGAAACATTTTTTCTAAAATCTTTTAGTAAAGATTAAATGCCTCTCAAGTCAATTAGAGGCTATTTCTCTCTCTATTTTCCACTTATTTTTATGCATTTTGTCGAATCCGTTCCTTTTACTTACATAATCTATTAAAATATTACAAATAAAACCAAATTTTGAAAGGGGAAAAAAGAATGAAAAAAATTTCAATTATGCTATTCTTGCTAATGTTTGGAATGGTTACAATCATCGGGAGTGCTTCCGCGAACCCTGTTACATATCATCCTTCACTTGCTCATAAAGACGGAGCCATGGCTTATAAGCATATGGAGTATTTAGCTTATGACATTGGCTCAAGAATCGCCGGGTCAGAAAATGAGAGAGAAGCAGCCGAGTATATCGTGGGCCAGTTTGAACGAATCGGTTTGGAAACAGAAGTTCAAGAATTTGATTATAACTCTACAAAATCTTCATCCAATGTAGTTGCTTACAAAGAAGGCAAATCTAGTAAACAGATTATTGTAGGGGCTCACTATGATTCCGTTTCGGCCGGACTCGGAGTAGACGATAATGCCTCAGGCGTAGGGGTCCTTCTAGAAACGGCGGAAGTATTGAATAATATAAAGACCCCATATTCCATTGTATTTATTGCATTTGGTGCAGAAGAAGTAGGGTTACAAGGTTCTAAATACTATGCGAATCATATGTCAGAACAAGAGATTGAAAACACGATAGGCATGATTAACTTAGACAGCCTGGCTGTTGGAGATCAAATGTATGTGTATGGAAATGCAGGAGAGGATGGATTCATTCGCGACCAAGCGTTAGCTATTGCCGATAAGAAGAGATTAGATGTTGAAACTAACCCAGGTTTGAATCCTCATTATCCAGCTGGTACGACAGGAGATTGGAGTGACCATGCTCCATTCAAAGCGAAAGGCATTCCTTATGGTTATTTAGAAGCCACGAATTGGGAGATAGGTGATCTGGACGGCTATCAACAAACAGTGGAGCATGGAGGTATATGGCATACTGAGAATGATACGCTAGAGTTTATTGAGGAAGAATATCCTGGACGGGTGCAGGAGCACTTATCGACGTTTAGTACACTGCTAACGGATTTGCTTAAGTTTATGAACAAGACGAGTACTTCTAAATAATAAAACTCACAACTGATCTCCGTTCAAACGGAGATCTTTTTTATATGATAAGAAGGTGGACCTCTTCCTTCTTAATCATCATGGTAACTGCATATAGTTATACAGTGGATTAAAGGAGGGACCAGATTGAGCGATAATCAGGCGCTGGTAAAGTATCTTCGTGACATGGAAGTATGGGCAAACGACTTGGCGAAGGGTGATGCATCCAGGCAAGATTCTGAAGACGATACCTACCAAAAGGAACTAAATGGTTTGTTAGCCCAAATTGAAGAGTGGAACCGGGATACTGCTTCATTTGATCTGGAAAAAGCGTATGAATTAGAGAGACTTGCAGCAAAAGTAAATGGAAGTTCTGATAGCGAAAGACAAGATGAGCCAGTACCGATAGGAGGGCATACCTTACCTCCGCTTCCTTACGCATACGAAGCATTGGAGCCATATATAAGCAGGAAAATTATGCGACTGCATCATGACAAACACCATAAAAGTTACGTGGATGGCTTAAATCAAGCAGAAAAAGAAATGCAGAGAGCAAGAAGAAATAATAATTATGACCTGATTAAGCATTGGGAAAGAGAAGCTGCATTCAATGGAGCAGGTCATTATTTGCATACGATTTTCTGGGAAATCATGAGTTCTAAGGGAGGAGGAAAACCTAAGGGGGAACTTTTAAAAGAGATCGAAAGAAGCTTTGGGAGTTTTCCAAAGTTTAAAGAACATTTTTCTGCGGCAGCGAAAAAAGTTGAAGGTGTTGGCTGGACGATATTGGTATGGGCTCCTCGATCTCACCGTCTGGAAACTTTACAGGCAGAGAAGCATCAAAACTTAAGTCAATGGGATGTGATTCCATTGCTGCCGCTCGATGTTTGGGAGCATGCGTACTATTTGCAGTATGAGAATGATAGAGGGAAATACGTGGATAACTGGTGGAATGTGGTCAACTGGAACGCTGTTGAGGACCGTTACAAAAAAGCGAAACAAGTGAATTGGAAGAAGTTTTAAGTTCAAAACAGGGGGGCTGCTAGTAAGCGGTCTCCCTGTTTTGAACTAGTGAAAAAGGTTATTTACATATTAAAACAATAGCTTTAGTAGGTAGTGTTTAGGAACAGCTAATCAAAATTAAACGGAATAAAAATGGGAGTGATAGTTTGAATTCGAAGATATCTAAAGGAGTACAAATAAAGGGCACGGAAACTACAGTGGAGGAATTTTGGCGCTGGGCATATTCAGATTTATTAAGTAATACAAATCGAGGTATTTTAGCTGAGTTTTTGGTTGGATATGCCTTAGGATTAACAAGTAAGCCTCGAATTGAATGGGATAAGGCTGACTTTGTATATAATGACAATCTTATAGAGGTTAAGTCATCTGCTTATATTCAATCATGGAAGCAAAGGCAACCGTCTAAAATTGTTTTTAACATACCCAAAGCAAGAGCATGGGATACTGCCACAGGAATAATGAGCTCTGAATCGAAACGAAATTCGGATTGTTATGTTTTTTGCGTTTATACAGATCAAGATAAATCGAATTACGATCTTCTTGATGTGAACCGCTGGGACTTTTATGTTGTTCCAACTTCTTATCTTAATGAACATTTTACAGAACAAAAGACTATTTCTCTTTCAACGATTAATAAATTTTGTCATCCAGTAAGCTATAGTAGAATAAAAGCAAAAATTGACAGTGTATTAAATTAAATAAGAAAGCGCGATTGCCTGAATTGGCAATCGCGCTTTCTTATTTAATTTGTGGTACTTACAGGCTTAATGTTCTGATTTTTTTACTTTTATTAAAGTCTATAATCTAAAGTGAATGACGGAACTCCTGGTACATAAGAACTGACGTAAATCAGGATGATCTAAGTATACAACAATTGTAACAATTGGTATAAACTAGTAATTAAGTCTAATAGAATATAGGAGGTACATAATGAAGAAGCAACTTATTGCTGGGGTCGCTGCCCTTGGGATGTTTGCTGTGCCCATAACGGCTTCAGCAGACTCGCCGAAATGGCATAACGTAAATGTAAATGAAACGTTGGAGGAGGAAGATGGGAGTCTATTTAATAGTGAAAACTATGATTTTGTGAAGTATTCGAAAGTGGATGACAAGCTTAGAGAGATTGATGAAAGAAGTAACCGAATCACAGTGGAAACACCTGCGAAATCTTCTGCAGGAAACGATCTTTATGTGGTTACGATTTCTGATCCCACAGAAAAAGGGAAGTATGGCTATCAAAAATCATTAAGAAAGAAAATGTTTAAGAACCCTGAAAAGGCTGAGAAATTTATCGAGAAACATCCGGATTTCAAAGTTCCTGTAATGATAAACGCATCGATCCATGGTACAGAATTTGTAGGCTCTGACGCTGCGCTACAACTGATTGAAAGATTCGCGACAGCAGAAGATGAGAAAACAAAAGAATTACTTGAAAATCATATCTTAATTTTCAATGTGGTGGCCAATCCTGACGGCCGCATCGATGCAACCCGGTTTAACAGCAATGGCTTTGATTTAAACCGTGATTTTATTACACAATCCCAAGTGGAGACGAAGCATACAGTTGAATTAATTAAAGAATGGAATCCAATGGTGTTCCTTGACCTACATGGTTATATCAAATCTTTTGGGGGACCTGACAACCCCGGCTTAATTGAACCATGTACACCCCCGCATAATCCTAACTATGAATATGATCTATTTTCGAAATGGGCGATGGACCAAGCGGAGGCCATGGAAGGAAATATTGTTGATCACCGCAGTGAGTACGACAATACGTCAAATGTGGACTATCAATCCATGGAAGGTACTTATATCCCTCAGCGTGATGATACAGCTGGCTGGGATGATTACCCGCCAATTTTTACGCCGATGTATGCGATGTACCACGGTGCTTACGGTTATACGCTTGAAGCGCCAACCAATGATTGGGATGGCGTGAAATGGCATTATGATGCTGTAATGGGAGCACTTGAATTTTCTAACCAAAACAAAGAAGAAATGATCAAAGATCAGATTGAGGTATTTAAACGAGGCATTCAATTTGACCATCCGTATCATACAGAAGGTTTCTTTCCTAAAGCCTATATTCTACCTGCAGATAAAGAAGATCCAACAGCAACGGAAAAAGCGGTAGAACACCTTGAGTTCAATGATATTCAAGTCTCTGAGTCTAAAAAAGAATTCACTTATGATGGGGTGAACTATCCTGCTGGAACTTATATCGTGGATATGAGTCAGGCAAAAGCAGGGCTTGCGAACACGATGCTATGGGATGGTGAAGATATTACTGATATTACACCGGCTATGTACGACATCTCCGCATGGAACTTACCTGAGCTATGGGGATTTGAAGCGGTCAAAGTCGATGCCAAAAGCTCGTTTAACGTGAAAGTACACGATGTGAAAAAAGTAACTGCGGACGGTGAATTGGTCGGTGATGGCCCTTATGTAATTCCAAACTCTTCTGTGAAAGCCGTCAATCTCGTCAATACACTCATAAATCATGGTTTTGATGTAAAAAAGGAAAAAGAGAATTTTTACGTGAATGCGAAGGAAACACCTGAATTAAGAAAACTGGTCGAGAAATCGGGCATTACTGTGAAGACAGAGGATGTGGCGAACGGTGAATCGCTGAATGCTCAAAAAGTGACCATCCTCAAAGATGGTGGCATCTACAAATCACAATCGCACGCAGGTACCTTGGCGGCTTTACAACGGTTAGGGTTTGATGTTGAAGAGATAACACCACAGCAGCTTGCAGCAGAAGGGCTCCGGGATACAGACGTTTTCTTTTTCAGCGGAACGTCCCGCATGATTTCATATAACAATATCCCTGCAAACGATGAATTTGGACTTGAAGATGAGAACGAATATAAAGCATTTAAACAAAACATCCAGTCCTTTGTAGAAGAAGGCGGCAAATATATTGCTGTAGGAACTGGTGCCTCTGAAGCAACGAAACAGCTTGGCTTAACAGATGTGACCGTAAATGAAGGCTATTCTAACAGCAATGGAATCGTAAGAGTTGACTATAGTTCGTCTCCACTAACCTCTGGATATGAGTCCACTGATTATGGGTTTGTCTATCAACCCGTATGGTATACAGACGTTGAATCGGTAAATGTTCACGCCTCATTCAACACGGATGATTTCTTTGTGGCTGGACACTGGGAAAACCGTGAGGGTGCACAAGGTAAGCCTGTAATCGTAAATGAAAAAGATCAAGACGTAACATTAATCGGACTTGAAGCAGGGTTCCGAGACCATACTGATTACTTATTCCGCCTGTTCTCAAATGCGATTTTTACCAAATAAACAAACAGATTAGACCCATTAATTACCACCTCAGGTCATCCATAATTTGGAATATTTGAGGTGGTCTTCTTATATCATCGCGATACTGGATAAATTGTAGTCTATTGGTCCTAATTCTAAACATTTCCAGAAATTGTGTGGACGAAATATTAAAATTATTGTAGAGTAAAGTCAAACGCCAACTGAATAGTTCATTCACTAGGGGTGCCCTTGTTAAGGGCTGAGATCAAAGTAGAACTTTGAGACTCTTTGAACCTGAACTGGTTTAAACCAGCGGAGGAAAGTGACGAAGATAGGCTTTAGACACGTAACGTGTATTCTATAAGTAATGCCACTTTCCTCCGGGAGAGTGGCATTTTTTGTGCTCAAAAATAAAGGAAGTGTTGGAGTTGCAACTAATAACCGTAACCGATGGAAAAATGGGAGATATTCAACTGTTATCTACGATTCTGCTTATCTCACCATATGTAGATGGAATCATTCTGAGAGAAAAACAAAGAGCGCTGCCAGACTACCTCTCTCTCGTGAATCGTTTGATAGAGAGTGGGCTTCCAAAAGAAAAGCTGTATGTTCATAGGCATTATTCTTTCATGAAAGACACAGGGATTCGAAACCTTCACTTGCCGGAAAAAGGCTATTCGCTCAGAGAAGTTAGGAGTAATTTTCCACATGAAACTGTCGGGGTTTCCGTTCATTCTCTGGAGTCTGCTCATCAAGCTGAGAAGGAAGGGGCTGATTACGTAATATTTGGACATATCTATTCCACCAATAGTAAAAAAGGTGTGGCTCCACGAGGACTGGAACTGCTTCAAAGGATGACTTCTTCACTTAGAATTCCTGTCATAGCGATTGGGGGCATTCATAGCCACCAGATGAAAGAGTTAGCGGAGGCCGGCGCATCAGGTGCAGCAGTGATGTCAGGTATCTTCGGTGAAAAAGACCCACTTCAAGCTGTGAAAAAATATAAAAAGGAGGCTTTTATTTATGATCGATCACGTTGATACTCTCATCATCGGGGGAGGAATTATTGGTCATTCGATATCCTATTATTTGAATAAAAGTGGCGTATCAACATTAGTCGTTGAAAAGTCATCCAGTGGAAGTAAAGCGACAAGAGCTGCGGCGGGTATGCTCGGTGTTCATACGGAAAATAAAAAGGCAAGTGAATTTCATAAACTTTGCGAGTCAAGTCGGAATTTATATAAGGAATTATCGAAAGAGCTGCGAAACCTCACATCAATTGATATTGGTCTTTCTGAATATGGAATGCTAGAAATTGCTGTTGACTCAGAACATGAAAAAGAACTAGCTGCAAAAAAGGAAGAATTCCCTGACTTAGAGTGGATAACGGCCAATGAAGTAAAGGATCGTATTCCCTCTCTTATCAATAGTCGCGGGGCACTGTTAATGAGAGAAGATGGTCATGTTGAGCCTGCTAAAAGTTGTGAGGCGTTCAAGAGAGCTGCTTTTTTCTATGGAGGTAGATTAATAGAAAACAATACTGTACTTGGGATAGAAAAGGTGAAGGAAGGTTATCAAGTACAGCTGGAAACAGGAACTCTTATAGCTGAGAGAATAGTTGTGGCTTCAGGAGCTGACAGCGGACGCTGGTTTGAATCGACTGGGCTCGAAAATCCGATGGTCCCTACGAAAGGAGAATGTTTTTCTTTGTTTCCTGCCAGGCAGTATTTCAAAGAAACATTGTTCTTCCGTAATTTTTACCTTGTGCCTAAACTGGATGGTCGTTACCTCATAGGAGCCACTTCGATTTCCGGAGACAGTAGCACCACAACAACCGGCGGTGGATTAGCCAGCTTAATGAATGAAGTATTTTCTGTTCTCCCTGATCTTCAAAATGAACCTTTTCTAGGATGCTGGTCAGGCATCAGACCTGGTTCCGTAGATGGCTCGCCGATCATAGGTGAACATCCGAATCTTCCAGGTTTCTATTTTGCTACAGGGCATTACCGCAATGGAATCTTGCTTGCTCCAGTAACTGGACAGATGCTCAGAGATTTAATAGTAGAAAACGAAGTTCCCTACCCTAGTAAAGAAATGCTATCGCCTGAGCGATTTGCAACTCATGAAAGGAGGATCACGTTATGAACGTTATTGTAAATGGAAGAACGGTAGATTTGTCCGAGAACGAAACGTCAGTCGCCGATTTGCTTGAGCGTTTTAACATTAGAAAAAGGTTTTCCATTGTCGAGCACAACCGGGAGGTCTTAAAAAAAGACAGCTATGAGAACACAAGGCTTGCGGATGGAGACAAGGTAGAAATTGTTCATTTTGTAGGAGGAGGATAATCCATGTTAAAAATTGCAGATAAAGAATTTCATTCACGTTTGATGTTAGGGACGGGAAAATACCCAAGCTTCGATATCCAAAGGGATGCAGTGAAAGCATCAGAAACAGAGATTTTGACGTTTGCTGTAAGACGAATGGACCTTTCAAATGCTGATGAGCCAAGCATGCTTGAAAACCTTGATTTTGAGAACTATTCCTTGCTTCCCAATACGGCAGGAGCAAAAACGGCAGATGAGGCAGTGCGGATAGCAAGACTAGCTCAAGCCTCCGATATTTGTGACATGATTAAGGTTGAAGTCATTGGATGCGATCAAACCTTACTCCCAGATCCATTCGAAACAATGAAAGCCTGCGAACAACTTTTAGAAGAAGGGTTTACTGTATTAGCTTATACGTCGGATGATGTCGTGTTAGCAAAACGTTTGGAGGAGAAAGGGGTCCACGCAGTCATGCCAGGAGCTTCCCCTATAGGGTCTGGGCAGGGAATCATTAATCCTTCCAATTTAAAACTGATCATCGAACAATCAGACATCCCTGTCATAGTTGACGCTGGAATAGGATCTCCAAAGGATGCGATTTTGGCTATGGAACTTGGCGCAGACGGTATTCTGCTTAATACTGCAGTAGCAGGGGCTAAGGATCCCGTGAAAATGGCCGAAGCGATGAAGCTTGCCGTTCAAGCCGGACGTCTTGGCTTCGAAGCAGGAAGAATACCGATGAAGGAATATGCGGTGAAAAGCAGTCCTGAGAGCGGAATGGTCGACTAATGCCAGACCGTTATTCACGCCAGGAACTTTTTACTCCAATTGGAAAAGAGGGGCAAGCGCTTCTTTCTACCAAACATGTGCTTATCGTTGGTGCTGGAGCTTTGGGAAGTGCAAATGCAGAAATGCTGGCTAGAGCAGGTATTGGAAAAATCACCATCATCGACCGTGACTATATTGAATGGAGTAACTTGAGCCGCCAGCACCTCTATACAGAGGAAGATGCCATGGAAGTCCTTTCAAAAGCTAAAGCGGCAGAATATCATTTAAAAAAGATCAATTCTGAGATTGATGTTAACGGAATCGCAGAGGAATTCACACCTGAAAATGCTGAAGCGTTAGTCAAATCTGCAGACATCGTTGTGGATGGGACAGATAATTTTTCTACACGGTTTATCATCAACGATGCTGCTGCCAAAAATGGGGTCCCGTGGGTGTATGGAGGTTGCGTCCAGAGCCATGGAGTGGCACTCCCCATAAGACCTGGTAAGACTCCCTGTTTAGAGTGTCTGATTGAACATCTGCCTCATGAAGGAGAAACATGCGATACGGTTGGAATCATTGGTCCTGCAGTACAGCTTGCTGCCTCATACCAAACGACAGAGTGCTTAAAGCATCTGACGGGGCATGAAATGGCAACAGACCTGGTTTATTTTGACGTCTGGAAAGGGGACCATTCGTCCATCAACGTAACGAAGTTGTTAAATCTTCAGTGCCCGTCATGCTCTGTAAATGCCACATTCCCTTATTTGCAAAAAGAAAAAGGCATGAAGACGGCTGTGCTTTGTGGAAGGGACACTGTGCAAGTTAGACCAGTGGGAGGGATAAGTTCCCTTTCACAATTGCGCAAGCGGATTGCTTCTGTAACGAGTAAAGTGAAAGAGAATCAAGAGCTGCTTATCTTTGAAATTGAAGGGATCAGGTTCGTCGTTTTCAAGGATGGAAGAACCTTAATTCATGGAATTAATGATGCTGATGAGGCTAAAAAACTTTATGAACGTTATGTAGGAGCTTAACAATTTTCCAGAAGCTGTATCAATTACTATTCTCACCTCAAAATGATAGGATAAAATCATTAACAGAAAAGAGGTGGCTATCTTGAAAAAGATTAAGTTAGGAAACAGTGAATTAGAAGTTGGTGAAATTTCCTTAGGCTGTATGCGGATTAACCAACTCAGCAAAAAAGATGCAGCTGAAGTTATTGAAAATGCTTTGGATTGCGGCGTTGATTTGTTCGACCACGCCGACATTTATGGCGGCGGTGAGTCAGAAGAAGTATTCGCTGATGCGATCGGGATGAACGATGACGTGCGAGAGAAAATGAAACTGCAGACCAAATGCGGAATTCGTAAAGGGTTCTTTGATTTCTCCAAAGATCATATTTTAGAGTCCGTCGAAGGCAGCCTACGCCGATTAAAAACGGATTACGTAGATACTCTTCTGCTGCACCGACCCGATGCCCTGATGGAGCCGGAAGAAGTAGCAGAAGCATTTACGGAGTTAAAAGAAAGTGGGAAGGTTCGTTATTTTGGTGTAAGTAACCAGAACCCGATGCAAATGGAATTGTTAAGCAAATATCTTAAAGATGATTTGATCATTAATCAGCTGCAATTGAGTCTCGTACATACGCCGATGATTGATGCTGGGTTCAATGTAAATATGCAAAATGATCCTGCCATTGTGCGTGACAGTAACGTGATTGAATATTGCCGCTTGAATGATATTTCCATCCAGGCCTGGTCTCCGTTCCAGCACGGCATGATCGAAGGTCCGTTCATTGGAAATGAAGCGTTCCCTGAAGTGAATGCCAAACTGCAAGAACTAGCAGAGAAAAAAGGTGTGACGGATTCCGCGGTTGCTACTGCATGGATATTACGTCATCCTGCGAATATTCAGCCGGTGGTCGGCACCATGAACAAGGGACGTTTGCAAGATATTGTAAAAGCGTCTGACATCGAGCTATCTAGACAAGAATGGTATGAGCTCTATCGTACAGCGGGTAATGATTTGCCATAATGTAAAAGGCTTAATTAACAATTGTATATGAGAACTTCACTAGGGGAGTCATGACTTGACTGAGAGAAGCGCAGAGCTTTGACCCTTATAACCTGATCTAGATCATACTAGCGTAGGGAAGTGAAGCGAGTTATTGGTTATAGTTTCGTATAATCATAGATTTTCAAATCTCAAGCTCGCTCCTTCCTTAAGGAGCGGGCTTTTTTGTTGGAATTAGTGATGATTAGGTTACAACAAGTTAAACACAAGAATTCCGTTCTTCCAATAAAGCCTCCTATTCCGGAAGACTAAGTTTCAAGATTACTATTCACTTTGGTGAGATTGTTTCCGTTTTCTAGTACCAGGAAAGGTGTTCGGGGAAATGGCTCGCTTTCCGCGGGGATGACGGCAAGCTTCCTCGGTTTGCCAACCTGTGGGGTCTTGCCAGCCATACCATTCCCGCAGGAGTCTCACCATTTCCCCTCTCAACTTGCTATTTTTGGGCGGCAAGGAAACGTATGCAAAAGTAGAAACAGTCCTTTTAATACAGATCATTAACTATGTAAATATATTCGTTTATCCTTCCAGAATAGGATATAAATGGGTTTCAAAGTGCTTTCTTCATAGAAATTCAATTAGCCTCACTCTAATACTGAAACTAGGTGGGTTTGAGGGATTAATTACAGTTGGGATGGCTGGAAAATGACGAGACTCCCGTGGGAGAAGGATCTAGTCGAGACCCCATAGAGAGCGTAGCGAACTAGTAGGCTCGGCAGTTCCACCACAGGAAAGCGAGTTATTTTTCAGCCATTCCTAACCCTATTACAAATACAAACCCACGATATCTCGGAATCTAATCTTCCAGAATAATACTGCTATATAGAATGGGACAAATTCATACAGGTATACATTTTAAGTAGATTAATAAGAAAGGATGAAGCGTCATGTTTACAGATCGACTTTATGAAAAGGCCAAACCTATTTGGGAGGCTTATCTTGACCACCCTTTTGTTAAAGAGATAGGCGAAGGCAGTTTAGAGCTAGATAAATTCAAGTTTTTCATAGAACAAGACTATTTATATTTAATTGACTACGCCCGTGTATTTGCTTTAGGAAGTGTGAAAGCAACGAATCTAGAAACGATGAAAATCTTTGCTGATTTACTGCACTCTACTTTAAATGAGGAAATGGAACTTCATCGCACTTATGCGAAGAAACTAGGAATCAGCCGGGCAAAGTTAGAAAACATAGACCCTACCGCCACAACACTAGCCTATACAAGCTATATGCTAAACAAGGCTCATCAAGGTTCAGAAGCAGAAGTTGTCGCCTGTGTGCTTGCCTGTACATGGAGCTACAATTTCATAGGACTGGCTTTGAATCAAAAAGAGGGAGCAAGTGAACATGAACTCTACGGGGACTGGATTACTATGTACGCCTCTGATGAGTTCACAAAGCTTGCTGAAGATATGAGAAACCTGATGAACCGTCTTGCAGATGATAAGCCGGAATATGAGAAAGCACACTTAGAAGAGATATTTATGCAGACGAGTAAACTGGAATATCTTTTTTGGGAGATGGCCGATAAGAAGAAAATGTGGCTGGAGAAATCCAATCTACTAAACGGTTGAAACTATCTATAGAAAAAGGAGACTTAAACCAATGGAAAAAGGATTGAAGTTAACAGATATTTTAGTAACCATCATCATCGCATTGATATTTGGAGTGATTTATAAACTTTGGGGGCCATTGTATGGATTGATTTCTACATTAGGGCTACACGTGGAGCAGCTGATTTATGGCATGTGGTTCATGGCAGCAATCGTAGCTTACCTCATTATCCGGAAGCCTGGAGTGGCTTTATTGGCAGAAGTAGCAGCTGCCCAGGGTGAATTTATTTTTGGCGGTGAATGGGGAGTAGCCACACTGATTTTTGGTTTAGGACAGGGTCTTGCTGCTGAACTCATTTTTGCTGCTTTCAGGTATAAGCGATTTGATATGCTCACTGCGTCTTTAGCAGGGGTAGCTTCTGCGTTAGCTTCTATTGGAATTGACTATTTTTATGGATACATTGCTGATTTGGCAATTTGGAATCTGATTATCATGTTTGGAGCTAGATTAATAGGAGCCGTTTTAATATCCGGCATCTTTGCTTACCTCATTGTTCAAGCGTTAGAGAGAACTGGCGTCACGAGTCTTGTACGTCCAGCTTCTAAAGAAGATTATAAAGCGTTAGGCTAACAGGAGGAATTCTTATGACAACGGTAACTGGTATGAACAATATGCGTTTGAAATTCCCAGGAGTGGAATCCTTGTTGTTCAAGGATTTCTCCCTTTCTATTAACAAGGGAGAAAAGGTCTTGCTCATAGGACCATCTGGTTCAGGAAAGTCAACGCTTTTGCAAGTCTTATCAGGGCTCATACCTAAGGTAGTGGATGTACCGATGAAAGCAGATCATCTAACATCTCCCGATTCCTGGGGATTCTTATTCCAAGACCCTGATTCACAATTTTGTATGCCTTATGTTGATGAGGAAATTGCGTTTGTCCTTGAAAATCTTCAGATACCGCGAGAAAAAATGGAGGATTATATTAGACATTATTTGAGTCAAGTTGGCTTAGAATTTGAAGACATTCATACAAGAATCCAAACGTTATCCGGGGGAATGAAGCAGCGATTAGCTATTGCATCAGTACTTGCATTAGAGCCTGAGATTTTATTCTTGGATGAACCGACAGCAATGCTCGACCCGGAAGGAACCAAGCAGGTATGGGAGACCATCAAAAACGTAGGTCAAAATAAAACAATCGTAATTGTTGAACACAAAATTGAAAAAGTTGCTGACTTTGTTGATCGGGTCATCCTTCTGGGTGAGAACGGAGAAGTTATAGCTGATGGATCAAAGGAGATCTTTGACCACCATAAAGGCGTACTTAAGGAACAGGGAATATGGTATCCCGGTGTGTGGGAGGATTATATACAACAAAAACCTAGAGCTTTCCATCAAAAAAAAATAAATGACAATACAGCTGCTATCCATTTATCTGGATTTTCTGCTTATCGAGGTAATGCTGAAACACTCAGGGTTAATGAGGCAAAAGCCAAGCAAGGGGAATGGATCACCGTGCTTGGTGAGAACGGGGCAGGAAAAAGCACACTTTTACTCGCCTTGATGAATTTGATTAAAACAAAGGGTACCTACCGTGTCCTTGGGCATAATCACAAAAAGATTAATAATTTCACTGACTATGCTGCCTTTGTATTTCAAAACCCAGAATTACAATTCGTTACGAATTCTGTATGTGAGGAAGCAGCTTTCAGCCTTCAATTAGAGAAATGGGAGAAGAAAAAAATTTCAGATAGCGTGAACGAGCTCCTGGGAGTTTATCATTTGGATAAACATAAACAAACCCATCCTTATCAGTTATCTATGGGACAGAAGAGAAGGTTGAGCGTAGCTTCGTCGATTGTTAGAGAACAACCGATCATCCTGTTGGATGAACCTACTTTTGGACAGGATGCGAAAAACACATTTGCGATTTTAGAGCATCTTGAAGATTTGAGAGCACAAGGAAATACGATCATTATGGTAACGCATGACTTAAATATTGTTGAACATTTTGCGGGTAAAGTCTGGCTAGTTGAGAATGGTGGACTCACTAAAGAGATGCCTTCGTCTGAATATATAAATAGCGTACAACCTGCTAATTCCATAGGGGAGGCAAGCTTACGCTATGGACATATATTATAAAGAAACTTGGCTTCACAAAATCAATCCAAGTGTTAAATTACTGATCATTATTTTGCTTTTCTTTCATCTATTGATGATTCATAACCCAAACTTTCTGCTCAATTATTTGGTCGGGATTCTCATTCTTTATCTATTTTTTACTGGTCAGCCATGGAAGCGGCTATTCTATATATCCATCCCATTCCTTTTGATCTTTCTCACTTCATCCACCTCGATGATTTTCTTTGGGAAAGGAGAGATCACCTGGATTAAATGGGGATTGGTGCACATTACTGAAGAGAGTTTCTTCCGAGGGTTACATTTAGGTTTTCGAGGCATTATTTTTGCGATCTTAGGAGTAGTGTTTGCGCTGACTACTAGACCGGTGTATTTATTTTATTCCTTGATGCAGCAGGTAAAGGTGAAACCGAAGTATGCATATAGCTTTATGGCTGCGATCAGGCTGATTCCATTGATAATTGAAGAGATGCAGACCCTTCATTACGCTTTGAAGGTTCGGGGAGTTCAGAGTGAAAAAGGAATTAGAGGTTTTTACCATAAACTAAAATCTTATTCGATCCCTCTTCTTTCCCAAAGTATAAGAAGAGCTTATCGGATTGCAGTGGCTATGGAAGCAAAATGTTTTTCTAATCATACCAAGCGGACGTTCTACTACAAGATAGGGTTTTCTAAGTTTGATCTCATCTTTCTGCTTTATTTAGCCGTTATCATTTCAACAGCTTATTTTACATCTGTTCATTATCCATATTTCTCAATCATTGATGTTCGTTATGAAGGCTAATTGAGTGCTGTGTAGCTTTTATGATAGTCCAAGCTACCTTTAGGGAACGCATTAAAAATTTCTATATAATACGGTAAAAAATTCTCATTTTGATCATTCAATTAGATCTTATGAAGGAATCTGTCTTCTTTAGTCGAAGGAAACATAATAAAGAAGGTAATTTCTGTAAAAGGAAGAGTTGATTAGGATTTGAAAAGAAAAGAGAAAGGAGAGGCCATTGAAGATGATCCCATACTCTGTTTTTCGTATGCCTAAAACGATTAATTACGGACCACATGCCTTTAAAAAAGTTGGTGAAGAAGCAGCAAGTAAGGGGAAGAAAGCTCTTATCATAAGCGATAAGGTGATGGAAAGTCTGGGTTATGTAGAAGAAGGTGTTGAGTATCTAAAAAATGAACAGGTGGACTGCGAGGTTTACCTGGGAGTTGAGTCAGAACCGACAGATATTTACGTAGAAGAAGCGTTAAATTTATTTAAGGCGAATCATTGTGACGTAGTCATTTCGCTTGGAGGCGGAAGCTGCATTGATACGGCAAAAGCGGTGGCTGTTTTAGCAACCAATAGAGGATATATTGGAGATTATATGGGTGGAAGAAAAGTGGCTGATCAACCACCTATTCCGCACATTGCGATTCCAACCACAGCGGGTACAGGTTCTGAGGCGACAGATGTCACCATCATCACAAACACCTCCAATGAGGTGAAAATGATGATTAAGCAACCCGCCTTTTTGCCTGAAACTGCTATTGTCGATCCAATCTTGAGTCTGACGTCACCTAAGCATGTCACTGCGGCCACGGGTATTGATGCGCTAAGTCATGCCATAGAGGCTTATATTTCCAATCAGGCTCACCCTATGACGGATTTAATTGCTTTATCTTCTATGGAGCTGATTGTAAATAACATAGAGGAATCTTATGAAGACGGGGATGATGTCAAGGCGAGAGAGGCGATGGCACTTGGGGCTTTACAAGGGGGGATTGCTTTTTCCAACTCATCTGTTTGTTTAGTCCATGGGATGTCACGACCAATCGGAGCATTATTTCACGTCCCTCATGGTTTTTCAAATGCTATGCTATTGCCCGCTGTATTAGAGTTTAGTAAAGAATCATGCACAGAACGGTTGGCTGACTTGGGAAGAATTTTTTCTGAAGAAGCGAAAGAGTATTCGGATGAAGAAGCGGCTGATTTAGCTGTTACATCTGTAAAAGAATTGTGTTTGAAACTTGAGATTCCTAATCTAAGTACATGGGGAATTGATAAACAAGCATTTGAAAGCGTTATCAGTAAAATGGCAGGTGATGCTCTAGAGAGTGGCAGTCCTGCCAACAACCCGAGGGTGCCTACTCAATTAGAAATCGAATCTCTCTATAGAGATTGCTATAACTATGATTTCTCATTAGAACGGAAAGTGAGATAAGACGATAGAATTTTTAATAGAAATGAGGAGGAACAACTATGACACAAACGACAGTTAAGACGATACAAAATTATATTGATGGGAAATGGGTAGACGCTGAGACAGACAAGACCGAAGCCGTTTACAATCCTGCCTCGGGTGAAGTGATTGCGAATGTACCGATATCAACAGAGGAGGATGTCGATCGTGCGGTAAAAGCAGCCAGTAAAGCCTTTGAATATTGGAAAGAAGTCCCAGTACCAAAACGAGCACGTATTTTATTCAAGTATCAACAGCTGCTCGTTGACCATTGGGATGAGCTTGCAGAAATCGTTACGATTGAGAATGGGAAAAGCTTTAAAGAGGCCCAGGGTGAAGTGCAGCGAGGGATTGAAAATGTAGAGTTTGCCGCAGGAGCCCCAACATTAATGATGGGGGATCAGCTCCCTTCGATAGCAGACGGTCTAGAATCCGGCGTGTATCGTTACCCCATTGGAGTGGTCGGTGGAATAACTCCTTTTAATTTTCCAATGATGGTTCCAGCCTGGATGTTCCCGATGGCAATCGTGACCGGTAATACCTTTGTATTAAAGCCATCTGAGCGGACACCGTTACTTGCTAACCGTTTGGCCGAACTTTTTGAAGAAGCTGGTTTACCTAAAGGTGTGTTTAACATCGTTCATGGAGCTCATGAGGTCGTCAACGGGTTATTGGATCATAAAGCTGTAGCTGCTATTTCTTTTGTAGGATCTCAACCGGTGGCGAAATATGTGTACCAACGTGGAACAGAGAATTTAAAGCGGGTTCAGGCCTTAGCAGGAGCGAAAAATCACTCTATTGTGTTAGAAGATGCGAACATGGATAATGCTGCGACTCAAATTCTTAATGCCGCATTCGGTTCAGCCGGGGAACGGTGCATGGCTGCTTCTGTGGTGGCCGTTGAAGACTCCGTAGCTGATTCATTTATTGAACTGCTCGCTCAAAAAGCAAATGAGATCAAAATAGGAAACGGATTGGATGAAGGAGTTTTTCTAGGTCCCGTTATTCGTGAGAACCATAAAGAACGTACACTACAATATATAGAATTAGGTGAAAAGGAAGGGGCCACTCTTGTTCGGGATGGACGTCATGATAAAGAAGCGCAGAGGGAAGGGTATTTTGTGGGTCCGACGATATTTGATAATGTAACAAAAGAAATGAAGATTTGGCAGGATGAAATATTTGCACCGGTTTTATCGATCAGTCGAGTCAAGAATCTAAATGAAGCGATTGAACTAACGAATCAGTCCCGGTTCGCTAATGGGGCATGTCTGTTTACAAAAGACGGAGGAAATGTAAGACAATTCCGTGAAACAATTGATGCGGGGATGCTTGGTGTTAATATTGGAGTGCCCGCCCCGATGGCTTTCTTCCCATTTTCAGGGTGGAAAGATTCGTTTTATGGAGATCTCCACGCCAACGGAAAAGATGGGCTCGAGTTTTATACTCGGAAAAAGGTTTTAACTACGCGTTGGGTTTAATCAATAACTTGTTTTCACTTAGAATTGGCTACCCCTCCGTTGAATACTTAAGTTGAAGAACCCCTTGTAAGAAACAATGTTTTCGTTATACCTTATCTGGTAATAACACATATATGAAATTAAAATGAGGAGGTTTTAAGTATGGCTACAAAAGTGACCCCTAATGAAGTAAAAGAACGAAGAGATCAAGCTGAAACGGAAATAATTGACGTCAGAACCCAGGATGAAGTGGAAGAGGGAATGATTCCGAACGCTCACCATATCCCTTTAGACCAAGTAGAAGAAAAGGTAGATCAGCTCGACAAAGATACCGAATATATTACGGTATGTGGTTCTGGGAAGCGCGCAGATAAAGCAGCTGATTTGTTAAACGATCGAGGTTATCAGGCGAAGACAATGGAAGGCGGAATGCAGGCATGGGACGGCAAAGTCACAAAATAAGATCTATCCGTCTTTAGCTCCCAATAAGCAAGAGAGCTGATTCAAAACAATCAGCTCTCTTTTTATGTCCTATAACCCTTGCAGGAGCATACTGTTTTGTTCACGTACCTGATCATAGGAATCCAACAAGTCTTCAGGAACCAACGTTCTTCCGTAGTCCCACGCATTTGTCTCGATTTCAGCTTGCAGCGCTGCTACTTCGTCATCCTCTCCATACATAAGTGTCCTTAGATCGTGTCTATGTTTCTTGAATGTTAAATAGTAGCCGATTTCATGATAAGTAATGATTTTGACCAAGTTTTCCTCGGTTTCTTTAATTTTTATTTTACCCATATAACCGTTCACTTGAAGATAATTAAAGCTGATCGTATTTGTCGATACATTATAACTCATTGGGGCTTTCAAATTGTTATTAATTTCATAGTTAATATCTAATTTGTTCTCTTGCAATATACTATCTATAATCTTCTCTATATTCCATATATACAACATTTTATCCATCACAATCCTTTCAAGTAGCGCTTTCATTCAGTATAATTTAAAGGTTTCCATAATTAAACACAAATAAATAGGATTATACAAAATTTCACTAGATAACTAGAAAATACTAATAGAAGAAGCGATGGCTATACACAGCTACCGCTTCTTCTCTACTTTATAATCATTGTTTAGTGAGCTTCTCCATTTCCAAAAATTCACAACAGAGGTTGAGGAGGTCGCTTTGCTCTGGTCCATGGCAGACCATGTGTTTAGATTGAGGTAAAAAATGAAGGTTTTTTTCTTTTGATTGGATGGACTCATAGATAAACTTTGCGCTCTTAGGAGGCAGCAACCCATCTTTTCCGCCCTGGACAATCAGTGTAGGAGTTTGGACTTTTTCAAAATAAGGACGAAACTCATCTACCAGCTTCTGAAATTGAATAGAAGCACTCATAGGAGCAGATCCCATACGTCTGATATACCGCTGGAAAAGGTCATTTTCCGTTAAATCTCCGCGCACTCCATCTTTAATCATATTCCAAATATCCTCTGCAATCTGGGAAACATCGATATAATGAGCTGATGTACTTAAAAGAATAAGTTTATCTACTTTGTGTCTTGTTGAAAGATAGGCAGCAATCACACCACCCATAGAGTAACCGATCAAATAAATAGTGTCACAACTCTCTTTTAATTCCTTTAAATCCTCTTCAGCCCTGTTCACCCATTCCGTGTACTCTCGTTCTTTTAATGTGTCGCTTTCACCATGACCAGGGAGGACAGGAATTTTCAAAATCCAGTCGGTATGTTTTTTTATTTCTTCATAAAGAGGTTCCAGCTCGTAAGGTGCTCCGCCAAATCCATGAATGAACAAACAGCCTATCGTCAATGCGATCACTTCCTTAAAGTAGTACTTTTATAGTAGTACCCTTTAATGTCTTTTTCTAAAATAAATACAATAACAAAAAAGAACTCCCACTCTTCATTCAATTGGTAAGAGTGGAAGTTCTTTTAATGTTAGGCAGACTTATTTTCTGTTCTATCATAACCTTTCTCAAGTGCCCGTTTATCCGCATTCAGCGCCTTAAATAAGGAGAACACCATTAAGAGCATGATAAACGAGAACGGAAAGGCAGCAGAAATTAGCGCATTTTGCAAAGCTGTTAGACCACCTGTATAAAGAAGCACAGCAGCAATTGTGGATTGGGAAATCCCCCAGGCGAACTTCACGGCTTTAGGCGGATTCAGTGATCCGTTTGTCGTCTGCATTCCGAGTACGAAAGTTGCTGAATCAGCTGATGTAATAAAGAATGTTCCGACAAGCATCATCGCTACGATTGACAAAAAGACACTCATAGGGAACTGATCGAAAACACCAAATAAAGCCTGTTCATCTGGAAGGCTTGCGATGTCCGCACCGTTTTGCTGTGTTTTAATCCCAGTGGCGCCAAAGGCTGTCATCCATAGGAAACTGACAACAGATGGGACAAGAAGAACGCCGGATAAAAACTCGCGGATAGAACGTCCTTTCGATACGCGTGCGATGAAGATCCCTACAAATGGTGCCCAGGCAATCCACCATGCCCAGAAAAATACCGTCCAGTCCATGATCCATTGCTTTTCTTCTGCATCATTTGGGTTCATGCGTAAACTTTCTGTTGGCAGTGTTTGGATATACGACCCCAATGTATCTGTGAATGTATTCGCGATATAAACAGTAGGACCAATAGCCAGCATCGTGAAAAATAGAATGGCTGCTAGTCCCATATTAGCGTTACTTAAGTATTTAATTCCTTTACTAAGTCCTGTGTAGGCGGACAGCATAAATAAGGCAGTCACCACCACAATGATTAACAGCTGGACCCAGAATTGTTTCTCTATTCCTAGTAGATAAGTAAAGCCTCCGTTAATCTGAGCGGCACCAAACCCTAGTGTTGTCGCAACACCGACAATGGTTGCGAAGACAGCAATAACATCAATAGCTTTTCCCCAGCCGCCTTTCATCTTGTCACCAAAAATCGGTTCTAAGGTGGCGCTGATTAAACCAGGCTTTCCGTGCCTGAATTTAAAATAGGCAAGCACTAAAGCGACAATTGCATAAATGGCCCATGCGTGAACGCCGTAATGGAAAAAGGTAATCCGCATTGAATCACGGATGGCTTCCGTTGTTCCTGGTTCAGCAAGGGGAGGGGTTTTTATAAAGTGGGAAACAGGTGAGGCAGCACCATAAAAGACAAGTCCAATTCCCATACCTGCGCTAAAGAGCATCGCAAACCATGTAGAATAACTGTAATCTGGTTTGTCATCAGGCTTACCTAGTTTAATCTTTCCGTAAGGGCTGAATATTAAATACACACACACAATGACAAACAACGTGACAATTAATAGATAATACCAGCCGAAATGAACGGATATGTAGCTCTTCACATTTCCCGAAATGCTTTCGAAGCTTTTTGGAGCAAGCGCACCCCAAAATGATGCAGCTAATGTAATGGCTAACGTAATCCAGAATACCGAAGTGACTTTCTTCATTTCACTCTCCTTTCCGTGAATTCCATCAAAATGACAAAATTCACTGATGTTCTACATCTATTCCTATACCCATAGGATGGGTGCCTAAACAAAAGGTTTCGAAAATAGCTGCAGGAATGAGACTGTCTGGCAAAAGACAGTCTCTTTTTTGTGTGTAAAAAGTCTTACCATGAAATCCGGTGAAATATTGCCCCGAGCGCATATAGGCAGTTTTTATTAATTCATAAACTTTTTACAAAATAGTTCAAACGATCTAAACCCTTTATGTGATAAGGGTTATAAGAGTCACTCTTGTAAAAAGCAGAGAATATGCGCTTATAGCGGCCTTTACCAAAGCAATTGCCCTAAAAATTACCATTCACTTCTGTTTTTCAAGACTTTGCTTCATAAACCGTTGTTAAGCGGCTTTGACTAAATGGGAAAGCTTTATTAATGTCTAAATGTGCACTTGCCAGAAATTTCAGAAAAAACTTGAGGTGATTTTATCCAAACGACGACCAAAAATGTGAACTATCAATTTTCCAAACCAGAAAAATCGGATGGGGCATCGGCTTATGAGCTTATTGAGAATATTCCTATCCTCGACTTGAATTCCTCCTACAGCTACTTGCTGTGGTGTGAATATTTCAATGAAACCTCAGTAGTAGTGAAAGATGGAGAGGATACGGTTGGGTTTATATCCGGTTTTATTAACCCATCTTCACCGGATACTTTGTTCATCTGGCAGGTAGCTGTCGCTAAATCAGAGAGAGGCCAAGGTCTGGCGACAAAAATGATTGATCATATATTGAAGCGTCGCTTCTGTCGTGACGTGAAGTATATTGAAGCTACTGTTTCACCTTCCAATATTCCTTCGCAAAAGCTTTTTAAAGGGTACGCAAACAGTAAAGATGTCCCTTGTGACATTAGTGTGTGTTTCAGCGAAGACGATTTTCCAGGTGATGAGAACGATCATGAACAAGAGAATACATTCAGAATCGGACCACTCAAATAATAGGAGGACCTAATCTAAATGACTAACCAAATGGACATGAGCGTATTTGAAAATCTTGAATCAGCTGTACGCAGTTACAGCCGCAGCTTTCCAACCATTTTTGAAAAAGCGAAAGGATCTCAACTATGGGATGGAGAAGGAAACACCTATATCGATTTCTTTGCAGGGGCAGGAGCTTTAAACTATGGCCATAACGATGATGCCATGCAAGAGAAATTGATTGATTATATAAAAAGTGACGGACTGTTACACAGCCTCGATATGGCAACCCCCGCCCGTGCTGAGTTTTTACAAAAGTTCAATGATGTGATTCTAAAACCGAGAAACATGGATTATAAAGTGATGTTTCCAGGTCCAACTGGTACGAATACCGTTGAGAGTGCGCTTAAAATCGCAAGGAAAGTAACAGGCCGCGAGAAAGTGATCACCTTTACGAACGCTTTTCATGGAATGACGATCGGGGCACTTTCTGTAACGGGTAATTCGTTTAAGCGACATGGCGCAGGTATTCCGCTTACTTATAGCATTGCTATGCCTTTTGATGACTATATGGACGGTTATGATTCCCTCGAATATCTTGAGAAAATGATTCAGGATGGCGGAAGCGGAATTGATTTGCCGGCAGCTGTCATCCTTGAAACGGTTCAGGGAGAAGGAGGAATCAATGCGGCAAGCTTCGAATGGCTGAAAAGAGTGGAGGAGTTGTGCCGTCGTCTTGACATTATGCTGATTGTTGATGATGTTCAGGCTGGATGTGGCCGTACAGGTACGTTCTTCAGCTTCGAAAAAGCCGGTATTTCCCCTGACGTGATTTGTATGTCCAAATCCATTAGTGGAAGCGGTCTGCCAATGGCGATCACATTGATCAAGCCCGAATACGACCAATGGGGACCAGGTGAACACAATGGTACGTTCCGTGGAAACAATCTGGCATTCGCTACAGCAGCAGAAGCTTTGAATCACTGGAAAACGGATGAATTCAGCGGAGCGATTGAGCAGAAAAGTGAACTTTTCCAAAAGCGTTTGAACCAGTTTGTCGAGGAATATCCTGAACTAGAAGCAGAAGTGCGCGGTCGTGGGTTGATGCTCGGCATCGCTAGCAAGAAAGAAGGATTAGCCGGACAAATTGCAGAAGCGGCCTTTGAAAGAGGACTTATTATTGAAACTTCTGGTCCAGATGATGAAGTTCTGAAGATGCTTCCGCCTTTGATTATTGAAGAAGAAGCTATTGTAAAAGGACTGGATATCATTGAAGAAAGTATAAAATCTGTACTAGGCAAGGAGGAAGCAAAAGTATGAATGTAATTAAATTAGAAGATTTAATCAACACTGAACGCGAAGTAAAAGATGACAATTGGAAGAGTAGAAGATTTCTATTAAAAGATGACAATGTAGGCTTCAGCCTTCACGATACTGTCCTTTATGCAGGGACAGAGACGTATATTTGGTATAAAAACCATATCGAGGCCGTTTATTGCATCGAGGGAGAAGCAGAAATTGAAACGGTTGAGGATGGCAAGAAGTATCAAATCAAACCAGGAACAATGTACTGCCTTGACGGCCATGAAAAGCACTACCTGCGTGCGAAGACAGATTTCCGCGTTGTGTGTGTATTCAACCCGGCTCTCGTAGGGGATGAGATCCACGACGAAGATGGTGTCTATAAGCTGCCAGAGGAATCAAAATAAAATTAGAAGTAGAGCGCTTGGAGAAAAAACTTCCAAGCGCTTTTTTTAGGTTGTAGAACTTTATTTTCTATTTATTACCACCTCAGGTCATCCATAATATGGATGACCTGAGGTGGTATTTTTTGGTTCTTTATTCAAAAAGATTAATAAACTTTCGAGGGGTTTTGACAATTCTCGCATATATTCAATACCGCAAAAGCCTATACTGATAAGATTTGGTCGTTAATTGATAGAAAAATTTTAGTGCGATAACGTGTTTGAACTTTAAATGATATTCTTGAGGGAAAATTTAGATAATTCTAAAATAAATGGTGGTGACATGAGATTTCCTATAAATGGATGATAGGAGGAGGAACACTTTATGGTTAAACCACGTCCGCAAATCGATCAGATTGCGATGTATTCTCCGGGGAAACCGGTGGAAGAACTGAAACGCGAAAAAGGACTATCAAAAATCGTAAAAATGGCTTCTAACGAGAATCCTTTTGGTTATTCTCCACTCGCAGCAGAAGCAATACGTACGGAAATGAAAGAAATTCCGTTATATCCAGAGGTTACTTCACCACTGCTTGCTGAAAAATTAGCGAATAAACTTGGGGTAGTTGCTAATCAAGTAGTATTTGGAAATGGTTCAGATGAAATTATTCGATTACTAACGAGAACGTACATAAACGAGGGTGATGAGGTCGTAATGGCAGGAGTGACATTTCCTCGCTACAAAACAAACGTCATCATCGAAGGCGGTGTTCCCGTTGAGGCTAAGATGCAGGATGGCGGTGTTCATGATTTAGAAGCGATGGCCGAGGCCATTAATGAGAAAACGAAGATGGTGTTTGTCTGCAACCCAAACAACCCGACTGGAACGATTGTAGAGAAAGAACGCTTAAAGGCTTTTATTAAAAAAATCCCTTCCCACATCATGCTTGTCATGGATGAAGCTTATTATGAATATGCGGATTCCTCTCAATACTTAGAAACCCTCCCATTACTAGATCAATACAACAACATGGTCATTTTAAGGACTTTTTCAAAAGTCTACGGTCTTGCCGCTTTAAGAGTCGGTTACGGACTTATGGCCCCTGAAATGGTGAACGAACTACATAAAGTGAAAGAGCCATTCAATGTGAATCGCCTGGCGCAAGCCGCCGCCTCAGCTTCTTTGGATGATGATGAGTTTCTCTATGAAAGCATCCGCTTAAACAAAGAGGGGCGCGAGTTTTTAACAAAACAATTTGAAGCTATGAACCTATCTTACTTTCCTACACAAACCAACTTCATTATGGTCGATGTCGGTGCTCCTGCCGAAGAGGTTTATGAATATCTATTAAATCTTGGAGTGATTATCAGGCCAGGTCACTTGATGGGGTATCTAACGATGATCCGTGTGACGATCGGTGAGCAAAAAGATAACCAATACTTTATCGATTGCCTAGAAGCCTATTTGGAAGAATACCGAAAAAGTGAAAAAGGGGTGTTAAAACGATGAACATGCTTGAGAAGTTTCCATTAACGCAATACATCAGCGAAGAGGGAGAGCTTGTAAATCCTGAGGTAAAAGAAATGCTGACGCACGATGTGCTCAAAGTTTTTTATGAAAAAATGTTGAGAGCTCGAATGATGGATAAAAAGTGTGTAAACCTTCAACGGCAGGGCAGAATCGGAACTTATGTGCCATATGAAGGCCAGGAAGCGGCGCAAGTAGGCAGTGCTTTAGCGGTTGAAGAAGGCGACTGGATGTTCCCGACCTACCGCGATCACGCAGCAACGATGACGTTCGGCCATTCGCTTCGCAACCTACTATTATATTGGGTGGGCCGTATTGAAGGCGGCATTCCGCCAGAAGGGAAAAATATCTTCCCGCCAGCGGTTCCGATCGCCTCTCAATTGCTTCACGCTACAGGCGTGGCATGGGCAGAGAAAAAGAAAAATACAGACAGGGTTTCCCTTGTGTACTTCGGTGATGGAGCGACATCAGAGGGGGATTT
The DNA here is from genome assembly GCF_050971765.1 of Halobacillus sp. A1-3. NCBI lineage: Bacteria > Bacillati > Bacillota > Bacilli > Caryophanales > Bacillaceae > Halobacillus > Halobacillus sp. A1-3. The sequence continues at coordinate 39,746 of NZ_JBPCEO010000011.1, read as the reverse complement.
CCATGAAGGGCTTAATTTTGCAAGCGTTTTCAAAGCCCCTGTCGTCTTCTTTAACCAGAATAATGGCTATGCCATCAGCGTTCCGATGGAAAAGCAGATGAACTCAAAAACGATTGCTCAGAAAGGATTGGGATATGAGATTCCGAGTATCCGAATCGATGGAAATGATATCGTGGCTGTCTATATGGAGACGAAAAAGGCGGTCGATCGAGCACGTAACGGTGAGGGGCCGACACTGATAGAAGCAGTCACGTGGAGATACGGGGCACACACGACAGCGGATGATCCTTCGAAATACCGTGATCAATCCGAGAGCGATCACAAAAGGATAACTACTGATCCTTTGTTAAGGCTTGAGAAGTATATGAAAAATGAACGCCTCTGGGATGAAGAGTGGTTAACGACCACTGAGGAGAACATCACGAATGAAATCAATACCGCCTTAGCTGAAATGAAAGATTATCCTGAGGCAAATATTGATGATGTGTTTGATAACGTATTTGAAAAACCGACTTGGACGCTGGAGGAGCAGCGTGAGCAACATAGGTCATTAAAGAGGGGGCAAATGTCATGACGACTGCTGTTCAAGTGAAAAAATTAACGATGGTTCAGGCTGTCACGGATGCGATGAGAACAATGCTAGAAGAAGATGAATCTGTCCTCGTTCTTGGGGAAGATGTAGGGAAAAACGGCGGTGTTTTCCGGGCCACAGAAGGACTGTTAGAACAATTTGGAGAAGAGCGTGTCATCGATACACCGCTTGCTGAGTCAGGTATTATCGGAACATCAATCGGTCTAGCGGTTAACGGCTTTCGTCCAATTGCTGAGATGCAGTTTTTAGGTTTTATCTATCCTGCCTTCAATCAGCTAATGACTCATGCAACAAGGATGCGGCAGCGTTCGATGGGGCGCTACACCGTGCCAATGGTAATTCGAGCGCCTTATGGGGCAGGAGTAAAAGCACCGGAAATCCATTCGGATAGTGTAGAAGCTTTATTTACGCAAATTCCAGGGTTGAAAGTTGTGATTCCATCCAACGCTTATGATGCAAAAGGACTGCTGATTGCAAGTATAGAGGATCCGGATCCTGTGCTTTTTCTAGAGCCGATGAGAAGCTATCGTTCGTCTCGTACAGAGGTCCCTGAAGAAAGGTATTCAATCGAGCTTGGCAAAGCTTCCTATGTGAAGAAAGGAAATGACGTTACAGTGCTGACATGGGGCGCTATGGTGCCAGACACAATGAAAGCCGTCGAACAATTTGAAAAAAATCAGAACGCTACGTGTGATGTCATCGACTTAAGAACGCTTTACCCACTAGATAAAGAGACGATCCAGGAGTCTGTAGAGAAGACAGGTCGTGTCGTCATTGTGCATGAAGCGCCTGCGACGGGTGGGGTGAATGCAGAAATCATTTCTGTCATTAATGATACAGCCTTTTTCTTCTTGAAAGCTCCAATCCAAAAAGTCACTGGCTTCGACACGCCAGTGCCTGTCTATTCTCTTGAAAAAGAGTACTTGCCAAGCAGTGAAAAAATCATTTATGCCATCAATACGGCATTATCGTACTAGGAGGTTTTGACCATGGATGTGAAATTGCATGATATCGGGGAAGGAATGCATGAAGCGGAGATCCTTTATTATTTTGTGAAAAAAGGGGAGTTCGTCAAAAATGACGCTCCTCTTGTTGAGGTTCAGACTGATAAAATGACGGCCGAACTGACTGCCCCAGCGGATGGGGTCATTGATGAGATTAAGTTTGACGTCGGCGATGTGATAGAAGTGGGGACGACCATTTTAACGATGAAGACAGAACAAAAGCAGCCATCAGAGAAGCGAGTCCCTGCTGGCCATACTTCTGGTGCTCATCCAGAGCCGGCCCAAAGCTCTGGACCAAGAACATTTAACCTGGAGCTTCCGCCTACTCGTGTGAAGGCCTCTCCTCATACACGGAGGATAGCGAGGGAACAGGGCATCCAGATCGAGGATGTGAGAGGTACTGGAAAAGGCGGGCGTATCCTGGATGAAGATATTTATGCTTATGTCGATGCCAAGTCCCAGCCCCAGCCTGCTCCAGAAAGAGAAAAGGTTGCGATAGATGAGCCGAAACTCGAACCAGCAAGACAACAGCAAACCATCCCGTTCAGAGGACGCCGAAAACAAATTGCTAAGAAAATGATCCAATCGCTTTATACCGCTCCGCATGTCACTCATTTTGACGAAGTGGATATGACAGAGGTATTAAAGGTGAAAGACCAGCTGAAGCGGGGAACAGATCGACGTCCTGGAATTCAGGTATCTGTGGCCGCCTTTTTTATAAAAGCTCTCCAGCTGTCATTGAAAGAATTCCCGATCTTCAACTCAAAATTAGATGAGGAAAAAGGAGAAATCCTTCTAGAGTCGTCTTATAATATCGGACTGGCTACAGGGACAGAGGAAGGCTTAATCGTTCCTGTCCTGAAAAATGTTGAGAATCTATCATTAGTAGAAATCCATAATCAAATGAAGGCCCTAACGAAGAAGGCCATAGATAATCAGCTTTCTGGACAAGATTTGCGAGGCGGAACCTTTACGATTAGTAACGTTGGTCCGATGGGCAGTACCGGCGCAACACCAATTTTAAACTATCCAGAAACGGGCTTGATGGCTTTTCATAAAACGAAGCAAACGCCTGTTGTCATTGATGACGAAATCGTTATTAGACAGATGATGAATGTAACGCTGACCTTTGATCATCGAGTGGCAGATGGTTCGCAGTCCGTGGCATTTACGAACCGCTTCATCGACTATATTGAAAATCCTTATGTGATGTTAGTAGAGTTGATTTAAAAAGATCCGATCGCAGTGGGCGTGAAAGCTCAAACCCTCACGCTCCACTGGTTTCAGAAATGATGTTGGTCAAAAAGGAACGAGCACGATAGAAATTTTTCAATTAATCTAGAGAGGGGAATTACATGGATAAAAGAATGCCTTCGTTTCTCATGTCGAGTCTCATTATTCTTATTATCATTGCCATCCTTGGTGTCAGCATCTTAGTCTACGGAACAGCGCCTCACATTCCAATCGTCACTGCCGCGATCATCGTTACCCTGTATGGACTAAAACTGGGTTATCGGTGGAAAGAGTTAGAAAAAGCTATGACAAGAGGAGTCTCGTACGGTGTTCCGGCCATCATTATTTTGAGCTTGATCGGAATTACTGTAGGCGTCTGGGTATTGAATGGAACTGTTCAAACCATTACATACTACGGTCTGCAAGTATTATCTCCCTCCATCTTTTTAGTCAGTGCGGTGATTATTACAGCCGTAGTAGCAACGATGACAGGAAGCTCCTGGAGTGCCATCAGTACGATCGGGATTGCATTGATGGGTGTGGCCTATGGGATGTCGATTTCTCCAGCTGTAACCGCCGGGGCTATTGTGAGCGGTGCATTGTTTGGAGATAAATTGTCCCCTTTATCTGATACGACAAACTTGGCTGCAGCAACAGCTAAAGTCGATATCTTTCAGCATATCCGCCATATGCTTTGGACAACAATTCCAAGCTTAATTCTTACTCTAGGGATTTTTGCCGCAATTGGTTTCTTTTCTAGTCGAGGTGCGGCTGATGTAGGAAAAGTAGAATCGATGATGACGACATTGAATAATGAATTTATGCTGACACCAGTTACGCTAATATCCCCTCTACTAATCATTATTTTGGCCTTTAGAAAAGTCAGTCCAATACCGTCCTTAATTATCGGTTTGGTGGCAGCAGTTTTGACTACCTTCTATACAGTTCCAGGGGTTTCGTTAGGTACGATTATGAACACGGCACACTTCGGATACACAGCGGATACAGGAGTAGAAGCGATTGACAACTTATTGTCTCTCGGTGGATTAGATAGTATGCTATTTGGTGTATCGTTAATTTTGATAGCGCTTTCATTCGGGGGTATTATACGGGAGATTGGCTTAGCTCATGCCATTATTGCAGGGTTGAAGAGATTTTTACGAAGCCGTGGCAACGTCATTACCTCAACGGTTCTGTCTTGTTTAGGCATCAATGTCGTTGTAGGGGAACAGTATTTGTCCATCATCCTTCCAGGGCAAATGCTTGAGGAGAGTTATGAACAGACGAACCTTCATCCGAAGAATATGTCCCGGACCCTTGAAGATGCGGGAACTCTCATTCACCCATTAATTCCATGGGGAGTGACGGGGGCATTTATTATGACAACGTTAAACGTCGGAATCGGTTATATTCCATTCTCGTTTATCTGTTTTATTTCTCCAATTATCGCCATCATTTATGGATATACCGGATTTACGTTAACTCCATTAGCCACAGAAGATGTAGTAGAATTTGAAGAACAGAGGGCTTCTTCAGGAACAGGGAGTCACTAATACAAAAAGAAAAGGAAGATCATCGTGGAAGTTTTTGGACCACAAACGATAACATTTGAAAAAAGAGAGCGGTCGTTTTATTACAGTGCACCTGAAAAAATCGAGCAGTCACTTCCAGTTGTTTTTTGTTTCCACGGTGCCGGCAGCAGCGCAAGGCATCATATGAAAATTACAGGATTTCACAAGCTTGCGGAAGAGCATCAGATTATGACTGTCTTTCCAGATGCGGTCCATTTTGATCCTTCAGACCGGATGACAAAGCAATGGAATGAAGGCAGAGAAAAAAATACTGCCTATCAGCATAAGATCAATGACGTGGGGTTTGTATTGGAACTAATTGATTGGTTGAAACAAAGGTATCCAGTGGACGAAAGGAAGATTGTTGCCACGGGGTTCTCCAACGGTTCGGCCTTCAGTTTAAGACTTGGTCTTGAATGCCAGGATGTTTTTGCCGGAGTGGGAGGAGTTTCCGGCCCTATGGTAAAAGATTTGGCTGAGAATGTTCAATGGAACAACCCCATGCCGATGCTTTTCATAATGGGTACTGATGATAAGCTCGTTCCCTTTGACGGTCACTATGACTCTACATACATGATTGATCAGCTACTCTCAGCAGATGAAACAGTTGAATTTTTTGCAAAATCGTGGGGGGCTGATGTAACAAAACATCAGGAGCGGGTCAGTGTAGACGAAGAATTCTTCGTTATGAAAAACGTCTATCTTCGAAAAGAAGAAGAAAAGGTCGTGTTTTATTCGATTGAAGGTGGAGGACACACTTGGCCTGGAGGACCGTTGTCGCAAGCGTCTTCGTTAACAGGAAAGGTTTCCGCCCAGCTGGACGCGACAAAAATACTGTTTGACCATTTAATAAAATTTCAAAAGTGAAAAAGGAGCCATTTCGGCTCCTTTTTTTGCTGGATAACTAGGGTATGGAGACCTCGGAAGGCAAACCTGAAAAGGCTTCGATTATCGGAAGTGGAAAGCGAGTCTTTTTCTCAGATAACCTTTCTCTAACTGAAGGAGCGACATCTTTTAAGTTAGATTTCTTACCTGTCAAATCAGTAGTATATTTTTTTCGTATGTTAAACGAACATAATCAATATTTTATATATGAAAGATCGAGTGTTACTTTGTAATTACATGATAATTGCGAATATTTTGCAGAATAACGCGGCCATCACTAGAAGGAGTGAATCACATGCCCAAAGCGAAAGCTAAATTTAGCGGTAGATTGCAGATGCAGGAAATAGACGTCCAACCAAATGAAAGAACAGCCCAATGGAATGGAAAAAATATTGACCTATCCGATCATTCCTGGGAGGCCCCTATTTCAGGAACGGTTTACGGTACATTATTAAACTATCAAGGTGCTCTAGACCAAATGGGAGACGCCTTACAACAAGATCCCTACAAATCTCCTCCAAAAGCTCCCATTCTCTATATCAAACCTAAAAACACCATTACTGGTCATCAAACTTCTATTCCTATGCCAGCAGATGCTGCAGAGCTTGAAGTCGGAGCCTGTCTTGCATTGGTGATCGGGGAAAAAGCTTCTCGGGTCAGCGAGGAAGAAGCACTGCACTATATTGAAGGTTATACCATTGTTAATGATATTAGCGTTCCTCATGAAAGCGTATTTAGACCGGCGGTGAAGCATAAAGCACGCGATGGGTTCTGCCCTGCAGGTCCATGGATCATAGAACGTGATGCCGTTTCAACCCCTGACAATCTGGTAATTCGTGTCTATGTGAATGGGGAATGCAAGCAAGAAAACCATACGGGGAACCTAGTTCGCTCGGTTCCGCAGCTGCTAGCCGATGTTACAGAATTTATGACACTTGAAAAAGGCGATACGCTGCTTGTTGGTATTCCAGAAAACCCTCCCCGTGTAAAAGATGGGGATCAAATCCAGATCGAAATTGAGCAAGTTGGAGTTCTTGAAAACATAGTGGAAAAAGAAGTACGTGTAGGAGGGATGAAGTCATGAAGACGGCACGGGTAGCCTTTCAAGGTGGAATTTATAAGGCAACGGAACTTTCTGAAGGTGTTCAACTGGATAATGGTTATCAGGTGTCGGAAGAAGAAGTGGTTTGGCTGCCGCCTGTAGAGCCGCAGACAAGTTTTGCACTTGGATTGAATTATTTTGATCATGCGAGTGAGCTTTCTTTTAATGCACCAGAAGAGCCGCTTGTCTTTTTAAAGGGACCGAATACTTTTGTCGGTCACCGTGGTAAAACCTATCGTCCAGCTGATGTGACAAACATGCATTATGAGTGTGAACTTGCAGTCGTCATTGGACGTCAGGCAAAGAACGTCAAAAAAGAGGACGCGTATAGTTATATTACCGGTTATACGATTGCCAATGATTATGCCATACGTGATTACTTAGAGAACTATTATCGACCAAATTTGCGAGTCAAAAACCGGGATCATTGCACACCGATCGGACCTTGGTTGGTCGATGCCGCGGATGTTAAAGATCCTATGAATCTTGCTTTACGTACGTATGTCAATGGGGAGCTTGTTCAGGAAGGCTCAACCAGGGATATGATTTTTGATATTCCCGTACTCATTGAATATTTAAGCAGCTTTATGACACTAAATCCAGGTGACCTGATTTTGACAGGAACGCCAAAAGGGACCGTCGATACAAAAGTGGGAGATGAGGTCATTACCGAAATTGAAGGCTTAGGCCGTCTTGTTAATACAATTACTGATGAGAGAAGCTAACTTAAAGGGGGAATAGTCGTGCCACATGTAATTGTAGAATACACCGATAACTTAACACCTCATACAGATATACAAAGTCTGCTTAAAAAAATCAGTAAGGTGTTAGTAGAACGTGGGGACACCTATCCAATTGGTGGAATTCGCGTAAGAGCCCATAAAGTTATTGATTATCATATTGCTGATGGGAAAGAAGACGATGCGTTTGTTCATACAACATTAAAAATAGGAAAAGGCAGAAGCGAAGAAACGAAGCAAAGAACCTGTGAAGAATTATTTCAGGTGATGAAAGAACACTTCTCTTCCATCTTTGAAGAAAAATACTTAGCTCTATCGCTTGAACTAGTAGAATTCCAACATAAAACCTATAAACACAATAATATCCATAGCCGGTTTAAATAAAAGTTGTAGAGGGCCGGAACAAAGGTCTTCTTTTTTTGATTTTTGTAAGCGTTTTCTTTAAAAGGAGGAACAATCATTGACTGTAGTGGATTCATTGAGACGTAGAGATCTTTTTATCGACGGCAAATGGCAGGAGGCTAGCCAGTATGAAGAACTGAGGTCTCCTTATAGCAAAGAATTACTTTGTAAAATAGCATCAGCTTCTGAAGAAGAAGTTGATCAAGCCATCACAGCAGCTACTGAAGCTCAAAAGAAGATGAGAAAACTACCCGCTTATAAACGAGCAGCAATTCTAGAAAAGCTTTCGTCACTATTAGATTCCAGAAGAGAGGAAGCAGCTCGCCTGATTGCTTTAGAGGCGGCTAAGCCTATTTCAACTGCGAGAGCAGAAGTGGAGCGGACCGTCCAAACCTACAAATTCTCTGCAGAGGAAGTGAAGCAAAGTCATGGAGAAGTCGTTTCTCTAGAGGCGACAAAAGGGGGAGAGAACCGCAGCGGCTACACAAAATATGAACCTCTTGGCGTAATAGGTGCAATTACACCCTTTAACTTTCCAATGAATCTAGTAGCTCACAAAGTAGGTCCTGCGATTGCTGCAGGTAATACAATCGTATTAAAACCAGCCTCCCAAACGCCATTGTCCGCTTATTTTCTTGCAGAATTGCTGGAGGAAGCGGGCCTGCCGAGCGGAGTTTTCAATGTAGTGACAGGTAAAGGGAGAGTAGTAGGCAATAGAATCGTAGAAGATGACAGAGTAAAGATGGTCACCTTTACTGGAAGTCCTGAAGTTGGAAAAGAAATCCGCAGCAAAGCCGGACTGAAAAAGGTGACGCTTGAATTAGGATCCAATGCAGCTGTCATCCTGGATAAAGATATCGATATTGAACCGATTATTTCCCGCTGTGTGACAGGCGCCTTCAGTTTTCAGGGACAAGTGTGCATTTCCCTACAGAGGGTTTACGTACACGAAGAACAGTATGATCTTTTTGTAGACCGGTTTGTGGAGAGAACAAAGCAGCTCGTCATCGGTGATCCTTTGAATGAGGAAACGGATGTCTCTTCTCTCATTTCAGAGTCTGATGTAACTCGTGCTCTCGATTGGATTGAAGAAGCCGTTCAGGGTGGCGCAACCATTGCCGCCGGTGGAACGAATGAAGGGCAAGCTTTATTACCGACGGTTTTGTTAAACGTAAAGTCTGATATGAAAGTCTCCTGCCAAGAAGTTTTTGCGCCGATTGTCATCATTGATAAGATCACTTCCGTTGAGGAAGGGATTGAAAAAGTGAACGACTCAAGGTTTGGGCTGCAGGCTGGGCTTTACACTAACCATATATCTACAGCTCTTGATGCTACTGATTCGCTGGAGGCAGGAGGTGTGATTATTAATGATATTCCAACATTCCGTGTCGATAACATGCCTTATGGGGGAGTAAAAGAAAGCGGAACAGGCAAAGAAGGGGTTAAATATTCGTTTGAAGAGATGTCACAGATGAAACTTGTCGTTTTTAATCGCAATCATTGTTAGATTCTAGAAAATCTTAAGGAGGGCAAATATGTTAGGGATCGATGGTGCTTCTATTGCATTTGTCTGGGTAGCAACGGTTCTTTCTGCGGTTGGCTGTGTCTTCTATGGAGCAGTGATGTGGAATCGAGGGGAAGGTGAGGAAGAGTGAATCTTTCTGTATTAATTCCTTTATGTCTTGCTTATATTGGTGTGATGTCACTACTAGCGTATTACGGTTATAAAAAGACGACTTCTGAAGCTGATTATCTCGTAGGCGGAAGAAACATCAATCCGATTGTTATGGCATTATCCTATGGTGCCACCTTTATCAGCACCTCAGCTATGGTTGGTTTTGGCGGAGTTGCTTCTATCTATGGATTAAGTCTATTGTGGCTCGCTTTTTTAAATATCGTCCTAGGAATTTTTGTAGCTTTCGCAGTTTTTGGTAAAAAGATTCGGAGGCTTTCTCTGAAACTAGATGCCACGACTTTTCCTTCTTTATTAGGAAAACACTATGATTCGAAGTTCATCACGGTCTTCTCAGGTATTGTCATCTTTATCTTTATGCCTGCTTATACAAGTATCGTGTTAATAGGCGGGGGACGCTTCCTGCAGGAAACCCTGTCGATGAACTTTAACGCAGCATTACTGATCCTTGCCGTAATAATTGCTCTTTATGTTATTGGTGGGGGCATCAAGGCCGTCATGTATACCGACGCGTTCGCTGCGGTGATCATGCTCATCGGTATGGCTATTTTTTTATTTGCCAGCTATCAAGCGGTAGGGGGCATCGTGGATGGACACCAGGCGTTAGCCTCTCTTAAATCGATGGTTCCGGACTCCCTCGCCTCCCAGGGGCATCAAGGATGGACAAGCATGCCTGAATTAGGCTCACCTATGTGGTGGACACTCGTCAGCACGATTATCATGGGCGTCGGTATCGGAGTTCTTGCACAGCCGCAATTAGCCATGCGTTGTATGACTGTAAACAATGACCGCGCTCTTTATCGTTCTGTTCTTGTCGGCGGAATCTTTATCTTTTTCATGACAGGGGCAGCTTACATGATCGGACCGCTCAGCAATGTTTATTTTATGGAAACGGCCGGACAACTTTCGATTAGCGTAGCGGGCGGAAATCCTGACCTTGTCATTCCAAAATTCATCAACACACTGATGCCTGGATGGTTCATCTATGTATTTACGCTTACTCTCCTGTCAGCGACAATTTCCACCGTAAGCTCTCTCATCCACGTGCAGGCGAGTGCGTTTGGAGAAGATATCCTGAAAACATTAGGGATCCGATCGGTGTTAGGAAATGTCATCAGCCCCGCTCGCCTTGGTGTCATCGTTGGTGTCATACTCTCAGTCATCCTGGCTTACCTTTTACCGGGAGGAGTCATCGCTCAGGCAACCGCGTTCTGGTTTGGAATTTGCGCAGCCGGTTTCCTGCCTGCATTAGTTGGGGCGTTTTATTGGAAGAAAGCTTCACGTGCAGGAGCGGTTTACAGCATTATTACTGGTTTCGGAGTCAGCATGTTCGGGTTCTTATTTTTGCATGAAAAGCAATCTGTAGCCTTTGGTCTTTCGGAAGCCCTTTTTGGAAAAGGCTATCTTCTTGCTTATCCATGGACCCATGTAGATCCATTATTCTATGCGCTCCCTCTATCAACTATTGTGTTTATAACGGTAAGTTTGTTCACTTCGCATAGACAAGTTGAACAGGAAGACATCCAAACGGAAAGAGTAAACGTGCGCTAAAATACGGGATAAAAAAGAACTTCCCAACGATGGGGAAGTTCTTTTTACATGGTAAAATTAAAAATGCTGGGTGAAGCCCTGAACAAGGCTTATTTATAAAGTATAAATCGTTACCAAAAGAAAAACGTTTATATCTAATTATCCTCACACACCATAAGCATATTCCCGTCTGGATCCTTAAAGACAAAAAATTTGTCGTGCTGGACTTCTGTTACAAGTTCTACGCCATTTTCTTTCATAAATTGGTAGGACTGGTGGATATCCTCTGTACCGAATTGCACAGCAGGGACGTTTAAGCGTGGAAGTTCTCCGTTTTCATCTCTCCACATCGGCATTGTATCAAGTATCATCCCGGCTCCATCCATATCTGCAACGAATAGATGATCAAAATGAATCTCACCATCTTCTATTCCTAGCATTCTGGAATACCATTCTTTTGATTTTTCAATATCACTTACTGGTATAAAGACTAAATTGACTTTGTTTTTGATTGGACTTTTGTTCATATCGATAACCTCCTAAAATACTTTGTGATCTGCTTGCTTCCCCTGGAAAACCGTGCTTTAGATTATTAATAAATGGGGTCGCAAAGGTCTACATGATCTTCATTTTCTGTCCACTTAGAATAGATCTCAAGCGTCCATTTTTCTGGGGATCGTTTATATCCAGTCTCGTCTATCCATTGATGTAAATGTTCATAAACACGGAAAATTTCCGATGCATGTCCCCTGAAATGAAGGACGGCATATTTTTCTTCTGGAATTCCATCAGGGATATCTTCAAAACTCTCAACTTCATAACAAACCCAATAGCCATCGTCTTCGTTAAAGGTCTCAGCCACTTTAAAAGCGCCGATAAGCTTAACGGGCTCCACAAGGTTCTTGATCTCACCTTTGCGACGGTCTAATAACATTGAAGCTTTGGGAATTTCCTTGCTATAACCCGCCATATCTTCACTAACGACGCGAAAGCCTACTAATTTCTTTTTTTCTATTTCTTTTACCCCAGATATCGTAATGGGATTAATCTTTTCCATCTACCCAGCCTCCAAAATGGTATTTAAATCCTATAAGTTCACTTCCATGAAGAGGATATATTTTCCTTTTTAATTTAAGAATTTTGTAAAATGATGTTGTCGATTAACTGTGTTAGGAGTTATTTCGCTTAATAGCAGTAATTTGAAGGATTATCTTCAAATTAAGTGGGGGGGGCGTTAATAATATAGAGTTTGGGCGTTGGCGGGAAACGACTCGTCTAGCTGCATCGCCCAGACACTCGCGTCATAATCCTTACGAACCCATTAGAATTATTTATAAATATCCACAGAGAGACGGTTATATTGAATTACCTTCAACAATAGAAACGTATCTTTTCTATAGGATTAAACTAGTTACTTCCAGAGTGAATAAAAAGAGAGGGCCATTATTCCTCTATGATCGCGTTTCCGTTTAATCAATTAAACATAAGGTGAGAGGGGAAATTGGGAGACTCCTGCGGGAATGGTATGGCTGGCAAGACCCCACAGGTTTGTAAAACCGAGGAGGCTTGCCGTCATCCCCGCGGAAAGCGAGCAATTTCCACTCTCACCTTTACTGATAATAGATAACGGAAACAGTCTGATTGAAGTCTTCAGAAATAGGAGGGGGAGTTTTTATTTATAGTTGAACAAGTTTTTCTAAATCAGTCATATTTACTTCAAACAATCGCAGCAACCTTCTGGAAGCCTTCGTCAGATACCGGTCTTTATGCCAGATCACCACAGCCTTCGCTTCAATATCAGCATTTCTAAACTCATAGCTCTCAATATTAGAAAACGAAAACGCTTCCAAAGTAGAGCGTGGAACAATGGTTGCTCCCACACCATTAGCCACGAGTGATAACAGCATCGTAGCATCAGGGCATTCACAAATAACATCAGGGTCAAATCCGTGCTTTCTGCATTCATCTACAATTAATTCAAATTGCCCCATTCCGCTGATACGATGTAACAGCATTAACGGAAGATCTTTCAAATCTTCAACCTCGACTTCTTTAGCTGCCGAAGGAAACAAGTCCCAGGATTTTGGTGTTACGAGCACGTAAGGTTCGGAAGGAAGAGGGACCATTTCAAATTCATCCCGTTCAATAGGAAGACGGACAACCGCCATTTCGATTTCTCGTCTTCGAATGCATTCAGCCAGAAAGTAGGTATCGCCTTCTCTAAGCTGGTAGGTTAGGTTTGGGTATTGCTGTCTTAATTGATTTAAGGGACCTGTCAAAGAGGAAAAGCATGATTTGTTAGAACCGATATGAAGGGTACCTGTAATTCCTTCATTTGTTTCTTTAACTTCTACAAGTGTTTCTTCTAAATCGTTGAGAATTTGTCCTGCTTTCTGATAGAGCACTTCTCCTGCACTCGTCAATTCAAGCTTACGACCATGGCGGTCAAACAACTTCAGTTCAAGTTCTTCCTCCATCAGTTTGATTTGCTGGCTGAGAGGAGGCTGAGCCATATGGAGTTTTTTGGCTGCTTTCGTTACTTGGCCTTCTTCAGCAACTGTACGAAAGTATCGTAATTGCTTAATATCCACTGTCTTACCTCCGTTTCATATGTATATGAAAATCATATGCAATATAGATATTATAGATATTTTTAATATAGATTGGCCTATGGGATAATTTGAATATACAAACTTTAGCGAATATTTGCAAATTAAGTCCGAGGGCATGAATTATTTTTTTTTGGACAAAAAAGAAAGCGCTATCAAAGAGGAGGATAAGCATGAGTGAACTTACTTTATCTGATATTAACGAAGCAGGAAAACGTGTGATCAAAGAAGTGAAAGACATTCAACTTTACATTGATGGAGCTTTTGTAGATGCAGAAAGTCATGAGCAATTCGATAATTATAACCCTTTTACTAATGAAAAGATCAACAAGGTCGCTTCAGGAGCAGAAGGTGATATAGACAAAGCGGTGAAAGCAGCAAGGAAAGCCTTCAAAGGAGAATGGGGAAGCCTCTCACAAAATGAACGGTTAAGCTACATTTATAAAATTGCAGATTTAATTGATGAGCATATCGATGAAATTGCTCCTCTTGAATCCTACGATACAGGCCTTCCAATCAGCCAGACGAAGAAAATGGTCGCACGCGCTGCACACAATTTCAGGTTCTACGCGGAGATGGTGAAGAGTCGTCTAGTCGGAGATGCGTATCAGGTGGATGATGAGTTTCTCAACTACACGATTCATAAGCCTTTAGGTGTAGCTGGGCTAATCACACCTTGGAACGCGCCGTTCATGCTTGAGACATGGAAAATTGCGCCGGCACTGGCTACAGGAAATACAGTGGTGTTAAAACCTGCAGAATGGTCCCCGCTTACAGCCAATCGATTAGCTGAAATTATTGATAAAGCCGGTCTCCCTGACGGTGTCTTTAACGTCGTTCATGGCTATGGGGAGACAGCTGGTGCGTCATTGGTGGCTCATGAAGATGTGGAGTTAATTTCTTTTACAGGAGAAACGACGACAGGTTCTGAAATTATGAAAAATGGCGCTGATACGTTGAAGCGTTTTTCTATGGAATTAGGTGGAAAATCACCAATCATTGTGTTTGATGATGCAGATTTTGAGCGGGCAATCGATGCCTGTACCTGGGGAATCTTCTCCTTTAACGGAGAACGCTGTACCGCCAACTCACGATTGTATGTTCATGAGGACATCGCTGCTGATTTTATTGCAGCTCTGAAAGATCGAGTCAAAAACATTGTGGTAGGCGACCCGATGAAAGAAGACACACAAGTCGGACCTTTGATTCACACGAAACACTATGAAAGTGTGAAAAGTTATTTAGAACTTGCGAAAGAAGAAGGCTGTCAGGTCATCAGTGGATCTGTTCCAGAAGAGCACGCCCGAGGTAATTTTGTTGCTCCAACTTTACTTCTTAACGCAGATACGTCAATGAGAGTGGTACAGGAAGAGATCTTTGGCCCGGTGATCGCTGTGATGACCTTTAAAGGTGAAGCGGAAGTCATTGAGCATGCGAATAATGTTCGCTACGGACTAGCTGGCTATGTTTGGACTAAAGATCTTCAGCGAGGCCACCGCGTTGCGCAGGCGATTGATTCTGGGATGTTGTGGATCAATTCTCAAAATGTACGGGATCTAAGGACGCCATTCGGCGGTTCCAAGCACAGTGGAATTGGACGTGAAGGCGGTCATTATGCTTTTGAATTTTATACAGAAGTGCAAATCATTCATGTAGCGCTGGGAGAACATCGTATCCCTCAATTCGGAAAAAAATAACCAAGGAGGAATTTATTTATGCCCGCAAAAACAGGAGCTCAGTATAAAGAGAAGTTAAAGAATGCTAAAAATAATATCTATATTCACGGAGAACGTGTCGAGGACCCGACAACTCATCCAGCTTTCAAAAATGTCGTTCAATCGATGGCAGATTTATATGACCTTCAATATGAAAAGCCGGAGAAAATGCTCTACACCTCTCCTCAAACAGGTGACAAAGTAGGAATGACGTTTTACCGCCCGGAAACGATCGATGATTTGGTTAAGCGGAGAGAAGCAATCCAGGAATGGGCGCGCCTTTCCGGAGGTCTGATGGGACGCTCACCTGATTATTTGAATGCAGAAGTAATGGCTATGGGTGTAGCCTACGACTTATTTGGTGAAGATGACCCGATGTTTGCGGAGAATGCCAAAAATTATTATGACTATGCACGAGAAAATGACATCAGCTTGACTCACACGTTGATCCACCCACAAGTGAACCGTCAAAAAGCGCAGCACGAGCAAAAGGATGCAAATGTAGCGCTCCACCTTGTTGAAAAACGCTCGGATGGAATCATTGTTGATGGTGCTCGCCTACTTGCCACTCAAGGCGGTATTACCGATGAGATTCTTGTATTCCCATCTACAGTTAAAAAAGCTGGCGAGCTTGACGACCCTTATTCTCTTGCATTTGTGGTACCGAACAATACTCCAGGGCTTAAGTTCATCAGCCGTGAATCCTTTGATTATGGTAAAAACACGTGGGATCACCCATTGAGCAGCCGTTTTGAAGAGGGCGACGCAATTGTTTATTTTGACAACGTATTTGTACCGTGGGGTAAGGTCTTTGTTTGTGGAAACTCTTCCATTTGTAACCGTACTTTTACAGAAACGAATGCTGTTGTGCACATGTCCCATCAGGTCGTAGCGAAAAACGTGGTCAAAACGGAATTCCTGCTTGGAGTTGTTCTTAATCTGATGGAGTCGATCGGAATCGACAAGTTCCAGCACGTTCAGGATAAAGGAACGGAAATCATGCTCGTGCTTGAAACGATGAAATCCCACCTCTTCAAAGCCGAGCACAATGCCAAGCTGGATAAATGGGGAACAATGACACCTGACTTTGAAGCCCTGAATGCAGCTAGAAACTGGTATCCAAGAATGTATCCGCGTCTTGTCGAAATCCTCCGTATTCTAGGAGCTTCCGGACTGATGGGTATTCCAACAGAAGAGGATTTCCATCACGAGGAGATTGGTCCGCTAGTCAACCGTGCGCTGCAGTCTAAGAATCTTGAAGGCTATGAACGTGTGAAACTCTTCCGTCTCGCCTGGGATCTGACGATGAGTGCCTTTGGCAGCAGACAGACACACTATGAATATTACTTCTTTGGGGACCCGGTGAAAATGGGTATGACCTACTTTGAACAGTTCAATAAAGAGCCATATAAAGACTACGTCCAGGACTTTTTGAAAAAAGTAAAAACTTCCAAACCAAACTATACAAGCGTATAAGGAGTGAAGAAGATGGATTTTGATATCATTCGTGCCGGCCGTGCTGTTTTACATGTCACAGATCTAGAGAGATCAAGAGCTTTTTACGAAGCTCTTGGTTTCATCGAAACTGCTTCAGATGATGAACAGATATTCTTCAGAGGGCTTGAAGAGCATAATCACCATAGTCTTTTACTGAAAAAAAGAGAAAAACCAGCTGTAGAGGTCATTAGTTATAAAGTAAGATCTGAGAAAGATTTAGATCAATTAGCTGCCTTTTATGATGGGCAGGGCACCGAAGTCAAGTGGATGGAGGCGAGCTCACAAGAAGCTGTCGGGCGTGCGCTGAGAATTCAAGATGTTTCCGGACTGCCTGTGGAGTACTATGCGGAAATGGATCAAGCTGAACGAATGATCCAAAAATATCACTACCACAAAGGGGCTAAAGTGCAGCGGATCGATCATTTCAACTGCATGGTTCCGGATGTGGAAAAAGCGTATGACCACTATATTAATCAATTAGGCTTCGCCTGCTCTGAATATACAGAAGGGGAAGAAAAGAAAATATGGGCGGCTTGGCTGCACCGTAAACCAAGTGTTCATGATGTAGCTTACATGAATGGACTGGGACCGCGACTTCACCATATTGGTTTTTGGCTGAAGGATCCTATGAACTTGATTGACGGCTGCGATGTGCTTGCTTCTATGGGGTACGGCCCAGCGATTGAACGAGGACCTGGACGGCACGGATTATCTAATGCAATGTTCCTCTACTTAAGGGATCCGGACGGACACCGTATTGAGCTTTATAATGGAGACTATTTGACAAGTGACCCTGATTTCAAACCGGTTCGCTGGGATTTGGATGACCCGATGCGTCAGACGTTCTGGGGTCATAAAGCCCCTGACAGCTGGTTTGATGAAGCATCAGAAGTCCTTGATGTTCATTCGAATGAAAAAGTAACGCTTAATGAGCCGAAACTGAAGAAACGGAAGCCAACTTTTGTAACTTGATCAAGAAAAAATTAACTAGAGGTGATCATGATGGACGATCGTATGTTCAGAACAGCCATGGGCAAGTTTGCGACAGGGGTAACGGTTATTGCTTCAGAAGTTGATGGCCAGGTTCACGGAATGACAGCCAATGCGTTTATGTCGGTTTCCCTTGATCCCAAGCTTATCCTTATTTCTATCGATAAGAGAGCCAAAATGAATGAAGTGATTCAAAAGGCAAACAAATTCACCGTCAATATTCTCTCTGGAGATCAAAAAGAAATGTCGATGATTTTCGCCGGGCAGATTAAAGAAAATCAACATGTAGAATTTGAAACGTTTGAGGGGCTTCCGGTCATTGAAAATTCACTTGTCAGTCTTGCTTGCAACGTCTATGAAGCTCATGAAGCAGGGGACCATACGTTGTACGTGGGAGAAGTGATCAACCTGAATGTTCAAGATGGGGAACCACTTGCGTTTTATGAAGGTAAATACATGCAAATGACATAACGAAGGAGGAGGGCAAGGATGATAACCATCCCTATTAACCACCCAATTTCACGATCGATCCAAGAAAACAGTCAGTCATGCGTGATGGCCTTAGGATTTTTTGACGGCGTCCACTTGGGACACCAGAAAATTATTCGAACAGCGAAGAAAATAGCGAAAGATAAAGGGTTAAAACTTGCGGTTATGACCTTTGCCCAGCATCCCTCTTCGGTCATTCCTAAAGGGCCGACGATCACTAATTTTATAACACCTCTTTCTGAAAAAGAGAAGGTATTTGAACAACTTGGCGTCGATTTCCTCTATGTTGTTGATTTTACAAAGGAAGTGGCACAAACTCCTCATCAGCAGTTTGTCGATCAATATTTATGCGGACTCAACAGTAAGCACGTCGTTGCTGGGTTCGATTATAAATATGGATTCAAAGGCAAAGGAGATATGAATCAGCTGCTTATAGACAGTAAGGGAAGATTCGGTGTCACTACCGTCTCAAAATTTGAGAAACATGAGCAAAAAGTAAGCTCAACTCTTTTGAGATCGCTGATTTCTACAGGAAGAGTTGAAGAAATTCAGGCATACCTCGGGAGAAGCTATGAAATGACTGGTGAAGTCAAAAGCAAAGGGAGAACATGTACGTTTTCTTTTGATCCGACCTACTATATGCCTTCTCCGGGACAATACGAAGTAACTGTTATTAATAGTAAAGTTCATGCAAAAGGGATGTGTGAGGTTAAATCCATTCACAGGCCGGGACAGATTGCCATCACTTTTTTTGATGAGCTTCTGTTTGAAGATTTTAAGGATGCTAGATTGCAATGGAACAATTTCATTGCTGACTTTGAAATGGACGCTCTGCATGCGCAAAGGGATTTACGAGAGTTAGAAATGAGTATGTAAAGAACGAGAAGGAGGAGATAGGATGAGAGATTACCAAGAGATAAAGTCGAGATTAAGAGGTTCGGTCACTCCTGTCATTACGCCATTTAAAGCGAATCATGACATCGATTTCGATACCCTTTCGGAGTTAATCGAATTTCAATTGGAAAACGGTACTCACGCGATTTCGGTTACGGGCACTTCAGGGGAACCGAGCTCTTTGACAGAAGAAGAAAGAGTGCAGGTCATGAACACAGCCCATCAGACGATTAATGGCAGAGTTCCATTTGTACCGGGAACAGGGTCTACCAACCATGATGAAACGATGCGTCTAACAAAAAAAGCAGAGGAAATCGGAGCGGATGCGGCACTAGTCATTGTGCCTTACTACAACAAGCCGAACCAGAAAGCTTTATACAAACACTTCAAAACGGTTGCTGACTCTGTAAGTATTCCGATTATCGTCTACAATATTCCGGGACGCACAGCACAGAATCTCCATGTGGATACGTTAGCTCAGTTGAGTAAGGATTGCCCGAACATTATCGGGGTTAAAGAATCGAACAAAGACTTCGAACACGTCAACCGCGTACTGTTGAAATGCGGTCGAGATTTCCTATTATTCTCTGGGATCGAATTGCTCTGCTATCCGATGCTTGCGATCGGCGGTGTAGGTTCGGTCAGTGCAACAGCGAATGTGCTGCCAGGGAAAGTCGCTCAGATGCATGATGCCTGGTTCGACGGAGATGTAGCGACAGCTCAAAAACTTCACTATGAGCTTATGGAGCTGAATGATGTTCTGTTCAAAGATACTAATCCAGCTCCGGTGAAAGCAGCGCTTGGTATGATGGGCAAGATAGAGCCCCATTTAAGGCTGCCAATGGATCTCCCTTCCGAAGAACTGCAAAACGAAATCCGTGAAACCTTAAACAAATACGGTGTAAGCCTCCAATACGCTTAAAAGACTTATAAACCAAAGCGGTCTCCTTCTTCTGAAAGAATCGAAGGGCCGCTTTTATTTTTCTCTTGCCCCTTTCCCTTCCGCTCCTCAGGTCATCCAGATTCTGGATGACCTGAGGAGCGGAAGGGAAAGGGCAATAATTAAAGATCAGCCATTTGCATGGTGGAAGTAGTCAGGATCATTAAATTGAATAGATTTATTTTTAAAAGTTAGCACCCCTTGTTTTCTATAATCACTGATAACATGACTAACGGTTTCACGTGACGTCCCTGCTAGATGGGCAATATCTGTTGTGGTCATAGGGCAAGGGATGGTAATCCACGTTTTTTCCGATTCACCAAGTTCGTCCATGAGATAAGTTAAGACGCTTTTCACGCGTTCTGTAGCATGAGAGGTTGTTGTATATTGCAGTCGGTTTTCGTGATGTTCAAGGATGGAAGATAATGCGTGTATGATGTGTAACATTTGCTCATTGTTTTGCATGACCATTTTTTCGAAGTAAACCGTCGGAATATAGTAAAGTTCTACATCAGTAAGCGCCGTAGCAGTATAATGATAGTCATCTGCTTTAAACATGCCGTGATAAGGAAAAAGAGTATAAGGCTTCAAATAGTCTCCATAGCCATTTGCTCCATTCTTGTTTGTGCGCTCTAATCTAATGTAGCCGTTGATTAAAAAATAAATACGCTCACGCGGATCTCCTTCTGTAAACAGAACTTGCCCTTTTTTGTATTTTCTTTGATACAAATGGTAAATGACATCATTAAGCTGCATCGGTGTAGATTTAGAGAATAAGGGGAATTTAACTAGCGTTTCAATCGTATTCTTCAGATCGGTTACTTTCATATGAGTCACACCCTTCCATCTCCATTATAATCCATCCCACATTCTATGAATTTGGAAATCTGGATAGATTTGTGGCAAAACTTCAACAAAAAAGGCATCACTCATCAATGATGCCTTTTTTAGATACTATATTGTCACCGAAGAGGGTGTACATGATATATGAGTACCTGTTTTTCCCTCTAATGCTTCTAAAGCAAAGTCTAATGAAGTAATAATCGATTTTCTTCCAGCTTTACTTTCAACAAACTCTACAGCAGCTTCTACTTTTGGCAGCATACTTCCGGGAGCAAACTGCCCGTCAGCAGCCCACTTTTTCAGGGCTTCTGTAGTTACCTCGTTAATTGGCTCAGCATTAGATTGGTTATAGTTAAGGCTCACATGGCTGACATTCGTAAGCACTAGGAAAATATCAGCTTCAATGGACTCTGCTAGTTTTTCAGAAGCAAAATCTTTGTCAATAACTGCTTCCACTCCGTGATAATGATCGCCTATTTTAGTAACAGGGATCCCGCCTCCTCCAACAGCAATAACCACATTTCCCGCCTGTATAAGTTGTTGAATCATCTGATGCTCGACAATGTGAATAGGTTTTGGAGAAGGAACGACTCTCCTCCAACCTCTTCCAGCATCTTCTACGAACAATACTTGGTTGTCCTTCATTAACTGGTGAGCTTCTTCTCTTTTATAAAAAGGTCCAATTGGTTTAGATGGGTGAGTAAAGGCTGGATCATTTTTAGAAACTTCTACCTGAGTAATCACTGATCCTACTGGTTTATGAATTCCTTTTTCCTCTAAACCTTCTCTAATCGCATTTTGCAGCCAATACCCTAACATTCCTTGGGTCATAGCCCCACACGTATCTAAAGGCATCGCAGGAGTCGCATTAGAATGGGTTGCTTTTTGCTGAAGCATAAGGTTTCCTACTTGTGGGCCATTCCCATGAGTGATAATCACGTCATACCCTGCTTCAATGATGGCAACGATTTGTTCAACTGTTTTTCGTATTGCTTTTTGCTGAGCTTCAGCGGATGGGTCTTTCGATTGGATGGCGTTTCCACCAAGAGCAATTACAATTTTTTTTCGTTTCATAAGAATGCCGCCTCCTTAGAAGGTAATAGAACCCGTGAACAATTTAATGACAGCCCAAAACGCTAAGAGACCAATAGATAAAGCGGTAACAAACTCTGCTCTGCCAAACCATTTATGTTTGTGTGCTTCTTTTTGCACAGCGATGTAAAGGAGAATACCTGGTGCGTACAAAATCATAACAAGCAGTAGATAGTTCATACCGGCAGCATAGACTAGCCAAATCGCATAGAAGCTTGAGACTGTTCCGAGTACAAGGTCTTTTTTGCGGCTTTCATTCACTTCATATCCTTCACCCGATCTTGCAAGCTTGAATTGGTACAGCGCTGTAAATAGATAGGGCAGTAAGATGGCTGAAGAGGCCAAAGAGAAAGCAAATATATAAGCCTGTTCAGAAATTATAAATGTTAACAGAAATAGTTGAATCAAACCGTTTGTTAACCATAAAGAGTTGACAGGGGCCTGGTTTTTATTGACTTTGGCAAACCACTTTGGAAATACTCCATCTTTAGCGGCAACATATGGGATCTCTGATGCCAATAAAGTCCATCCGAGCCAAGCCCCGAGGACGGATATGATAAGCCCGATATTTATAAAAGTAGCTCCCCAATTTCCAACTACGGATTCTAGTACATAGGCCATAGAAGGGCTAGGCAAACCAGCAAGATCAGTACGGGCCATTGCTCCAATGGAAAGAAGGGAAATTAATACATAGATGATTAAAGTTCCTACTAGACCAATAACAGTCGCGCGCCCGACATCTCTTTTATTTTTTGCCCTTCCGGATAAAACGACGGCCCCTTCTACACCTATGAAGACCCACAATGTAACAAGCATGGTACTTGCAACTTGATCTTTAACTGCTCCCCATGTAAAAGTCGTGCCACTACCCCAGAAATCCTGGGTGAATTGGTCGATGTTGAAGGCGAAAATCATGATTACAATGAATAGAAAAACGGGAATTAATTTTGCTACCGTAGTAATCATATTAACTAATGCAGCAGAGTGCACCCCTTTCAATATCAAAGCGTGGACAAGCCATAGCATGAGGGAGGCACCGATAATGGCAGCGATATTTTGCCCCCCTTCAAAAACTGGGAAGAAGTAGCCGATAGAGCTGAATAGTAACGTCGCATACGCTACATTTCCGAGCCAAGCTGACAACCAATACCCGAAAGCGCTATTGAAACCCATAAAACTGCCGAACCCAGCTTTGGCGTAACTATAAACTCCGCCTTCGAGCTCAGGCTTTCTCATCGTCAGGTTTTGAAAAGAAAGTCCAAGGGCAATGATGCCGATTCCTGTTATCATCCATCCGATTAATATAGCTCCTGCATTTGCTCCTGCTGCCATGTCGCTTGTCAGGTTAAAGGCGCCGCCGCCGATCATGGAGCCCACAACAATTGCAATCAATGAAAACAGTCCTAGTTTTTTTGGAGATCCCATTTGGTTCACCTCATTTAATAGAATGAAGGGAAGGGGGGAGCCCCCTTCCTTAGTTTCTGCTGTTAGTTGCGGTCATGACTGCCTTAATCGTATGCATTCGATTTTCTGCTTGATCAAACACAAAGGAATGTTTGCTTTGAAATATTTCATCGGTAACTTCCATTTCTGTCAGTCCGAATTTTTCATGTATTTCTTTTCCTACTTGCGTATCTAAATCGTGAAAAGCAGGCAGACAGTGCAAGAACATGACGCTTTCATTCATTGTTTTTTCAATCATATTCCGGTTGACCTGGTAGGGAAGGAGCTGGTTAATACGCTCTTCAAATTGTTCTTCTTCCCCCATAGAAACCCAAACATCCGTATAGATGACATCTGCTCCATGGACGGCTTTATCAATGTTATCGGTAATCATGATACGTCCATTTGTCTCTTTTGCAGCATTTTCGGCTAGGTCAATCATGTCTTTTGAAGGAAATAGAGCTTTTGGAGTACAGATTCTAACATCCATACCAACTTTAGCTCCCCCTATCAAAAGACTGTTCGCAACGTTGTTCCGTCCATCTCCAACAAAAACAAGTTTAACTCCTTTTAAATGGCCAATCTGTTCTTTAATTGTAAGGAAGTCTGCTAGAATTTGAGTGGGATGATATAAATCTGTTAAACCATTCCATACAGGCACCCCTGAGTGTTCAGCCAGTTGTTCAACTAGCTCATGACTGAACCCTCTAAATTCAATTCCATCAAACATCCGACCAAGGACGATTGCAGTATCACGCACAGATTCTTTTTTGCCGAATTGGATATCGTTTTTACCAAGATATTCAGGGTGAGCGCCAAGGTCGGTACAGGCAACTGTGAATGCACACCTTGTCCGAGTAGATGGTTTCTTAAACAGCAAGGCAATGTTTTGACCTTCGAGATAGCGGTGCGGAATGTGTGCTTTCTTTTGTGCTTTCAATTCTTCTGCCAAGGAAATTAAATAATTTATTTCTTCTTCCGTGAAATCTTTAAGAGCTAAAAAGCTTCTACCAGTTAGCTGAATTGTATTTCTCTCTAAAGTCGTCATTGTTCATTCCTCCTGTATATTAATGGATGTCTTCCCTTACAATCGGCATGCTCATGCAGCGGGGGCCACCACGTCCTCTTGATAATTCAGAGCTCAAAACTTCAATTACCTCCACACCGTTTTTGCGAAGCATTTCGTTAGATACGTAGTTACGGTCATAGGTGACAACGACCCCTGGGGCAATGGCTAATGTGTTTGAACCATCATTCCATTGCTCTCTGGCAGCGGCAATCTGGTCACCGCCTCCACAAGGAATGAGCGTAATGTGTTCTAGTCCGAGCACTTCTTTTAATGTTTCAGTTAAGTTGTTTCTTTCACTGATTTTAACCCGTCCTGGTTCTTCACCTTTTTCTAAAATGAAAATTCTCATATCTCCATCAGGACCTTGAATGGCAGGGTGTATAGTGAATTTATCGTAATCAACCATTGTAAACACAGTATCGAGGTGCATAAATGCTCTTGATTTAGGAATTTCAACGGCCACCACTTTTTTAATGGTTGAAGGGTGGTCAAACAACTGAACCGCTAATTTCTCAATAGCTTTTGCAGAGGACCGGGAGCTGACTCCGATAGCAACGACTTCTTTGCTTAAAACTAATTGGTCTCCTCCTTCAATTGGGAAGTGTTCATCACGATGGAACCATGTTGGTATATCTTGTCCCTCAAATCGTGGATGGTATTTCATGATATATTCCATAAATAAGGATTCTCTACGTCTAGCTCCTTCTCTCATTCGGTTGATAGATACACCTTCGCCGATGACAGCAGCTGGATCTCGTGTGAAATATAAGTTAGGCATCGGGTCTAAATAGAAAGGATAGTGATCAGCCATGAGTTCGTAGAGATGTGTTTTCTTCTCTTCCTCCATCTCTGTTTTTAAGACTCCCGCCATCACTTTTCTAACCATTTCATCGGTAGGAAACTTTAACAGGTATTCTTTCAAATTTTTGTATGCACCATTGACGTTAGCTTTACTCTCTACAAGAATCTGTTCGACGAATTGTTCCTTCAGTTCGTCATTATGGAGCGATTCTGTTATTAGCTGATCAAGATATAGAACCTCAATGCCGCGATTCCTTAGCACTTCTGCAAAATAATCGTGTTCTTTTTGTATCGCTGGTAAAAAAGGAATGTCGTCAAAAAGAAGACGCTGCATGTATTCTGGAATGAGGTTTTCGACTTCTTTGCCTGGCCTATGAAGTAAGACGGTTTTCAATGTGCCTATTTCTGATGTGACGTTCATTGTGTATGCCATCGTGAAACCTCCTTTAAATTATTAAATTTGTTCTCTACGCTTAAAGCATAAATGACTTCAAGTTGTAAGGATGTGGTGGATTGATCCATAATATTGTGATTTAGTTCACAAGTGGAGGTATTTAAATACGAGGGGATGTATGTGTAAACAAAACATAGAGGTTATGGCTGATTACAAGAAGGGGAGAAGTGAATAAAAGGCTTATAATTAGGAGAAGAAATTTTGATGTGAAGTGAAGAGTAAATAGACAGAATAGGGCCTGAGGGGGTCCTACTTTCCATTATTTAATTGGTCCCATGATGGGAAAGGCTAATAAGGAAGAATTTGAAGAATTAAAATCAATAGAAGAGAGATATCAAAAGTGCAGTGACCATTTGTAAGGCTTTTCTTTCTTAGTTTGTATAAAAATTCCCTATAAAAAAATACTAATAGTAGAGCAATGTATAGAGCGGAGGGGTCAAATATGGATTGGAATCTATTATGGAATGGCGGTTCTTCTTTAGGT
Organism: Halobacillus sp. A1-3; assembly: GCF_050971765.1. Taxonomy (NCBI): domain Bacteria; kingdom Bacillati; phylum Bacillota; class Bacilli; order Caryophanales; family Bacillaceae; genus Halobacillus; species Halobacillus sp. A1-3. The sequence goes on along the minus strand of NZ_JBPCEO010000011.1, from coordinate 13,674 downwards.
TCTTTAGAGATTTTCTTAAGAGTGACAATCCTTTACTTCAGCTTGTTAATGATGACTCGGTTGATGGGCCCCCGGCAGGTGGGAATAGTTTCGGCGTTCAATTTTATCACTCATGCTGGTATGGCCCATGTAGCCACATCGCGAATGGTGAATCCTGAGTCTTCGCTTGTGGCAGCACTGATAATTATATCAGCAGCTTATTCGCTTAGTTTATTACTTTCGTGGCTCGACTTTAAATTTCCAGTTTGGGTAGGGACCAGTCCAAAAATCTTAGTGAAGAATGGACAAATCCTTCAAAAAAATTTAAAAAAGGTGCATATGACTATGGGAGATTTATTAGCACAGCTGCGTTTGAAAAAGGCCCATCATATATCGGAAGTATCTACAGCTGTATTGGAGCCGATGGGAGAACTCAGCGTGGTCAAAACACCGCAGTCGTCTCCCGTAACAAGGAAGATGATGAAGCTTCCTGAACAACCGTCTGGATCGGGGGCCGTTCTCATCTATGAGGGGAAAGTAAAACAGGATCACCTGAACACTCTTGGGTTGAAGGAAAGCTGGCTTGAGCAGGAAATCTCCAAAAAAGGATATTCTATCAAACAGATTCTACTGGCAACGATAGAACCAAGTGGAAACATCCACGTCAGTGTGAGAGCGACATGAACCAACTTGCTGAAGTTTTCCAATCAACCGAGGATCTGTCACTAGGTGGTTTTGCGTTAAGGACCATTGTGTCCGTGTTGATGATCTATTTCATGAGCCGCTTCCTTTTAAAGCGTGCGGCAGGTCAATTCACTGCATTTGATTTTGTATTTCTATGGATGTTGGGAGCTCTGGCAGTAGCTCCATTGCTGGATGGGAAAATTCTATTTTCAACCACTGTACTTGCGACAGCGACTCTCTATTTTTGGCATTTTGTAGTTGCGTGGCTTAGTGTAAGAAGCTCTCGATTTGCTTCTTTAATCAGGAGAGAGCCGACCGTACTTGTGAAGAAAGGAAAGCTGAATGTAAAGAACATGAAAAAAACTTTTTTTAATACAGACTTGCTTCTTGCAGAGATGAGGCTTGCGGAAGCACCTGATCTTAAGGAAGTCGATGAAGTTATATTGGAATCAAGCGGGCATTTAAGTATTGTGAAGAAATCTGGACACACGCCGCCAACTCCAAGTGATTTTCAGATTCCAGTACCACCGGGAGGGGTGCCGACGATATTAATTAATAATGGAAGAATTGATCAAGCGAATCTAAAAAAGTTAGACCTCACCGAAGAATGGCTAATGACACAGTTAAACCAAAAAGGAGTTCCCAATATTAAAGCTACGTATTTAGCTACTATAAGTCCGGATGGAGAATTTTATTATTCTGTTAAATAAAAACTCTAATTAAATGCGGAAAGGTGATCCATGTGCTTACTCAACAGGAAATAATGAATAATGCTTTTAAAGAATTACTATATCAGGAACAGATGCTTGCTAATAAATTTGCAGAATTACAGAAAGAAATGACTGATCCTCAACTTCAAAAAGTATATCAAGGGATGGAAATGGCGTCGCGTACTCGCCAAAGTATGCTGTCAGAAAAGATGAGGGGATATGGAATTGTTTAAGTGGGAGGGTAAAAGATGAACAAATTTGATAAACTGAACGAGATCATAGAGGTAGAAATGAAAAACCAAATGTTATACAACAAGTACTTGATGGAAATTACGAACCCTGAAGCAAGGCAGCTTTTTACCCAGTTTCGGGATGAGCACATGCAGGATATTACTCAACTCCAACAATTGCTGACGAATCCTAAATAAAACTCGAACATAAAAGCTGCCCTAAAAGGAATGATTCACCCTTAGGACAGCTTTTACGATTTGCTATTCATGCATGCAATTTTCGAAGTTTGCACTAGGTTCTGCACCATTTGTGCCATGCATCGTCCCATACATTTCCTTAATCTCCTGTTTGGTCAAATCAGGATGCATATCTTCCATTATGTTTTTCATTTGTCCAAAATTAATGAAACCGTTAGGACCCTGCATCATTTGGTGCATGTCATTCATGTCCATCATTTGCTCTACGTTTCCAGATGGGATCTCTCCCTGGTTGCTATAAGCATACACACTGGTCACCCCGCCAGTAGCCACTAATCCCAATGCTAAAGCTCCAATAAATAGCTTTCTCATGTCTATCAGCTCCTTTGCTTTCTATACTTATAGTTTACGTCTAATTTCTGGAGAAACTGTGAAGAAGATATTGAGAATTGGTGACAGATTTTCATACAAAAAGAGCCTGGATTTCCAGGCTCTTTTACTTTGTATTATATAACGGCTTTCTTTTCTTCTTCTTTCTCTTCCTCCCATGCTTCGGTATCCTCTATTCCTAATTCAGACGGTTTAAATACAGGATCTTTTCCTGCCTTACGCTGTGCTTCGTAATCCTTCAACACCTTGAAGGCAACTTTGCCTAATAAACCAATGGCAATCAAGTTAATCACGGTCATGAGTGCCATGAACAAGTCGGCCATTTTCCATACTAGGCTTAAGCTAGATACGGAACCAATCAGTACAAACGCCATAGTTCCTATACGGAATGCGAGTAACGCTGGTTTGCTTTCTTTAATGAACTCGATATTGGTTTCTCCATAGTAATAAGATCCAATGATAGAACTGAAAGCGAATAATAAAATCGCAATGGAAATAAAGATGCCTGCCCATCCACCAATATGTGAATTCAGAGAGTTTTGCAATAATTCAATTCCTGATACGTCACCTGAGCGAAAACCAGGTGCAAGCAATATAATGAACGCTGTTGAAGAACATACTAAAATCGTATCTACAAATACTCCTAGTGATTGAATAAGTCCTTGTTTTGCCGGGTGTGAAGTCGTAGATGTCGCAGCTGCGTTTGGCGCACTACCCATACCAGCTTCGTTAGAAAACAACCCGCGTTTTACACCATTCAAAATCGCTGCACCAATCGCTCCGCCGACAGCCTGTTCGAATCCCAAGGCATGGCCGACAATCAACCCGATAACAGAAGGCAATTCTCCAATATTAATAATCAATACAACTGTTGCAATTAATAGATAAAGCACAGCCATAACCGGAACGATGACACTAGATAGATTGGCAATTCTGTGCACCCCTCCAAAAATTACTAGACCTGTAAGGGCTGTAATAATGAAACCTATTACTAAACGATTGACGCCGAAAGCATTTTCAAAAGCCAAAGCAATTGTATTACTTTGAACAGAGTTGAAAATAAGTCCAAATGTCACTGCAATAAGTACAGCAAAAACAATCCCCAGCCATCTAGCTTTTAGACCTTTTTCAATATAATAAGCTGGACCGCCGCGAAATGCTTTTGCATCTTTAATTTTATAAACCTGAGCCAGCGTACTCTCGATGAATGCTGTCGCGCCTCCAAGGAGGGCTACAATCCACATCCAAAATACGGCACCAGGTCCTCCGAGTGTGATAGCTACTGCGACCCCGGCCAGGTTCCCTGTACCGATACGTGTGGCAGCACCTACACAGAAGGATTTAAAAGGTGATATATTTTTCTTTCCATTTTTGAATTGAGGTTTTTCACCCAACACACGAATCATTTCTCCAATAAACCTGAACTGTACAAATCGAGATACAATCGTGAAGTAAATCCCAATTCCCAACAATCCTGCAATGAGGACGTATCCCCAAAGGATGTTATTAGAAAAGTCAATAATGCTTGATAGCAATTCTTCCATTAGTCGAATCTCTCCTTGTCTTTATGATTGTCTATTCTGAAAATTCAATCACGTGTATCATTATACATAAGCTTTATTTGAATTCAATAGATTAAGACAAATTACATTATTCTGACAATTAGTGAAAGAGATTGCTAATAATGGTTTTTTTAAACTTTAATTCCACTTATAAACAATTAGTTTGTAGTAGTAGGTTGGGATTTAATGTATAAAAAGGGGTATTTATATTCATATATTAATGGGTGATGGGAGATTTAATCCATGACAAGATACGAAGCTAAGAAAGGACACAAAGAGCTTGGAAAACCCAAGCTCTTTGTGGTAATTATGATAGATTTAACAGCATAAAGATGGATGCCACAGGAATACCGCTCAAAAAGGCTATTGAAATAATAGCAGAACCTTTTACTTGTTGTTTGTATTCAGCAGAAACATGTTGGATACTTTCTTGTCCATTCAACCACATTTTTACGAGACCAATAAACCAAATAAACACGATCATTACAATGGTTATGTACATATGAATAGAAGTTGTGCTCGACTGTAAATTTGCAAACGCTACTACAATCAGCAGAATAGGAATTATTTCTGCGACAGCTGATAATAGGAAAAATCTTGTCTGAGCAGATTGGATGGTTTTTTGAGAGGTGTGGTTTCCTACCAATATGTTATTCCTTTTGTTAGCTACAAAGGATATACCTATGACAGCAATTAAGCTTGCGAGAAAGCAAAGATATTCCATTATTGTACCCCTAAGTATTTTTATCTATCGCGAATTCTAACATAGGTGACCTGAGAACTAACCATGGTAATTTTCGCCTGTAAAGAGGTAGAGTTGTAAGTTATTGGTTTGGTTTCTTATAACAGAATATTTATAATTTATGCACCTAGTTTTTTCTCCTTAGTGATAGATAAAATAGTAAGAAAAGCACCATTTTAAAAATAAAGGTGAGGATTTGGTCCTGTGAACTTGCAGGAACCTGTTTGATTCTTCCAAAGGGTAATTGTAATAGTTTAAAACTGTTTAATGGGGTATCCACAAATGAAATGGCATGTAAAAACAGAATACAGATTAGAAATAGAAGAATCTCAAAACGATTATAGTAAACTTTTATCCCATCAGATAAATTATCAAAAAAGAACTGTGAAAGAAGTGAAGAAATTTAGAAAAATTAGCAATATTTTTAGCTAGATCAATGCACTTATATTTTTTCTATAAGCTTTTAGACTGGTGAAACACTAGGACAACCTAGAATTCTTTATCCTCCATTTCTGGGCGTTCTTATTAAGCAAGATTCACTCTTCAACGTATAATGTGGTGAGCCAATAAATGGAGGAGTGAAAAAATTGAGTTTTAATGATTATCTAAGCGAAAGTTATGACAGTTATGATAGTTATGATTCTGATTACGACTGGAAAAAAGATCATGAGAAAAATTGCTGCGGACATAAAAAGAAAGATGATAATAAAAAAGACGATAAAAAGTTCAAACACTATAAAAACTGTGTAGAAGATGTATTAGAAGCAATTCTAATTGCACAAAAGAAAGCTGAAAAGGATAACCACTGCCATACATCCTGTAAACAGTCGATCGAAGACTTGTTAGGGGAAAAGAAAAAAGTAAAGAAAAACACCATTCCAGTCATTTTATATTGTGGATGTGATCCTTATAAAGGTACTGGAGTCACGACATACACTTGCCACTCGAAGAAGACAAAATTCAAATGTGTGAACACGTTCATTTTCAAAGTCAAAGATATCGATAAGAAATGTGCGGTTCTTGAATTACTTGTGTTTAAATCAGATCTGAAACCTAAAAAGGATAGAGATGGAAAATGCCACAGCAAACATGATCACTCAGCTTGCGGCCAAATAGACCACAAGGATATGGATGACTTAGTAGGCACTGGAATTTGTATTAACGTTGATCTATCCTGTTTCTGTGCAGTAACTTGCTTGCCAGCCGTACATTTGTAAAAATGCTCAGAAGCACTAATCCATGTCGATTCACTCTGAGAAAATCAGAATAGAAGGTAAACCTAATTGGTTAGGCCTACCTTCTATACATAAGCTTCTTATCCCCCAAATGCTTCAAGAAGATCCTCGATCTCTTTCAGATCCACTTTTTCAGACGTGACTGAATTTTCAATCGGTTTGTTCCTGACTGAGGAACTATTCCTGTTTCCATGATTCAACATTTTTTTGATTTCTAGTAATTCAAGTAGTAAATCATTTGTACTTTCGTTGTTTGTTTGCTTCTGTTGAAAGTAGCTATGAAGAGCAGAAAAGATGAGGTGCTGCAGTGTATTATTCATGGAATGGTACTCAATTTCTTCATTGATTTTAGGAGATACATGATGAGTTTCGCCAGTTTTTACATCAATGAATGTGTCAGGAATAGTTAAAACAGTTTGATTAAAATAATCACTGTATATTCTTGACATTATTTTCACCCTTTAGCTTTTTGCCAATACATAATCATTGTGATTGATCTTATCTTTCTTGAGTAAATTCATTTTAGCAAGGATCACCAGCCCTTGAACATTCAGTTTGGCCATATCCTCAGGAAATATTAACTCAATAGGTCTGCCTCGTTCACTCCACTTAACGGCAGCTTCTTTGATTTGTCTTTGCGCAATATCTGCTGCACCACCGACGGCAATATAGCGTACGGCTCCGTTAATCTCGTTTGAACTGCTCCTCACTCGATCAAAATGTTCAAGGTATTTGATGGCCATAGATTTGAGTTGAGGGATAATGTATTTACTTATATCTTTCTTCACACCGGCAAAGGGCTCCACATACCATTCGGACTGGCCTGCCGCTAATTTTTCTTCAAGCTCTGACCTTGAATTAAATTTGTAGAGCTCATTCTTGCTCACTTTTTGAATGATGTTATCTAGAAATAGATTGATGCCAAACTGCTCTCCTTCAATGGAGGCGACTGGTTTGTTGTTTTTGATTCCGACAAAGTCAACCGAATCTCCACCTAAGTCTCCAATAATAATTCCTTTGCGTGAGTCATTGACTAGTGAATCGTTGTTAATATTCAGAGTCTCAGGATCACGTGTGAGGCTTAAATAGGCAAGGGCTCCCTCAGCACCAACAATGACATCATCAATATGAATTTTTACTGCCACTTCTTTTGGTTCTTGAATGCCGGGAACTTTATGAAAAATAACAGTATGAACGCCTTTCAAGCGTTCTTTGAAGACTTCTTTCTTCTCCTTATATTGTGTAGTCGGGAGGGATACAGCCAATTGATCAATATGGTAATCAATTTCTGCTTCTGATGGATGGGAGAGAAGGGCATGATATGCGGCTATCGAGTGTAAAAGAATATAAGTGCGTTCTTCATCGATTTTTTGATTATTAAAAGAGGTGAGACTGACATTCCTTTGTTTCATAGCAGCTTTACCGATGTAATAAATTTCACGTCTGTCAACTACGGTCGGACTTTTAATTTCAACAATGAGATTTTCTTCAAAGTCAACATCTTCTTCATCGTAGGGTTTTTCATAAAATTCTTCATCAAATAAAGCAATAGCGTTTGGTAGCTGGTATTCAAGTAATTCCCCATCGTCAGAAGCGATGACCTTATACCAGCTGTTTCCGACATCCACAGCAAAAATATTGTTTTTTAACATGTTGATCGACCTCCTGATGGTCTAGCCTATGCGAATTGGGCGGGAGGGTGTGCAAGTACCAATAAAAACTTTTTATTAGCTGTGCCGGTTGAATGGAATCTAGTCTATAAGTGGACATTCTTTTAAACTTCTCATTAAAATCCACGTTTATACTGATACATTCAACCATGCATGGTAGACAGGTATGCATAAAATACAGTGAGGTTAAAACAAAAGGAGGAAAAAATTGATGAAAAAAGATAATCATCATGACTGTGTAGACCTTAGTATGTCTGCTTCAGTTGAACAGTGCATGAGCAATCGAGATGCTGAAACAGCCATAACGGATACCCGTCAAATCAGAGTGCCTGTAAAATTGGGGACCTATGATGTTACGACTCATCTAGTTGCTGATATCAAATTCCCTCATCCAGTTATGGAAATCAAAGATATTAAGAAAAGAGTTATTATTACTCAATGTCGTCTTATGACTCGAGTGGCAAGACCAACGGATCCGTCCTCAGTAGGACCTTTTCCATTGTTCCTTGAGGGGTATGTACGTAAAAACATTCAATACGCATCTCCTTGTCATAATTCAAAAGGTGAATGCGTATCAGCTGAGTTGAAGTCATTGACAGTGAAGATACCATTTAAATGCTTCACACAGGTTACGTTAGATGTAGATGCAATCTTGCCTGTAACCAATACTAGAAGTGAATTCGATTTCTTCAGAGCTCAAGATCTAGGTAAAGGCTTCCCTGAAAAAGATAAGTTTTTATCCAGTGACATCTCACAGTTCCACCAAGCAAGTACAGGGTTTTATAACGACCTGCCATTCTGTGAACTCGTATCTCATGACATTATTGAATGGGATGAAGCCACAGATCGTCAATCTATAAACAGTGGATATGGCGATGACAGTCCTATCGATGAAGGATATTTCCACCACATGGTTGAGAAAATGACCCTTACCTTCAGGATCAGAGTGCTTCAAGAGCAGCTGGTTGAAGTTAACAACGACACCGGCACTGCTTAAAGTCGTAGAAACATAATCACCACTATTTATGTATAGTGGTCGGTTATGTTTTTGTACATATTTATAACGTATTCAAAAGAACACCTTTGGTCATTTTAAATTTTTCTTCTATATTAAGAAATAAAATGATTGACCAAGAGACGTGGAACTCTCCTTTTCGTGTCAACTAATGGACAAGTCATAGAAAAATTATCCCTGTAGCAAAGTTATTATTAAAGGAAGCTATGGTAGAGGAGGTATCGACACACTCCATGGGAATAAGGATAGGTGGTGTGGCTTCTGATTCGTCCTCTGAAAGGGAGTGAACTCTCCGGCTGTCTTCGTACAAAATCTAACCCCCTTAAATAAAAATTCTTACCCGGGAATCCCTTTCTCCACAAGGGCTAACACCCATATTCAAACCTAGAATTCAGACTTTCGCCCAAACATAGTCATTCCTCCCACATACGATGAAGTATATTTGCTTAGGAGGAAATCAAATGACTGATATGAATAAGGGTTTCAATAACTATGATTGTAAAGTGACATCAAACTTACACAATTGTGAGAACAAAGCGATTAAACCCAAAGTAAGTCTCGGAAAAATTTACTCTAAAGTTCCTGTTGTATTAGCGGAACTTGACCTGCAATTAAATTTAGATGAAACCATCACCTTCCCTGAACCAGTATTAGAAATTAAAGACATTAAAAAACGAGTCAATTTGACTCAATGCAGATTGCTGCTTCCAACTCACAAATTATTTATTAAAGGATTTGTACGTAAAAATATCCAATATGCAAGTCCTAGTCCTGAAATCGATCAAAGTACATCAAAATCCGTAGCTTCTGATTTGCACTCTTTTACAGTAGACATTCCATTTGAATGTGTCACGGAAATTAAAGACTTCTTATCATATCCGGTCCAGCCGAAAATCAACAATCGGGAAGAGTTTGATTTTGCCGTGACGAAATCCTTACCGTCTGGATTCCCTGAGAAAGACCAGCTGCTAACAAGTGACCTTTCCCAATTCCACCAGGAGAGCCGCCAATTCTATAATGAGCTTCCTTTTTGCGAGCTGATTTCGAGCAGCATTATTGAATGGGATGAAGCCTTGGATCGTATGCCCCTTCCAGGAGATGCCCCGTTTAATGAAGGATACTTTACTAAAGTGGAAGAAAAAATGGTTCTTGATATCCGCTTGAAAGTTTTACAAAATCAACAAATACGGGTGGCTTCAACGACAAATGATTACTGTGAAAAGGACTCTTATTCGGAATCATGTGACTAATAAGGTTGGAAAAAATATAAGAAGGAGGGGGTTGGGAAGGATGCTAGAAAAGCAGCACCTTTCTAGGGTATATGAAGAGTGAAAAAAACACATTCATTCAGAAGCATTGGAATAATCGGCATCGATCCAAACGCGCACGCCCATCTGGATCAAACCATTCTAAGAATGATAACCTTGCCGAATCTCATCACTCCACCCATCCTAAAAAACAAATGAATAACAAAAAGGGCAACTCCAAAAAAAATACTATCTATACACCTCTTATGAACGGGGACATAAGTTCTCACCCTGTGATCACTCCCCCACCTGAGGTCTATAATCAAGAAATATCTACTCAACATTCATCTGCGAACTCAAAGCGAGACAATAAAAAGGCAGACTCCAAAAAAAGAGATGATTCTCATGAGTTTAGGAAGCGTAAATCCTCCAAACGTAAAGAAAATTCCTCTAGTCTGAAAGCCGAAAGTTCTGCTCATTATCAAGAAGATAAGTTTAATTTTGATGAGGAATCATTTTTCGATGAAAGAAAAAATCCAAATGATAAAGTCCAAAGTGGTTCGCTTTTAAAAGAGTTTCTTTCTATGTTAGATGAATCCTCATCTGAAGCGTCCATGTATAATGAAATTGTGCCTATTAATAAATGGTCTTCTAGGGACGAAGATGAGGACACTTCTTCTAACCTTATTAACTGGATCCAAGAAGAAGATTTATTTGAAGATGAAAAAATCTATACACAAGACGATGCTTATGATGGTGAAGGTGATTTTTTAATATTATCAGACATCCTTACCTCTATTGAGAGTTCTTCAAGCCAATATGACGGATTTAAAAACCACTATATTTCTCAAAAGGAAATGGACCTGGCTGAATCCATTGTGGAAGAATCGGTTGATCGATTGGAAGTAAAGGAAGACGTACATGAAAAGGATTTTTCACATCAGGAAAAAGATGCCATTTATAGTGACATTTCTACCATGTTAAACGAATCTTCTTCCTTCGAGATTGATGAATTAGAGGATGGTTATGAAGAACAACATGAATCTTCTTCCTTCCAAATCGATAAATTAGAGGATGCCTCAATGGAACAAAGTGAATCTTCTTCTTTCAAATTCGAAGGATTAGAAGATTCGTCCATCGAACTAGATGAATCCTCTTCTGAACCATACGAGTCTCCTTCACTAGATGAAGAAGATATTGATCCAATGGATTATTTGGAACAGTCTCGGCCACTATCGGAAAAATTTTCTGATATCTTACACGAAAAAATGTGCAGCTCTAGTAACGAAGTTTTAGCAGAACTAAAGGATATTGTAGATGCAAAAGCCCCTTTAGATAAGAAAGAGAAAGAACAAGAAGAAGATCCCCTTTTAGTTAAACTTCCGGTTTTACTCTCAAGGCTCAACGTTGATATTGATATCATGGAATCGGTCAAACTCATAGAGGGGATTCAAGAGGTAACAAAAATCGAATGGAACCTCCAGTCCTTAAAAGTCCAAGTGCTTTCAAAATCCTCCACTGCGTTCTTAAGCGGGGTACTCCTAGCAGATATTGAATATGTAAGTGATACATCTGAACGCACATTCCATTCTCTGAAATGTCCTGTTTATTGGGATCAAATTGTCGGTATAAAGTGGCTCAAGGAACCGATACACTCCCATAAAAGCCAAAAAGAATATGCCTTTAAAGATGAGCAAGAAGAAAGTGTTCACTATGAACATCACCAAAGCTTTGCGAAACCTATTGAAGAACAATTACAATCGATCCACTTTGTTTGGCATAATGAGTTAGATGTACATTGTAATGCTCAAGAATTTTTAGTTCAAGGAAATGTTCAATTATGTATAGATCTATTACAAGAGCAATATATTCATTGTTATTCCTAAACAAGGGCTCAAGTAAAAGATAATAGGTGTCTCTTAATCTAAAGAGACACCTATTGTTTTATTGCTTACCGACCAATGCTTCTTCTGAATCTGTCCATAGACGTTTCAGGATAAGATTCAGTTGTTTCATAAGAAGAGTATTCATTACTAGAATTAACTGGTGGTTTATTACGTTTGTCGTGGTCTTTGTGTCTGTTTTTCTTTTTGCCGTTTTTTTGCTGCTTTTGAGTTAGTTTAAGAACAAGCGTGATGTCCATTTTTTCTGTGATCTTGTTAAAACGTCCCCAGTTATCAAAGTTGTGAACAATGTCTAATTGGTTAACTGCGTGTGCAAGGAGTTTGCACTCAATCGGCTCATTATTGATTTCCCATGTTAATGAACCAAACTCACAGCGGTCGGCCCCCATACCATCTTTCGCCAGCTCTCTGTATTGAAGAACATTGTCTTTGACACTGTATTCAGTACCAAATGGGAATTTAACTGGTTTGTCAAGTTTTACTAGATCGTAGGCTTTGAATGGAATATCAATGCTGAAATCTTTTACATTACCGAAACCTTCTTCAACATATTGAATGTTTTTGTGTACAAATCCTTCTACGAAAAGTTTGACTTTACAAGGAAAGCCAGGAACAGGGATCGCTTTACATTGAGTTAAGAACACGTTTTTCTCGATGTTTTTAATTGCTCTTGCATAAGTTGGCAGATAAAAATCTACTTCTGTAAGAGATTGAATGAAAACATCTTGAAGGACAACTGTCTTTTCTTCGTCACCGAAAGGGACACCGAAAGTATCAGTATGCAAGCTTCTAGACTTTGCTACTTCATTACTTGGAAGTGGTGGGCATTTTTTGTGACCATTTCCACAGCCAGTGTTTTTTCTCATATTTTTCACTCCTTAATATATTTTAGTCAAAAGTTAGTAGTCTCTTCTGACTCACTAGTAATATATGTACCTGGTGTTGGTTTGGAATGGACGGGTGTCGCCAGGGCTTACTATATTAAAGCCTAATCTTGTAAAAATAGGTATGTGTACAAGTACATACAAGAGTTATTTCAAGAGGAATTTTAAGGGGAAGTCGTCTAATTACAATAAACTATGAACATAGGTTAGATGACGTGTGAAATCAAGAAACTAGAAAAGTACATGATGAAGGCATTAAAAAGGTTTGGGAGATCCCAAGCCTTTTTTCTTTCTATTATTAAATGACCGCTTTTTCTTTTGGACATTTTTCCTTCCTTACGCTGCATTTCATAATCTGTTAGCACCTTGAAAGCTACTTTACCTAATAGGCCTATGGCTACCAAGTTGATCACTTTCATAAGAGCCATGAATAAATCGGCCATCTTCCATACTAGGCTTTTGATAGAAGCGGAATCTATCAATACAAAAGCCATCGCTCCTCATCTGAAAGCCAATAACGCGGGGGTGCTTTCTTTATGAACTCAATATTTGTTCCTCCATGGAAGTAAGACCCAATAATAGACCTGAAGGAATAAGTAAATGGCAACAGAGATAAAGACGTCGGCTCATCCGTCCCTGATACATCACCTTTTTGGAAGGCAGGGCAAGGATAATAATGAAGGCGGTAGCAAGAACAACCTAAGATGTTATCTACAAATGTTTGAGAAATAATGATGGCTAGAAAGCCATTCTCCCATTGGTTGTATCTCTTCTTGTCATTTGATTGTTTATTCTGAAAATTCAATAACGTGTATCGTTATATCTATCTTTATTCACCATCTTTCAACAAATTACATATATTTTACAGGGGCTTATTGGTATGAAAGAATTTATAAACTAAATTTCCTTTATCAACTAAAAGAGCATGTATGAATCGAATAAAAAATTTTATGGAGAATTTTTACCATGGGCTAACGTTTGTTTTCCATAAATAATGGGTGATTGTATGAACCCCGTTTCACCTAACCTACATACTTTATATGGAGTACCTGAAGAACAAGGATGAGGTATATTTTAATAAAGGAGAGATAAATATGAAGAAAAACTGCTACGATGGTTACTATGACGAGAGTAACGATTTAGTAGAGAGTCTGGAAAGTTCAGACTGTTCGCCGAATCATGCACAAAACCATGCACAAAACCATTCACCAAGACCTATCCCAA